>JBGPEO010000061.1:0-14227 GCA_041482895.1 Candidatus Dormibacteraceae bacterium | reverse complement strand
CAACAACATCTACGGTGTCGCCGCCGCCTTCACGATGGTCGACGTGCTCAAGCAGGCGGGGTCGAACATGACCCGTGCCAACGTGATGAAGATCGCCTCCAGCCAACTGAACGAGACCAACAACCCGTTCCTGCTCCCAGGGATCGTGGTCAAGACCACCTCCACCGACCACTTCCCGATCATGCAGCAGCAGTTGGCCACGTACTCGGCGGGTGGCTGGCATCTGCAGGGTAGCCTTATCGACGAGCGCGGAACGATCAAATAATCGATTCTGCGAAACGAATAGCGGGTGGCGTGCGGCCGTACTGGCTGCACGCCTACCTGCTGACCTATACCCCGATCCTGCTGCTCGCGGACAGCAGGATCACCGCGCTGTGGCAGCAGTGGATGCTGGGGCTTCTCACCTTCGCGGTGCTCTACGTGGCAGCGCTCAAGGCGCCCAAGGAGCAGCGCCTGCAGGTGTGGACCTGCGTGATCGTCGCGACCGGGTTCGAGATCTTCGGCTCGCTGATCTGGGGCGTGTATCGCTACCGCCTGCACAACGTCCCGCTGTTCGTGCCGCCCGGCCACGGGATGGTCTACCTGTTCGGCCTGCTCGCGGCGCGGACGCCGGTCGTGCTCCAGTACGGGAAGCGCGTCGCGCACGTCGTGCTCGCGGGCGCCACCACCTGGGCGCTGGCGGGCTTGACCATCCTGCCCGTGATCACAGGCCGCGTCGACGTACAGGGCGCGCTGTGCCTTCCAGTCTTCGCCTACTTCGTCCTGCGCTCGCCGCGTTGGGCGCTGTTCTCGGCCATATTCATCGCCACCGGTGAGCTCGAGATCTTCGGCACGTCATTCGGCAACTGGGCGTGGCTGCCGGTCGCGCCGTGGACCCACATCCCGTCGGGCAACCCTCCCTCGGTGATCGCGGGCGGCTACTGCGTGATCGACGCCTCGGTTCTGCTCGTCATGCGCGGGCTCGCCTGGGCTCGATCTCAGCCTTTCATCTCGACCGTCGCGGCGCCGACGGTCGTACGGTTGCCGGCCGAATCCTCACCCCAGACCTCCAGCTCGACCTGATCGCCGTCGACCTTCGTCACCCGGCCGCGACACGCGTAGGGCCGGCCGGGTTGGTCGATGCCTCGATAGCTCACCTCGAAGGTCTTGAGCGTCCCGCGATCACCCAGCCAGTCCGTCACGAGCTGCCCGAGAAAGCCCGCCTTGAGCAGACCATGGAGGATCACTCCTGGCAGCCCAACGCTCTGGGCGTACGCCTGGTCGTAGTGGATCTCGTAGAAGTCGCCCTGCGCGCCGGCGTACTGCACGAGCTGGCGCGTGGTCGGATGCTTGACCAGCTCGGGGATTTCGTCTCCGACTTTCATGGTCATCGCCGGATCGCCGTCCCGCGCAGCCTCGCCACGGTCCGGCCGTGCTGGTTGACGTACTCGGTCTCGAAAATGATGAAGAGCAGGCTGCCGCTGGATCCGGTCTTCTCGTAGACATCTGCCACGCGGCCGGTCGCCGTGATCCGGTCCCCCACCTTCACAGGCTCGAAATACTCGAAGCGGTTGCCGCCGTTGAGCCAGCCTTTTCCATATTCCTCCGCCTCGGCGAGGTGCATCGAGGCGGGCGCGAGCGCCACGAGGAAAGTCGGCGGCGCTTCCTGCGCCCATCGCGGGTTGGGGTCGCCGATCGCCTCCACGAACCGCCTCAGGTGGCCGGCTTCCACCACGGCCTCGACCGGCGGGCCGTCTTGCCCAATCCTGGCGCGCAGGCGATCGATGACGGAGGTCGTCGTGTTCATCGTCCTCGAGGGAGCCCCAGCACGCGCTCCGCGATGATGTTGCGCTGGATCTCAGACGACCCGGCGTAGATCGTCTCCGCCTGGGCCCACATCCAGCCGTACTGCCAGCGCCCGTCCTCGATCGCAAAGGGAGAATCTGGCGCGAGCGCGCCATACGGGCCCTCGACGCTGACAGCGGTCTCCTGGATCCGCTTGTCCATCTCGCTCCAGTAGAGCTTCGTGAGGCTTGCTTCGGCGCCGGGCGCCTGGCCATGCTGCGCCTTCGTCAGGTTGCGAAGACCGATCAGCCGGAAGACATGCGCCTCGATCTGAGCCTGCGCGACCTGCTGGCGCACGCGTACGTCGGCTCCGACTCCACGCTCGCGGGCGAGGCTCGCCAGCTGCTCGACGGCCCGTTCGAATCGCGCCGCCTGCGCGAGGCCGCCGCGCTCGAAGCCGAACACCGTCATCGCAATCTTCCAGCCCGCGCCGGGGTCGCCGACCATGTCGCGGTCGTCCACCACGGCGCCCGAAAGGAAGATCTCGCAGAATTCGCCGCCACCGGTCATCTGGCGGATCCGCCGCACCTCGACCCCGGGCTGGTGCATGTCGACCAGGAAGAACCCGATTCCGTGATGGGCGTCCGGGCCGGCGTCAGTGCGCGCAAGAAGAAAGCTCTTGTCGGCGTAGTGAGCGCCGCTCGACCAGGTCTTCTGTCCGCTCAGCACCCATCCTCCGTCGCGCTTTTCGGCACGCGTCCTCAGCCCGGCGAGGTCGCTGCCGGCGTCGGGTTCGCTGAACCCCTGGCAGAAGATCAGCTCTCCATTCAGGATCTTGTCGACGTACTCGTCCTTCTGCCACTGCGACCCGTGCACGAGAAGCGTCGGCGCCAGCAGGCTGACTCCGAGGCGGCCGAGGATGATTGGAGCTCCGGACTTCGCCATCTCCTCCTGGTAGATCGCCTGCATGACGGGCGTGGCGGCCCGGCCGCCGGCCTCGCGAGGCCACGCCAGCTTCAGCCACCCGCCTTCGTGAAGCTTGCTCTGCCATTGGCGCTGCAGCTCGGTGTCGTCGTCCTCGCGGTAGCCGCCCACTCCGCGATGCCGCCACTCGGCCGGGAGGTTGAGATCGAGCCACGCTCGAACCTCGTTCCGGAAGGCTTCCTCTTCCGCGGTAAAGCCCAGATCCACGATTTGGAGGCTATCAAAACCGGGCAGAAGAATGAGAAGGAACCAGGACGGTTCCTTCTGCGCGCAAGCGCGATCAGGATGGGACTTACTGATCGCATCGCCCGGTCGGCGCCGCCGGCGGCCCTGCTCATCTTCCCTGCGATGGGATTGCCGAATATCACTCCCGGTGACGCCAGATGGCATTCAACTCGTCTGGACGGCCGGAGTAAATCCGGCCTACCGGCCACGTCTAATTGTTTAATAGTCGACATGGCTGCTGATGTCTTCTGCGGTCGCTGCGGTTCTTTCCTGGTCAACCCAAACGCACCTTGCCCTCGTTGTGGGGCACCCGCGTCAGGCAGCTACCGGGGCGCGGTCACGACGAGCCACAAGAGCCCGCTGACTGCTGCGGCGCTGGCGGTGCTCCCCGGATGTGGGCATTTCTACCTTGGCCACAACATGAAAGGTCTGGCGTACCTGCTGGGCATCGGAGGGCTTCAGTTCTTCGGGCTTGACCTGGACCTCACCGCGATCGGCGCAGTCGTCGGCATACCCATGGAGCTCGGCGGCGGGACGCTGTGGCTCTTCAGCATCGTCGACGCCTACAGGACGGCCAAGCACATGGAAGCCGAGGCCGCCAAGGCCGGCCGTCCGGTCTAGTCCTCACCCGGCCGGGCTCTGCCGAGCCGGGCCACCCTCCCCACATGGTGGGAGGGACTAGCTGGTCTTCTTCCGCCTCCGCGTCACGGGCTTCTTGCGAGTCGTCGCGGTCGCCGCGGTCTTCCTGCGCCGCCGCTTCGCCGGCGCGGTCAGAGCTTTCTGCACCCGGCGCTGGATCGTGCGCAGCGTCCGGTCGACGGTGCTGCTCGCGACCTTCGTACCGCGCTCCGTGAGCTTCAGGACCTGGCGCTTCAGCTTCCGGTTTTCCTTGATGAGCTCGGCGACCATGTGATTGAGCTGCTCGGTCAGCTCCGGACCGCCGAGCCTCTTGCGTCGCGTGCGTGTGGCGGTTGTGCTTCCCCCGCCAGGCGGGCGTCCGCGGCGGCCACGACGGGCCACAGCACCCTGACCTTGCGCTGACTCGTCTGCTGACATATGGGCTCCTGGTGTCTAAAGAATCTGGCCTGAAGACCCCAGTCTATGCCGCCACGAGCACCTGTTGTCTCGACAGACTCTTGAGTCCTTCGCGTGCAAGTTCGTGTGCAGGATTCGCTTTACGGCTCACATAACGAACGACGCGCCAACCGCGCCTGCATCGTTCGCGAACCTCATGCACCGCGATGCGAAAACTGTCGCTGGACGGCATGCGACTGCGCACCACTGGTGCGCAATCCGTGCGAACGATCACGCGGTGATAAGGCCAGCGCGCGGCGGCGAGATCGAGGGCGCCCGCGCACACGTGCGCCTCGAGCTGAGCGGACCCGCCAAGATGCGAAAAGCCGAACGATTCCGTATACACCGCGCGGCCCCTAACAAAAACGGCCAGGCCACATCCGGCCCGGCCGTTCTTGTCGAGAGCGGCGTCCACATAGATCACCAGGCACTCCCGCAAACTGCATCCCTCCAAAGGAGAATTTGAGAGAGCCTAGCATGATGTTGCGCCCTTGTCCGGTCCTGGGCACAACATGTAGGGTCAATCGACAAACCCCACGAACTCAGAGGCTACGCCGTGAGAGGGGTCCCCGCAAACTCACGGCTTTGCCTCTGAGTTTGCGGGGCTTCTTCGCGGGGGCCCCTAGTCTGTGACCGGCGGGAGTTCAGCCCCCATCGCGTGGTACCCACCGTCGACGTGCAAAAGCTCGCCTGTGGTCATGTTCAAGTAGTCCGAGAGCAGGGCGCACGCAGCGCGGCCGACGGGCGATTTGTCCTGCAGGCTCCAACCCAGCGGCGCGCGATGTTCCCACACCTCTTCGAAGTCCTTGAACCCTGGAATTCCGCTCGCCGCGAGCGTTGCCAGAGGCCCTGCGCAGATCGCGTTGACCCGAATCTTGTAGCGTCCGAGGTCGCGCGCGAGATAGCGGGTCACTGATTCCAGCGCGGCTTTTGACACGCCCATCCAGTCGTATTTCGGCCACGCCTGGGTCGAATTATCGAAATCGAGAGTAATCAACGAACCGCCGTGCTCTTTCATCAAAGGAAGAAATCCGGCAGCCAGCTCCTTAAACGAAAACGCGCTCACCTGCAGCGCGGTTGCCACGCTTTCCCAGGGCGTGTTCAGGAAATTTCCACCGAGGGCGTCCGGTGGCGCGTACGCCACAGAGTGAACCAAGCCATCGATCCTGTCCCAACGCTCTCCGACTGCTTTCGCGGCGGCCGCGATGTCGGACGGTTTCTGCACGTCCATCTCGAGGATCTCCGGGATCGGGTCGAGCTTCTTCGCGGTCATCTGGGTGATCGTCATCATCCGGCCGAAGCTCGTAAGGATCAGCTCCGCTCCCTCTCGCTGAGCTTCGACGGCGATCGAGTAACCGATGCTCCGGCGGTCCGAGAGTCCGGCGATCAGGATCTTCTTGCCTTTGAGAATCACGCCAAGATCCTAGTTGAAAGGGGTCCCCCTACCCGGGTTCTTTGCCGGTGGCGACCGGCGCGTCATGTTGCGACCAGTCGCTCCAGGAGCCGGCGTAAAGGCGGCCGTTAGACACCCCGGCGAGCTCCATCGCCAGGAGGTCGTGGCACGCATTCACCCCCGAGCCGCAGTAAACCACGGCGCCATCGGCCGCCCCGAGCCGGGAGAAGTGAGCGAGCAGCTCGCCCTGCGACTTGAAACGCCCGTCGGCCCCCAGGTTCTCCATCCAGGGCGCGCTCAGCGCCCCAGGGATGTGGCCCGCCTTCGGATCGACTGGCTCCTTCTCGCCGCGGTACCGCTCGCCGGCGCGCGCGTCGAGCATCGGGACGTCCTCGAGCTGCCGCACCCCGTCGAAGTCGAGAATCCGGGTCCGGTCCGGCGGCCTGGAGCGAAACGCGCCGCGGATAACAGATGGGATGCGGGTCTCGAGGGGCTCGCCCCACGCCTGGAGGCCTCCGTCGAGCACCGCCTGCGCGCCATGTCCGAACCAGCCCAGGAGAAACCACATCCTCGCGGCGACCGATCCTCCGGCGTCGTCGTACACGACCACCTTCGTGACGTCGTCCACTCCCGCCTTCTGCATCTCGTCCTGCACCTGCCAGGCCGCCGGGAGAGGATGCCGGCCTCCGCCTCGAGTGCCGGTCACGGCCTCGAGGTCGACGAACAAGGCGCCCGGAATGTGGCCGCGAAGATATTCATCGCGGCCCTTACCGTCCGGCAATGCGCCCTGCGCGCGCCCGGCGAGGTACCAGCGAAAGTCGATGACCTTCACATCGGGATCCCCGATGTGTTCCCGCAACCAGCCGGCGCTGACCAGCGGCCCGAAGCTCACCCGTGCACCACCCGCGTGTCGTGGCAGAAGTGGACCTGGTGCGGATGCATCTCGTGCAGCCTGTGCAGCGAATCCGACCAGGCATCCCGGTCCGCGTACTGCCCATTCCAGTCGGTCAGGTCGGCGTCATCGATCTCGCGATAGATGTCCGGGGTGTACGCCGCGTCGCCGATCATCACCGCCCCGCCGTCCGGCATGTCGACGATGACGCTCTGATGTCCCACAGTGTGACCCGGCGTCGCCACAACGCGCACGCCCTCGGCGATCTGCGCGTCGCCGTCGAGCAGCTCGAAGCGCGCGCCGGCGAAATCGAACCACTGCGAGACGATGTTGTTCGCGCTGCGGGCGCGGTCCAGCTCGGCACGCTGGACGTAGAACGGCGCGTGCTTGAACACGGCGTTCTGGCCGCAGTGGTCGAAGTGAAGGTGGCTGTTGATGACGATGCGCACGTCAGCCGGGCTGAGGCCGTGCTCCGCCAGAGCGTCGGCGGCATGGCGGTTGACGACCTTCCACTCCGGGAGCAGCTCCGTCGGATAGCCCACGCCGGTGTCAACCAGGATCGCGCCCTCCCGCGGGTGCTTGATCACGAAACCGTGCACGGGGATGTCGTTCATCGCCCCGATCGTGGCCAGGTGCAGGCGGACGATCTCCATCGCTAGGGCACGAACGGGGACACGGCAAACAGGGTGAAGAGCAGCGCGACGTAGACGAGCGAGTAGGTGAAGACGCGCTTCGTCCATCGCCTGCCGTGGAGGTCCAGCAGCGTGATACCGACCAGCCCGGCGCCCAGCACCGCGGCTCCCGCGAGGTAAACCACCCCGGCCGACCCCGTGAAGAACGGGACCACGCTCACCGCCGCGGTGAGCGCCGCGTACACGATGCTCTGGCGCTTGGCGGATCTTTCGCCACCGATCGCCGGCAGCATCGGGACATGAGCGCGGGCGTAGTCCTTCTTGATCATCTGCGCGAGTGCCCAGACGTGCGGCGGCGTCCAGAAGAAGATGACGCCGAACAGGGCGAGAGCTGTCACGTCGAGGTGGCCCGTGACCGCGGCCCAGCCGACCAGCGGAGGGACCGCTCCGGCCGCCCCGCCGATGACGATGTTCTGAGGCGTGGCTCGCTTGAGCCAGATCGTGTACACGAAAACGTAGATCAGAGTGCCCACCAGTGCGAGACTCGCCGCGAGCAGGTTGGCCCCCTCCCACAGGATCGCGAAGGCGAGGGCGTTGAGCGCGACCCCGATCGCCAGCGCATGCCACGGCGGAATGCGGCCCGCGGGCAGCGGGCGACGCCGGGTCCGGCTCATCGCCGCATCGATGTCACGGTCGAACCAGCAGTTGACAGCGTGCGCGCCCCCGGCCGCCAGGGTGCCGCCCACCAGCACGGCCATCACCGCGGCGAGTCGAGGATGCCCGTGAGCGGCGGGGATCATGACGCCGATCGCGGTCGCATCCAGGAGCGCGACGATGCGCAGCTTGAGCAGGCTCGCGTAGTCGCGTGCGACGCTCGCGAGGCTTCGCCGTGCGGAGGCGGTCACCGGAGTCATGCGGGCCCTTTCTTCTACGGCCATTCGCCAGACCTCGCCAGAAACGCAACCAATCGGTTCCGGCGTGACCTGTCCGGGTTCTCGTCAACGCGCGGCAGAGTGAGCACGGCGGTGGCCAGCACGCCCGCCCAGACCAGCGTGGCCAGGGCGACGTGAAATCCGTTGAAGAAAGCGGCATCGGTTACAGCGGCGCCTGCGCCCCCGACAACCTGCAAGGCGAAAACAGCGAGCGTGGCGATCGCAGCCACCCTGAGACCCGGCAGCCTGGCCGCCCGAACGAGCACGAGGACGAGCAGCGCTCCGACCACCAACACCGAACCGCGATGAAGCATCGTGAAAGCGTTCACACCCCCAAAGTCGGGCGTCAGGCCGGCTCCGCAGAGCGGCCACGCCCGGCAGGCGGTGTCAGCCCCGCTGGCAACAATGGTCGAGCCGGTGAGCAGCAGCAGAAAAGTTGCCCCCACCGCGATGGCGGCCAGGCGTCGAAAGCCCGGATGGCCGGCTCCAGGCGAGGGCGGCATCGACATCACGGCGGTCGCGACGAGGAAGCCGAGGATGATCATCGCGAGGCCCAGGTGGATGAGCACGAGCCAGGAGGCGAGCTCGTTCGCGACCACGCCGGCTCCCAGCAACCCCTCACCCACCACGCCGATCAGCGAAGCGGTGGCGAGCCAGGCGACCATCGGTCGCCGTCCATCCCATACAAGCCAGGCGAGGATCACGGTCGCGATGATGAGGACACCGGTCAAGCTCCCGACGGCGCGGTGCGAGTACTCGATGATCGAGTGCAGGTTGGCGGGCGGATACGGTTTTCCGTGACAAAGCGGCCAGTCGGGACAGCCGAGCCCCGACCCTGAAACGCGCACGAGGCCGCCGAGGGCAATCTGCAGGTAGGCGAAGATCGCCGTCACGACGGCGAGACGGCGGAACAGCTTGACTCCGTCCATGGGCGACCTAGTTTCCCAGAGTCGTGAGCTGCGCGGCGAGCACCCCTTCGTCGAGCTGTCCGACATGCCGGGCGGCGATGGTGCCGTCGGCCCGCACAAACACCGTCGTGGGCAGGGCGATTGCGCCGTACGCGTGTCCCACGCTGAGGGTGGAGTCCAGCAGCGCCGGCTGGCTCAGGTGAAGCGAGCCCAGGAAATCGCGCGCCGCCTGTTTGCTGTCGCCCTCGTCGACCAGGACGAGCTGTATGTCGGATCGCTGCCCCACCAGTCTTTGCAACAAGGGCATCTCGGCCCGGCAGGGCGGACAGTAGCTGGCCCAGAAGTTGATGACCGCGCTCTTTCCGGCAAGACTCGCCAGGGTGACCTGCCGGCCATCCGTGCCGGTCAACGTGAACGACGGGGCGCTGCCACCGGCGGCGGCCGCAGGCTGCTGCGGTCCCGCGATCGTCGCGAGCGCCTGGAGCACGTCCGGCGCGCCCCAGCCGTCCCCGCCCGAGGCAAGGTTGTGCAGCCCCTGGGCGCTCAAGCTGGTGATGAGGCCCGGCGGCATTCCACCGCCGACGTCAGGCACCCCGCGATACACGAGGCGCACGTATCCGTGCCGGTCGACCAGCGCGAGGGTCGAAACGTGGACGTCGCCGGCGGCGAGCTCCACCCCGAACGGTTTCCAGAACGCGCCGAGCGCGTCGGCGCCGCCGGTCGCGAACGTCCAGGACGCACCGACCTTGCGCGAGTAGTCGCTGAGGCCGGACGGGGTGTCGGTGTTGGGATCGGTCGTGACCTCAGCCAGCTCCACGCCGGCCGGAAGGTGCTGAGCTAGCTCGAAGAAGAGCGCCGTGTAGAGCGGGCAGGTTTCGTGGCAGGTGGTGTTGAACGAGGCGATCACCAGGTCCTTGCCGGCCGTGGTCACCGGGTTGAACGGCTGGCCGCCCTGGTCTGTGAGCTCGTAGGGGGGCATGGCCACGAACTTGCCGCCCAGCTCGCCGAGCCCCAGGTTGACCTCGTCGTTCCCGGCGTACGCGGCTCCGGCGATGAGATGGCCCGACTCGATCCCAAGCAGCAGAGGCTCCACCTGTCCGGCCGTGATCGTGATCGGCACCTTCTGGATGTCGCCGCCAAGACGCACCCAGTCGTAAGCGCCGGCCGGAATCGAGACCGTCGCAACCTCCCGTTCCGCGGGTGCCGCCGGCGCGACGCCCGAGACGTCGCCCAGCGCGACCCACTGACCGCCGCCGTGAACGTCGTGGATCATCAGCGGCGAGCGCGCAAGCGATGCCTCCGTCCGTCCCGCGACCGCTACGAGGAGCGTCCCGGTCGGGGGCCGGACGTGCGGGCCCAGCAGCACAAGCACCACGGCCACGATGGCCACGCCGGCGGCGACGAGCCAGAGGACCCGAGGGCTCAGCTCGATTGCACCGGAAGTGGAGCGCCGCCGTACCGCGCCGCCACGCGGTCGATATAAGCGGCGCACAATTCGGCGACGGCGGCGCTGTGCATCTGGATGACGTTCTCGGCGTTCATCTCACCACTGTGCGAGAGGTTGAAGCTCCCGGCGTAGACATAGTCGTCGGTGACGAGGATCTTCGCGTGCATGAAGTCGTGCACCGTCCCCTTGGCATACGGAGTCGAGTGCTTCGCGCCGAACTTCACCGCCGCCGCGATGGAGTGGAAGGCTGTGATCTTCCAGGCGGACGTCGTCTGCGCACCCCACTGGCGCTGCACCTCGTCCATCTGAGTCGCATCGTACACACCGGCGATGTCGAGGCCGGGATGCTCGACGACCTCGGCCAGCGTGCCCAGAATCGGGCCCGACGTGATCACCGGCGAGCAGATGCGGATGCGCTTCTCGGCGGAGGCGATCGACCTGGCCATCGCGTGGACGAGCTTCATCGCGCGTCCCGGGCAGAAGTAAGGACGCACCTCGGTGCCGTCAGCCAGCGACGACCAGCCGGCCGAGATGCGGCCTGAGGTGGCGACCACCGGTTCTTGCCACAGCTCTTCGAAATTCGCAAGGTAATCGGTCGCGATCTCTCCTGAGGCGATCGTGAGGATGACGTTCTCCTCGCGGGTCCACGAATCGTTCGTCCAGTTCGTCGACCCGGTGAGCAACGCGGCCTGCGCGGTGCCGGCGTCGCGCACCACGTATTTGTGGTGCATTAAGTCGGGGATGCCGGAGACGGGCTTGATCTGCACGCCGATCGCCTTGAGCCGGTCGACGAACGCCCAGTCGATCTCTGGTGGCGGCGGGACGGGGATGGCCTGGGCGTGGTCCTGGTTGAACAGGAGACGCACCGCAACACCACGCTTCAGCGCTGCCTCGAAGGCGCCGAACAACGTGTTGCCCGGTGCATCCTCCAGCCTCAGGTCGTACAGGGCGATGTCCAGCGTCTTCGCGGCCCCATCGAGGAACGAGGCCATCCTCAGCGCGATGGAGTCGGCTGTCTGCGCGCCGTCGGTGAGGAAGAAGAGGTCGAGCGGGGCGTTCGCGGCTATAACGGGTCCGCCTTGCCTTCCCCAGTCTGCTCGCGCGGCTCCACCACCTTCACCGGAATCGGGCGGGTCGCCATCTCGGCGGCCTCCTCCGGGTCGTCGGTGAAGCTCAGCAGCTTGAGGTCGTCTGGGGCGATCGCGCCGGCGCTCAGCACGACGTCCTCGAGCCAGTCCAGCAGCCCCTGCCAGTAGCTCGTGCCGTACAGCACGATCGGGAAGTGGTCGATCTTTCCGGTCTGGGCCAGGGTCAGCGACTCGAACAGCTCATCGAGCGTGCCAATCCCACCGGGGAAGATGACGAACCCCCGCGCGTATTTGACGAACATGTTCTTGCGCACGAAGAAGTACCGGAACTCGACGCCGAGGTCGACGTACTTGTTCAGCGACTGCTCCTGCGGAAGCTCGATATTGCAGCCGACCGACAGCCCGCCTGCCTCGTGGCAGCCCTTGTTGACCGCCTCCATGATCCCCGGGCCCCCGCCCGTGATGACGGCAAAACCGCGCCGGGCGAGCGCCGCTCCGAGTTTGACCCCGTCCTTGTAGTAGGGGTCGTCCGGCTTGGAGCGGGCAGATCCGAACACGGTGACGGCCGGCCCCACCTGACCCAGTGCATCGAAACCCTCCACGAACTCAGAGAGGATGCGGAGCACGCGCCAGGGGTCGGCGTGGTGGCTGAGCTCCTCGATAGCGTTGCGCTCGAGCAGCGCCTTGTCGGCCGGCGCCTGCTCGGTCGGGACGACGAGGCGACCGGCTCTGCGGCGATCGGACATTCCGTCTAAGCCTCGGTGACGGATTCTGTGGAAGCGGTCTCCTGGCCGCCGTTGGTCGCGATTGGGGTCGAGTCCGGCTCTGGGGCCTCATCAGCCACCGAGAGCGTGGCCCGCTTTGAGCGCTGAGACCGATGGACCGTCCTGGATCCGTTCGCCGGCGCAGACACGTCGTGAGCGGCGGGCTCAGGCAGCGCGGGTGCATCGGCTTCGTCGACCGGCGCCGGCGGTTCGGCCACGATCCGCCTGGATGGGAGGCTGGAGGTTGAGTGGTCCGGCATCTCGAGCACGTGGTCGAGGTGTGCCCGCAGCGAGACGATTTCGGCCTCGAGCTCGTGTACGCGCCGGCGGTGGCGCATGTGCTCGCTGAAGTGGTGAAGGCCATCCATCCAGTGGTAGAGGGTGCCGGCGACAAGGACCAGTGCGAGCGGAACCAAGGCGACCGTCCACAAGGGCACTCCGTCGACGTGGAAAACCGACCAGTTGACGTTCACGGTTGCGAGGTTGCTGTAGCCGAAGATGGTCGCTGCGATGCCAATCGCAAGGCCCACCACAAGGGCGCTTGCGAGCATGAAGCGCTGCCAGAGATGACTCAAATCGGGCACCGGCCGAAGGTTACCCGGTTTGCCGAAGCTTTCGATGGTTTAGATCGGGATCCATTTGAGCTCGCGCTGGCCGGAATCAGGACGCAGCCAGGCGAGCAGGCTCTCGGCTTCGCGCTCGACCGTCTTGCGGTTCTTCACCGAGAGAGGGGCGAAGGGGCTGAGCGACATGACCGCGCGACCCTTCAGCGGAGCCTCCCACGCTCCCGCGACGATGCCGTCGACCAGGAACGTGGGCAGCACGTCGCCGTTCTTGCGGATCACCGTCTTCCGGATCGCCTCGGGTAGCACGCGCTCCCGGCGGTCGTAGGCGAGGAGGAGGTTGTCCCATTTGGGCAGCAGGCGAACGGGCGCGGCCACGGTGGCGTCGGGACGCGGGGCGTCCCGCAGGTCGATGAGCTTGCGCCCGTCGTCGGCCAGGAACGTGACGAGGTCCAGGGAATCGAGCGCCGCCGAGAAGATGCCGGCGGAACGTCCGAGCCACTGCGCGATGTCGGCTCGGGTGGCGGGACCGAAGGCGGCGAGGTACGAGGTGACGACCGCCCGCATGGCGTCCTCGGGATCCGCGACGGGCAGGGGCGCGCGCCGGTAGCGGCTGCCGGCGAAATGGCCGAACCGGGCGTCTTGGTGATGGTTGATCGCCGCGCCGACCGACACGATGACGCTGAAAGCGACCCAGTCGGGCAGGTCGGCGGGTATGCGGTGCCGAAAGGCCTTCTCGAGCTCCGGTTTCTTGAGCGCCCCGGCGTCGAGCGCTGCCAGGATCTCCTCCCGCAGCGCATCGACGTCGACTCCGCGCTCGGCAAGCTGCCTGGGGCCCTCCGACCAGACGTGACGCGGAAACCTTGAGGCGATGCGGAAGAGATCGAACTGGCGCGCGCTCACCAGGTGGAGCGTCCCTCGCATGAGCGTGGCCTTATAGACGAGGTGCGCCGCCAAGGCGGCCTCGAGCTCGCCCCGCTTGAACTCCCGCACCCTCGACCAGAGGCCGATGTAAGGCGACGGGGAGTACTGCGCCTGCATGCCCGCGAGGCGCTCGATCGCGGTCACGGCGTCGAGGTCGGCGCGCTCGAGCAGCAGCTGGCGCGCGAGCGTCCAGCGATTCAGCTGCCGGAGGGAGACGGAACGGTTAACGGGAAGCTGCCTCCGCGGCCAGTTGTTCGAGAACACGGGCGAGCTCCCGGGGGCACGACAGGAAAGGCGACACCGGCACCAACGCGCACAGGTAGACGGTCATCAGGGTCGGCGTTCTAGAGGCGGCGACTGGGATCGTGAGCCCGCCCAGCGAATGACCGACCAGCACAACGTCCTCGCCCTTTGGAATCGACTCGACGACAAGGTCCGCATACTGGCCGGCGCCGGCGTCCGCGTCCTCAGAGGGAAGGTCGACCGCGCTGGTCGAATGTCCGTCCCGCTCGAGCTCGGTGCGAAGGCGGTCCCAGCACCAGGCGCCGTGATAGGCGCCGTGAACCAGGGCGAAGTGCATGCCCGCAGGCTAGTGGATGCGCTCCAGCACGATGACCGGGATCTTGCGCGAAGTCTT
>JBGPEO010000060.1:0-14322 GCA_041482895.1 Candidatus Dormibacteraceae bacterium | reverse complement strand
TCGCGACGCAGTCGACAACTTCGACTCGCTCAACGGTGGTGAGAAGGTCACGTTCGAGGTTGAGGCGAGCCCGAAGGGCCCGCGTGCCAAGCTGGTCAAGCTCAGTCAGTAGTCGTCAAGAGGCACCGGCGATGCCGCAGGGGAGCCGCTCGTTCCCGTTGGCGGTCGGGCACGGAATTGGCGGAGGGGCAGGGATTTGAACCCTGGATAGGCTTGCACCTATAACAGTTTTCAAGACTGTCGCCATCAACCGGACTCGGCCACCCCTCCGCGAGGCAAATGGATTCTAGGAACTAACGCGCGCCGATCAGCTCGATCCCGCCCATGTAGGGCTTCAGCACCTCCGGCACCGCGATCAGGCCGTCGGACCGCTGATAGGTCTCCATGATGGCGTCGATCGTGCGCGGAAGCGCGAGCCCGCTGCCGTTGATCGTGTGGGCGAACTTCGGCGACGCCCCCTTGGCCGGGCGGTAGCGGATGTTGGCGCGCATCGCCTGGAAATCGTTGAACACCGAACACGACGACACCTCCAGGTGCCGCCCAAGCCCCGGCGCCCACGCCTCCAGGTCGTACTTCTTGTACTGCGCGAAGCCCATGTCGCCCGTGCACATGGACAGCACGTGGTACTGCAGGCCCAACCGCCGCAGGATGTCCTCGGCATCGGCCACGAGCTTCTCGAACTCTTCCATCGACGTCTCCGCGGTCGTCACCTTGACCAGCTCGACCTTGGAGAACTGGTGCATGCGGATGAACCCCCGCGTGTCCGAGCCCGCCGCCCCGGCCTCGGTGCGCCAGGAGGGTGCATAGGCGACGTATTTCATCGGCAGCCGATCGCCGTCAAGGATCTCCTCACGGTGAAAGTTAGTGACGGGCACCTCGGCGGTAGGAATGAGCCACAGGTCTCTGTCTTCGACCTTGAACGCCATGTCGGCGAACTTCGGCAGGTTCGCCGTTCCGACCATCGAAGCGCTGTTGACCAGCATCGGCGCCCACACCTCTGTGTATCCGTGCTCGCGCGTATGAACGTCGAGCATGAACTGCACCAGGGCCCGCTCCAGGCGCGCGCCGTCGCCCAGGAGAAAGGCAAAGCGCGATCCGGACACTCGAGCCGCGCGCTCGAAATCCATGATCCCGAGCGTCTCGCCGAGGTCGTAATGGGTCCGGGGCACGAAATCGAACTCGGGCTTCTCCCCCCACTCCCTCGCGACCACGTTGTCCTTTTCCGTCTCTCCGACCGGGACCGATTCGTGGAACAGATTCGGCACCTCGAGGAGCAGGAGGTCCAGCTGCTGCTTCACAGAGTCCGCTGTCTCGAGCGCGGCCTTGGCCTCGTCGGACATCTGGCGAAGCTTGTCTTTCAAGCTTTCGTCACGCGTCTTGGCGAACTCTTTGGACAGCCGGTTCTGCTCCGCCTTGATCGTCTCGGCCTTGTACAGCTGCGCTCGCCAGACCTCATCGAGCTTGAGGATCTCATCGACCGGCGCCTGCTCACCCTTCAGCTCAGCGGCCCGCCGCACCCGGTCCGGGTCGCGGCGGATCAGCTCCAGCGGGAGCATTACGTCTCCGCCTTCATGACCGGGAACAGGATCACGTCCCTCACCGACGGCTGGTCCGTGAGGAGCATGACCAGGCGATCGATCCCCACGCCCAGCCCTCCGCACGGAGGCAACCCGTACTCGACGGCTCGCAGAAAATCCTCGTCCATCGGGTGAGCTTCGATGTCACCTGCGGCCCGGCGCGCGGCCTGCGCCTCGAAGCGCGCGCGTTGGTCGATCGGGTCGGTGAGCTCGGTGAAAGCGTTCGCGTACTCGCGGCCCAGGATGATCAGCTCGAACCGTTCCACGAAACGCGGGTCGTCGTCGCGCGGCCGGGCCAGCGGAGAGATCTCGACCGGGTAGTCGATCACGAACGTGGGCTGGCGCAGCCGCGGCTCGACATGCTCCTCGAACAGATCGTTGAGCTCCTTCCCCACCGCGTGCCGGCCCGTGTGCTCCAGCACCAGGTCCGCCATCCGCTCGCGCCGGAAAGGCGGGGTGAGGTTGACGGCCTCCCCCTGGTAGCTCGTCTCGAGAGGCCGGCCCGCGGCCATCGCCGAGACGACGATCAGGTCTTCGACCAGCCTCATCACGTCGTCGTAGTCCGCGTATGCCTGGTAGCACTCGAGCAGGGTGAACTCCGGGTTGTGCCGGGGCGAGAGGCCTTCGTTGCGAAACACGCGGCCAATCTCATAGACGCGCTCGAAGCCACCGACCAGCAACCTCTTTAGATGCAGCTCGAGCGCGATCCGGAGAAAGAGGTCCCGGTCGAGCGAGTTGTGATGCGTCACGAACGGCCGCGCGTGGCCGCCGCCCGGGACCTCCTGCAGCACAGGGGTGTCGACGTCGAGGAAGTTGCGCTCGTCAAGGAGGCCGCGCATGGCCGTGATGATCTTGGTCCGCGCCCTGAAGACCTCACGCACGGCCGGGTTGGCGATCAGGTCGACGTAGCGTTGCCGGTAGCGGATCTCCACGTCCTTCAGCCCGTGCCATTTCTCGGGCAGCGGCCGCAGCGACTTCGTCAGCAGCTGGTAGGACTGGACCTCGAGGGTGATCTCTCCGCGGCGCGTCCTGAAGATCGGCCCGGTGACGCCGATGATGTCGCCGGGATCGAGATCCGCGAAGCGGTTGAACTCTTCCTCGCCGAGCTTGTCGCGGCTCGCCATCAGCTGGATCCGACCTTCGCCGTCCTGCAGGTCTGCGAAGACCACGCCGCCCTGGAGCCGCTTGACCATCAGCCGGCCGGCCACCGCGACGGGCTCGGTCCGCTCGTTCTCGCCAAGCAGCCCTTTGGCCGCCTGGCTCGTCTGGGTCGGCCGGAATCCGCGCGAATATGGGTCGATCCCCGCCGCGCGCAATCGCTCCAGCTTCTCGCGCCTGTCACGCATGACAGCTGGAAGGTCGGGCTCAGTCTCTTCCGTCACGATCGGAGAAGACTAAAGGTTAGAGCGCCACCTCCTGTTCTTCCGCCGCCGGGAACGCGTTGACGTCGGCTCCCCCCGAGTGGCGGTGGTCGCCCAGCGCCTCCTCGATCAGCGCGTCGACGTCGGAGTCCGAATGAACCGGGTCGTGGTGGAAAAACGCGAGCTCCTTGGCGCCCGCCTGCTCGGCCAGGGACAGCGCCTCCTCGTATGTTGAGTGCCCGAAGCCGGCGTGGGTCTTGTACTCCTCGGTGCTGTACTGCGCGTCGTGGACGAGCAGGTCCGCGTCCCGGCACCAATTCGCCATGTCCTTCAACGTGCCGTTCTCCTGGTTCGCGAACATAGCGATCTCGTTGTCCGTCGCGAAGCAGAATCGCGACGATCCCTCGTCGATCCGGTAGCCGAACGTCGGGATCGGATGCATCAGCAGGTGGGGCGTGATCCGCAGGGCGCCGACCTCGAAGGTCTCCCCCGGGTTCCGTTCAATGAACTCCATCTCCGCCGGCATGTGGCTCAAGCGAATCGGGAAATAGGCCGGGTCCATCTGGTCGGCAAAGGCGGCCTGGAGCGATTTCGCCGAGCCGGCCGGCCCGACGATCGTCAGGTGCGTGCCCGGTACGAAGGCCGGGAGGAAGAATGGAAATCCCTGTATGTGGTCCAGGTGCGTGTGCGTGATGAGCAGGTGCGCCTGGAGCGGTTCGTTCACGCTGAATCCGTTTCCAAGCTCGGCGATGCCGGAGCCCGAGTCGATGATCAGCAGGTTGTTCTCTTTGTCCCGCACCTCGACACAGGTGGTGTTGCCGCCGTAGCGAAGTGTCTTGCGGCCGGGCGTCGGCCTCGTGCCTCGCGTGCCCCAGAACTTGATCCTCACGTCGGCCTCAGGGGTCCCCGCGAAGTCACGGCATTGCCTCTGACTTCGTGGGGTTGGTCCCCGCCGTTTGATAGATCTGCTTGTCGATGAAGACATCGAGCAGGTCTTTGTCGAGCTTTCCGTCGTTGGCTTCCGCATGCAGGATGTCCAGGGCGGTGTGCACCGGTACGGCGCGCTTGTAGGGCCGGTCCTGAGCGGTCAGCGCGTCGAAGATGTCGGAGATCGTCATCATTCGCGCCTGCAGCGGAATCTGGTCTCCCGCCAGCCGCCGCGGGTATCCGGTCCCGTCGAGCTTTTCGTGATGCCCATAAGCGATCTCGGGGATTCCGCGCATGATCGGGGTCCAGGGGATCTTCGTCAGGAAACGGAAGCTGTGTGTCACGTGTGACTCCATCTCGAGACGCTCCTCGGGATCCAGCGTGCCCTTGCGGATGCTGAGGAACCGGAACTCCTGCTCGTCGAGCATTGAGTGCGGCTTGCCGGACATGTCGTAGTAGGTCTGCTTCGACAGGAACTCGAGCATCGAAGCCTTGTCTTCCGGAAGGACACTCGGCTCGTTGGCCAGGGCGATGCTCTGCAGCCACTGGTCGAGCTGCACGAGCTCCTCCTCCAGCCGCCTGTCGATCGCCTCGAGCTCGGTCAGGCTGCCATGCCCGCTGCGCAAGGCCTCGAGCTTCTCCGTCGCGTACTTGACCTGTACCGACCGCTCGACGAACTCAAAGCGCGACTGGATCACCTCTAGCTGGCCCGGCATCAGCTTCTTGGCCTTGACCAGGATGTGCTCGCGTACGCCGACCTTGCCGAAGTCGTGCAGGAGGCAGGCGTAGCGCAGCTCCTTGAACTGGTCCTCGGTGAGCCTGATGTCCCGATACTTGCCCACCTCGATGGCAGTCACAGCACGCGCCAACGCCGAGGTCAGGCCTTCGACCCGCCCCGAATGACCGGCGGTGCTCGGGTCTCTCTGCTCGATCGCGGTCACGCTCGCCTGCACGAATCCGTCGAACAGCGCCTGGATCGAGTCGATCAGGTTCTTGTTGTCGAGCGCGACGGCGGCCTGGCTCGCGATCGACTCGATCATCTCGACGTCGTCGGGATGGAAGCTGACGACCTCTTCCTCCACGTTCTCGGGCGTGAGCCGCGTCTCCAACCTCCGCTTCGCGTTGATCAGCTGGACGGCGCCCACGACTTCGTTGTTGTAGTTGCGCATCGGCACGGTGAGCATCGACTTCGTCCGGTACCCGAACTGGGCGTCGAAGCTCTTGCCGCCGACCGGCTTGCCGGGTGGCGGGTTGTACGCGTCGTCGTAGATCTGGCTCGCGCCGACGGAGACGGCATAGCCGACGACCGACTTCTCATCCACCGGCACTTTGAAGGCCGAGTAGGTGCTCTTGTCGATCGAGTGGTTCTGGCTGGAGGCGAGGAAGAGCTTCGCGCCGCCTTCATCGTCAGATTTCAACCATAGGCTCGCGCCGTCCGCGTGGGTGAGCTGGCGCATCGACGTGAGGATGAAAGACTGCAGCCGGTCGATGTCCTTCTCCGCGGACAGAGCGATGCCGATCAGGTTCAGCTCGCGAAACTGCCGGTGCCGGCGCGCGGCCTGCGCGTCGAGCTGCTCGACCTGGCGCTTTAGAACGACGTTCTCCATCGCCACCCGAAGCAGCTCGCGCAAGACGGATGGAGAGGCGTCGACCGGCGGAGTGAATGCAATGTCGTGGTATCCCGCCGGTACTTCCTGGCCTGGACCGACCAGGATGAGCGCGGGCTCCGTGACCTCGACCGGGTCGCCGAGCGGTGTGGCCTCCAGGCCGAGCTCGGCCAGCAGCTTGGTCAGCCCGGGCTGCTCGAGGTTGCCCAACAGGTAGACGTGGAACACCGGAGCCGTCTTCATCGGGCCCTAATGTCCAACATCAATGTCTTGCATCGCCGTCCGAGTTTTGGGCGTAGATAAGACGTAAACCCTCGAGGGTCAAAAGCGGGTCGGTGGTCTCGATCACGCTGGTCAGGCCGGCCACGAGCGCAGCCTGGCCGCCGGTAGCGATCACCTTGGCCGATCCGCCGAGCTCGGAGACCATCCGTTGGACCATCCCTTCCACCTGTGCCACGAACCCCCAGACAAGACCTGACTGGATCGAGGCTACCGTGTTCCGCCCGATCACCGAGTCCGGCGCCACAGCCTCGACCCGGCGGAGCATCGCCGTGTGCGAGACGAGCGCTTCGAGCGAGATCTCGACCCCCGGCGCGATCGCGCCGCCCAGGTAATCGCCCTCGGCGCTGATCGCGTCGTACGTGACGGCCGTGCCGAAATCGATCACCACGACCGGACCTCCGTACTTCGAGTAGGCCGCCAGGGCGTTCGCGATCCGGTCGGCGCCGACGTCCTTCGGGTTGTCGTAGCGGATCCGCACGCTGGTCTTGACCCCGGGTCCGACCATCAGGGGCTCGCATTTGAGGTACCGCCTCGAGGCCTCGACCAGCGCCGTGTTCACCGTCGGCACAACGCTCGAGATCACGACTCCATCGACGACGCCGATCTCGAAACCGCGCAGCTCGAAGAGCTGCCTCAGCTCGACGGCCATCTCGTCTGCCGTCCGCTCGCGATGCGAGGTGACCCGCCAGTCCGCGACCAGCCGTTCGCCGTCGAACAGGGCCAGCGTCACGTTCGTGTTGCCGACGTCTACGGCTAGCAGCATCGGCTCGAACTCTAGCTCGGAAGTCTGGGGGGATGTCCCTTCGCCCAGCGGCGCAGGGCGGTGGTTTCGCGCCGGACGGCCACCGCACGAGCGGCGACGCGGCGAGGGTGCGGCGCGCCCGGGAGGTCGCGTTTGGCAAGCGAAACGTGGACCTTCCAGGGCGCCTTCATGCTTCCGTCGCGGACCTGCCGGCCGACGGTCTCGTGAGCCTTGCGGAACGGGACGCCGGCCTTCACCAGCACCTCGGCAGCATCCGTCGCCAGGAGCGCCGGGTCGCCTGCCGCCTCGGCCAGCCTCTCGCGATCGAACTCGAGGTGCTGCACCAGCAGCGCGGCCGCGTCCAGCGAGTCCAGGGCGTTGTCGACGGCGGCGAAAAGCGCCGCCTTGTCCTCCTGAAGGTCCCGGTCGTAGGCAAGAGGCAGGCCCTTCAACACCGTGGCCATGCTCATCAGGCTCCCGAGCGCGCGGCCCGCGCGGCCTCGCAGCAGCTCCGCGATATCCGGGTTCTTCTTCTGGGGCATCAGGCTCGAACCGGTCGACACCTCGTCGGCCAGCCTGATGAATCCGAACTCGGCGCTCGCCCAGATGACGACGTCCTCCGCGAGCCGGCTGAGATGCAGCGACGCGCACGCGCACGCGTACACGAGGTCCAGAGCAAAGTCGCGATCGGCCACCGCGTCGATGCTGTTGGCGGTCAGGCGCTCGAAACCGAGCTCCCGGCGCACCCGCTCGCGCTGGAGCGGTAGGGTCGTGGCCGCGAGCGCTCCTGATCCGAGGGGCATCTCACCCGCGGCGTCATAGGCGCGGCGAACGCGCTCCGCGTCTCGCAGCAGGGGTTCGGCATGTGCCAGCAGGTGGTGGCCCACCGTGACCGGCTGCGCACGCTGAAGGTGCGTGTAACCGGGCATCACCCACCCTGAATGCGCACGAGCCTTGACCGCGAGAGCATCGACGACGTCCGCGATCGAAGACACGATCACCGACGCGGCCGCGCGGCAGTAAAGCCGAAGATCCAGCGCGACCTGGTCGTTGCGCGACCGGCCCGCGTGCAGTGCGGCGCCGGCCGGTGTGAGCTCCGTCAGCCTGCGCTCGACTGCCGTGTGGATGTCTTCGTCGGTCTCCTTGAAATCGAACTCACCGGAGTCGAGTTCGTTTTTGACCCGCCGGAGGCCGCGCTCGATCGCGGTCAGCTTCGCTCTGGGCAGCAGGCCCGCCGCGGCCAGCCCGCGCGCGTGCGCAACGCTCCCGGCGATGTCGAACGGATAGAGCTCGAAGTCGACCTCGAGCGAAGATGAGAACTGCTCGAGCTCAGGCAGCAGCGGGCGGCTGAACCGGCCCCCCCAGAGCTTTCCGGATGCGTCCCCCTCTCCCCGTCGGTGAGAGGGGGAGGGTGAGGGGCTGGACTCTCCCTCTCCCCGTCGGTGAGAGGGGGAGGGTGAGGGGCTGGACTCTCCCTCTCCCCCTCGGGGAGAGGGTCGGGGTGAGGGGCTTAAGTTTCTCTTGGCGCGGGCGCGTGCTATGGCGTCAGCCTCTTCACGTCCCCGAGCAAATTGCCCAGCTCGCGCGCGTGCAGCTGGCCCTGGACCCGCGCCGAGGTGCGCACCCCCATCCCCCACAGCTTGATGAAGCCGGCCGCGGCCGACTGGTCGAACGCATCGCCCTTTCCGTAAGTCGCGAGCGACAGTTGGTACAGCTGGTGCGGCCCCTTGCGTCCCACCACCTGCGACGAACCCTTGAACAGCTTCACCCGCACGTCGCCTGTGACGTGGCGCTGGGTCTCCGCGACAAACGCATAGAGCGCGTCGCGCAGCGGGCTGAACCAGAGCCCGTCGTACACCATCTGCGCCCACTGCTGGGCGACTGTGTCCTTGAAACGCGCCACCTCTTTGGGAAGGGTGATGTCCTCGAGAGCCTGGTGAGCCTGCAACAGCAGCACCGCCGCCGGAGCCTCGTAGATCTCGCGCGACTTGATACCGATCAGCCGGTTCTCAAGGTGATCGATTCGCCCGACGCCGTTCTCACCGCCGATTCGATTGAGCTCCGTCACCAGCTCAAGCGCATCGACCGGCTTGCCGTCGAGGGACACCGGCAGTCCGTGCTTGAAGCCGATCTCCACGTAGACGGGATCATCCGGGCAGTCGCGCGGGTCGCGCGTCCAGCTGTAGACGTCGCGCGGGGCCTCGGCCCATGGGTCCTCGAGCACTCCGGCCTCGATCGAGCGACCCCACAGGTTCTCGTCGGTCGAGTAGGGGGAGCGCACCGTCGCCGGGACCTCGATGCCGTGCTTGGCGGCGTACTCGATCTCGTCGTCGCGGTTCATGCCCCACTCGCGGACCGGCGCGACGACCTCGAGGTCGGGCGCCAGGGCGGCCGTCGTGACGTCGAATCGCACCTGGTCGTTGCCCTTGCCGGTGCAGCCGTGCGCGATGGCCGTCGCACCTTCGCGGCGCGCCACCTCGACCATCATGGCCGCAATCAGCGGCCTGCCGAGCGCGGTCGCGAGCGGGTATTCCTTCTCGTAAACGGCGCCCGCCTGCAGTGAGGGCCAGACGAAGAGCTGCAGGAACGGCGCCCGTCCATCGGCGACATATGCCGCTGACGCGCCGGTCTTCAGAGCGCGCGCCTGGATCGCATCGAGGTCCTTCTTCTCGCCCAGGTCGACGGTGAACGCGATCACGTCCCAGCCGAGATCCTTCAACCAGCGGATCGCCACAGACGTGTCGAGCCCGCCCGAGTACGCGAGGACGAGCTTCTTGTTCTTCAGGGGGGAACGCCCCCCTTTGCGGCGGCCGGGCAAAGCCCGTCCACCGCCCCCCCTAGCCGCCATGGGTGAGAAGTTCCCTCAGCGCCCGGCCCGCACCCGGCTTCCGCAGCACAGCGATGATCGTGTCGTCGCCCGCCACCGTGCCGGCGATGCCGGGTAGGGCGGCTTCGTCGATTCGCCTGGCCACGAGATTGGCGGTTCCTGGAGGGGTTCTGATCACCGCCACCGGCTCGACGAGCTCGATCGACAGCACAAGCTCCCGCACGAGGGACACGGAGCTGCGGTAGCCCTCGCCCGATCGGACCAGCCCGAGCTCCTGGATGTCTCGGGAGATCGTCGCCTGGGTGGTCCGCATCCCGCGACGCGCGAGCGCGTGAGCGATGTCCTGCTGCGTGTGGGCCGTGCCCCGGTTCACCACGTCGAGAATCGCGTTGTGGCGCTGGGCCTTGGTGGACGTCACTTACTCGCCTTCCGCATCGTGGCGTGAGCCTGTTCGATCTGGGCGCTTTCGATGATCAGCGGCGGCACCAGCCGGACCGAGTGGTCGTCGACCGCGTTGACGATCAGACCCGCCTCGAGGCAGCTCTGCTGAAAGGCTTTGGCTCGCGGCTCGGCGAACTCGAATGCCTGCATCAGCCCCAGGCCGCGCACGTCCTTGGCGCCGAGGTCTAGCAGCGCGTCGTGGAGCACCTCGCCCATCTCGGCGGCGCGGCCGACCAGCCCGTCGCGTTCGATCACAGAGAGCACGGCGATCGCCGCCGCGCAGGCCAGCGGGTTGCCGCCGAACGTCGAGCCGTGGTCGCCGGGCTCGAAGATGTCCGCGCGTGGGTTGGCGAGGCACGCGCCGATCGGCACGCCGCCGCCCAGCCCTTTGGCCAGAGTCATGACGTCAGGCGTGATGCTGTGGTGCTGGTGCGCAAACCACCGGCCGGTGCGGCCCAGCCCGGTCTGCACCTCGTCGAGGATCAGGAGCAGGTTCTGAGCGTCGCACCACGCGCGGACGCCGGCGAGATAGCCGGGGTCTGCCGGGATGATGCCGATCTCACCCATCACGGGCTCGAGCATCACCGCGACGGTGCGCACGTTGGTCGCGTCCTTGATCGCGTCGAGGTCGTTGTAGGCAACGTGTACGAAGCCTTCGGGGAGTGGCTTGAAGGGATCGGAGTACTTGTGCTGGCCGCCGGCGGTGACCGCCGCCAGCGTGCGCCCGTGGAACGAACCCGTCGTCGTGATGATCTCGAAGGCACCGTCGCGGTTGCGGGTTCCCCACTTGCGCGCGATCTTGATGGCGGCCTCGTTGGCCTCCGCGCCCGAGTTGCACAGAAAGACGCGCGACGGGAACGAGAGCTCCACCAGTCGTTGCGCCAGTTCGACCTGCGGCTGCGTGAAGTACAGGTTGGAGGTGTGGATGAGGGCGTTGGCCTGCGCGGTAACGGCCGCGACCACGTCGGGGTGAGAATGCCCAAGCAGGTTCACCGCGATGCCGGCGACGAGGTCGAGGTACTCCCGCCCCGAATCGTCGTAGAGGATGCAGCCTCGTCCGCGGACGAAAGTAACCGGCAGGCGCCGGCCCGTCTGCATGAGATAGCGATCGGCAAGCTCGGACGTGCTCATGGCGATCAGGGCGTGACCATCGTCCCGATGCCGGCTTCGGTGAACAGTTCGAGCAGCAGCGCGTGCGGCGTGCGGCCGTCGACGATGTGAGCCAGAGGCACGACGTCGAGTGCGCGCAGGCAGGCCTCGAGCTTCGGGATCATCCCGCCCGTGACCTCGCCGGCCTCGATTCGCTGCCGGGCATCTTCGCGCGAGAGCACCGCGACGACCTGGCCGTCGACGCCCAGGACCCCGGGGACGTCCGTCAGCAGGATGACCTTCGCCGCGTGCAGCGCGACCGCGATCTCCGCCGCCACCGTGTCTGCGTTGATGTTGTACGCGTGCCCGTCGTAACCCATGCCGATCGACGCGATGACCGGGATGTATCCGCGACCGAGGAGCGCGGTGATCGGCTCCTTGTTGACCTGCGTCACGCGCCCGACGAAGCCCAACGATTCGTCGAGTGGCTCCGCGATGATCGTCGGCCCGTCCTCTCCGCTCATCCCGACAGCCTGCCCGCCGAGCCGGTGGATGGCCGCCACCAGGTCAGGGCTGACCTTGCCGGTCAGCACCATCTTCACGACCTCCATGGTCTTGTCATCGGTCACGCGCAAACCCTTCTTGAAGGTCGGCTTGAGACCCAGCCGCTCGCTCATCGCGGAGATCTCCGGGCCCCCACCGTGGACGAGGACCGGCAGCATGCCGACGTAACGCAGCAGCACGACGTCGAGCAGCGTCTCGTCGCGCGCCGACTCGATGGCGTTGCCCCCCACCTTGATCACGACCACCTGGCCGTGGAATCGCTTGATGTAGGGCAGCGCCTCGACCAGGACCTTCGCCCGGTCCGCGACCGACAGCGTCATGTCGTGTAGTCCGCGTTGATTCGCACGTACTCCTCCGAAAGGTCACATCCCCAGGCTTCGGCGTGGCCGTCCGCCAGCCCAAGGGTGGCCACGATCTCAATCTCCGGTTGCTCGAACGCGTGACGAACGGCCGACAGGTCCACGTCGACGCCGGCGCCCCGCTCGAAAACGACCTCTCCACCAACCGTGAGGTGAAGCTTGTCGAGCGCCAGTTCCGCGCCACTGTAACCGAGCGCGCACACGATCCGGCCCCAGTTCGGGTCGCCGCCGTGGATCGCCGTCTTGACGAGGCTCGATGCGGCGACGGCGCGAGCCGCAAGGCGGGCGTCCGCGTCGGACAGCGCATCGCTCACCTTCACCGTGATGAGCTTGGTGGCGCCCTCGCCGTCACGCGCGATCGCCCGGGCCAGCTGCTGAGCGACCTCGAGCAGCGCCCGCTCCAGCTGCTCGGCCTCGGGGCTGCCACCGCGGATCGGCTCGTTGCCGGCCGCTCCGTTCGCCAGGATCAGGAAGGTGTCGTTGGTCGAGCTGTCCCCGTCGACGGTGACCTGGTTGAAGCTGCGATCGGCGATCGACTTGACGAGCTTGCCCATCAGCCCCGGCTCAACAGCGGCGTCGGTCGTGATGTACGCGAGCATGGTCGCCATGTTCGGGTGGATCATTCCGGACCCCTTGCACATGCCGCCCAGACGAATCGTCTTGCCGGCCAGCTCGAGCTCGGCCGTGGCCGTCTTCGGCACGAGGTCCGTGGTCAAGATCGCACGAGCCGCCGCCGCCCCACCGTCGGCGCTGAGCTTGCCGCACGCCACCGCGATGCCCGGCTTGATCGCGTCCATGGGCAGGTAGCGGCCGATCACTCCCGTCGAGCTCACGAGCACCTGGTCAGGGTCAAGGTCGAGCCGGTCGGCCGAAAGCTTAGAGATCTGCAGGGCGTCCTTGAAGCCCTGGGCACCGGTGCACGCGTTGGCGTTCCCGGACGTAATCGTCAGCGCCTGGACCCGGTTGTGCTGCAGGTGAAGCTGGTCGATCACCACCGAGGCCGACTTGATCTTGTTCGTGGTGAATACACCGCCTGTGTCGCACAGGAGGGCCGAATGGATCACGCAGAGGTCGTCCTTCTGCCCGGTCGGGATGGCCGACGCGCCGGCTGTGAACGCCTTGATGCCGCATGCGGCAGTGCCGGCGCGAAAGCCGCGGGGGAAGGTCAGGGCCATTGAGCCGCTCCCTCCAGCGCGGTCGTGCGGTCGAACCCGAACGCGATGTTGAAGCACTCCACGCCCTGGCCCGACGCGCCCTTTATGAGGTTGTCCAGCGCCGCGGTGACCACCGCTTTCTTTCCCTGTGCGGCGACGTTGACGAGACAAAGGTTCGTGTGGCTCGCGAGCTTGGTGGTCGGCGTGTGGTCGACCACCCGCGTGAACGGCTGGCCCGCATAGAACTCTCGATATGCGTTTTGCAGCTCTTCGAGAGAGCCTTTCAGGTCGAAGTAGCAGGTGGCGAGGATGCCCCGGGTCATCGGGATCAGGTGTGGTACGAACGTGACCTGGATCTCCCCGTTCCGGCTGAGCTTGGCCAGCTCCTGTGTCAGCTCGGGCAGGTGGCGATGACCGCCGATCGCGTACGCGCCCACCGACTCGTTGACCTCGCTGAAGTGCACTCCGATGCCAGGCGACCGCCCGGCCCCGCTGGCGCCCGACTTGGCGTCCACCACGAAATCGGACGCGGCAAGGCCGGCCGCGACCGCGGGGGCGAGCGCCAGGATCGAGGCGGTCGAGTAGCAGCCCGGCACGGCGACGAGCGACGCGTCTTTGAGCTCGCGTTCGTGCAGCTCGGGGAGCCCGAACACCGCCTTGCCCAGCAGCTCCGGCGCGGGATGCTCCTGGCGGTACCAGGTCGGGTACTGCTTCGCGTCGTTCAGCCGGAAGTCCGCGCTCATGTCGATCACACGGGCCCCCGCGGCGATCCACCCGGCAGCCTTCCCTGCCCCGACGTTGTGCGGCAGGCAGCTGAACACGACATCGAGCCCTTTGGGATCGGGCTCTGGCAGGAACTCGCCCATAAGGTCGAGGAGCGGAAAGACCTCGGAGTAAGGCTTACCGGCGTACGAGCGAGAGGTGAGCTGGCTGAGCTGCACGCCGGGATGGCGGGACAGCAGGGTTACCAACGTCATCCCGGCATAGCCGTTGGCCCCGGCCACGGCCGCCTTTACCCTATTGGACATGGACGCATGAGTATACAAGAGCTTGCATAAACATCCGTCGAGTGCTAGTCCGGACCCCGCGATGACGGACCGAAAGTAACCAGCGGCGGAATCGTCAGCATCCGTCCGTCATCGCCACGAACGATCTGCCAGTTGCCCTCATGCACCATCCAGTGATGCCGGTGACAGAGCAGGATCAGGTTTTCGAGGTCGGTCGATCCTCCATGGATCCAGTGCACGACGTGATGCGCAGCGCTCCGCGATGCCGGCCGGTCGCACTCAGGCCACCTGCAGTGGCCGTCACGCGCCACCAGCGCCCGGCGCCCGGGCTCTGACACCACGCGCTTGGACCGCCCGACGTCAATCACCAGCGATTCGGAGTTGA
>JBGPEO010000059.1:0-14369 GCA_041482895.1 Candidatus Dormibacteraceae bacterium | reverse complement strand
CTTCGGCTACGGTTCGCGGCAGGGAAGCCCGCTGCCAGGCTGAGCAGGGCACTGCGCAGGACCTGCCGGGGGCGCTTCGGGCGCCGCCGGGAGGCTGGTCGCCGCCGCGGCCGGAGCGGGCGCGACCGGTTTCGACACGCTGATGGTTCTCTGCGACGCGATGTTCGAAACTGGTGCCGGGCTCGGAGCGGAGGTGACGGCTGCAGAGGTGGAAGACGGCAGACTCAAGGCGGGCGCGGCAACCGGTCGGACCTGCGCCAGGAGAGCGAGCAGGACGATCGCCGCCACCAGGAGGACCCACAAGGGCGCCACCGCAAGCTTCCTGGTTCTGACCATCGCTCCTATTTAACGCTTCAAAGGCCCCGGTTCCAGCGCCCGGCCGCACCGCTCGGCCGCGGCGAAGCTCGGAATCAGCCAGTCGGCTCGCCGGCCGCCGCCTTGCGCCGGCGGGAACGCGGCCCCCTTTTCGCCCTGTGCGGCAGGTAGGAGCGGTCCCCGATCCACTCGGCGGGTGGCACCACGAGCCACTGCGCCATCTGGTTCAGCGGACTCGCGTACTTCGAACGCAGCTCGGAGAATTGCTTCCACCCTGCATCAGCGTCGCGGACGCGATACCCGGATTTGACCAGCCGCTCCACCGCAACCTGGTATTCGGCGCGTTCGACGATCCCGTCCTCCGTGCGCTTCAGGCGGAAGACCCAGCTCAAGTCCTCGACCAGGTGATTGCCAACGGTGAACATCAGCCGCGCCGGGCCTTCGGAGCCGTCGTCGACCGTGCTGATGATCAACACCGCCGCGTCCATCACCGCTCCGAACGAGTTGATCCAGGCTTCGTTGTCGTGGCTCGATCGGAAATAGACGAGCAGCGGGTACGCGAGGTGGCTCTCCAGCACCATGGCCGTCCACTTGCGCCACTCGTCGAACGTGCCGGCAAGCTCTGCACGCATGCCGTGCTCGGCCGCCGTCTCGAGGATGTGCACGCCCGACGGAGGGGCGCCGGCCATTGCGTCGAGCGAGATGACCAGCTCCTCCCGTGCCCGGAACGACTCGTACAGCGAGAACAGGAGGGTGATCACCAGCGCCGCGAGGCCGACACCGGTGGCGCTCTCAGCGATGATCACGGCGCGCGCCAGGCCCCCCTCAGGCACGAAGTCCCCGAAGCTGAGCGGGACGAGCGTGGTGGCCGAGATGTAAATGGAAGTCGCCAGGTCCTGCGGCGACGGATGGAACTGATCGGCGGCCGTCGATGATCAGCCCGTATCCGAGGACGAGGACAACGGCCCAGACCGCGAACAGCATCAAGAGCGCGACCGGGGCGAACGCGGCGAGTCGTGATTCGCTGCGATCGATGCTCGACGTGCGCCGGCTCACCCAGCGCCAGATCAACCACATGGGCCGCACGATGTTTCGCGCCAGCTGAACCTTGTTTACCGCTGGGCGCGGGAGGATGACCGACTGGAAGAGGTCGTAGAAAACGATCAGGATCAGCACGAGCCCGACGATGGCTCCGCCAAGCTGCGCCGCAGTCACATGCGGGATCGTAGGAGAATCAGAGAAATGGGCAACCCGGTCTTCGAGGCGGTGCGCACGGTGCTCGCGGTCCGCGAGTATCAGGACAAGCCAATTCCGGATGACGTGCTGGGGCGCATCGTGGAGGCGGGCCACCTGTCCGCGAGCGCCAGCAACGCCCAGCCGTGGCACTTCGTGGTCGTGAAGGATCGCGCAGGCCTAAGGGACCTGGGCGGGTTGGTTGCTCGCGGCCCGTACATCGCCGGCGCGGCCGCCGCCGTCGTGGTCGCCTACGAGAAGGCGAACCCGCTGGGAATCTCGGACGTGAGCCGCGCCATCCAGTCGATGATCCTGGTCGCCTGGGGCGACGGCGTGGGATCCAACTGGACGGGCTTCGGCCAGCTCGACGGCGTGCGCAAGAAAGTCGGGCTGCCGGACAAGTACGAAGTCCTCGCCGTCGTCCCCTTCGGTTATCCCAAGCGCAAGCTCGGACTCGGTAAGAAGAAAAGGAAGCCGCCGGCCGAGGTGGCTTCAAGCGAACGCTTCGGCAATCCAATCGAGTAGGAGGGTCAAGGGATGTCGGCACGAGGCTTGCGTTGGATCGCGATCTTCGGCGGAATCGCGGCAGCATTCGCCCCACCTGCCGGCGTGATGGCGGCTACGGCAAGTTACAGCGTCGGTCCGATTTCCAACCTGACCACCTCGTGCGCCGGACAGAATGCCGAGGTGGAACAGGCAGTCGATCCAAAGCTCGGCTATGTCTACGAGGAATGGATGGGCTGCTCCGGCATCGCGTTCGCCCGCTCTCTGGATGGCGGGCGGAGCTTCAGCTCCCCGATCTCCGTCCCGGGCTCGGTGGGGTCAAACCGGAACTCCTGGGATCCGGCGCTTGCGGTTGCGCCGGATGGAACGGTTTATGCCGCGTTCATGATTGCCCGCTCGGCTCAATGGTATCCCGTGGTCGCGGCTTCGTTCGATCACGGAGCTCACTTCACCCAGGTCTCCCCTCTCGTCCCGCCCGACGCCAAGAACTGGGGCGATCGGGAGTTCATCGCCGTCGGTCCGGATGGCACGGTATATGTCACCTGGGACTACGGGCCGGAACGGACCTCGGTGACCTTTATCTGCGCCTCGAGCGGCAGCTGTGCCTTCGCGACCGGAGATCTCAACGTCGTCATGCAGAAGTCGTCGGACCACGGAAAGACCTGGGGCGCGATGTCGTATGTGAGTCCCGGGTTCCCGGCAAGTGGTGGCGACAGCGCCCCGATGGTGATCGAGCCCGATGGCCGGATCGATGTCCTGTACCAGGGTTACCACATCACGAATACGACGACTTATGCGATGGACCCGGCGTTCAGCTACTTCACCTCTTCGACTGATCACGGAGCCACGTGGACTCCACCGACAAGAGTTGGAGGCCAGGGCGGCACAATGTCGCTGTCCGAGTGGTGGATCGATGGCGCCATAGGACGCGACGCCGGCGGCAACCTGTACGCGACCTGGGATACTCAGGGCACAAACAGCGACGGGTCCCTCAACGACATCGGTTGGCTCTCGGTGTCGACAGACGGTGGGCAGCGCTGGTCGGCGCCAATCCAGGCACCCGCCGACCAACTGAACGTGCCGCACATCATGGAAGTAGCGGGAGGCGCCGCGGGGATCGCCTACGTCGGCTGGCTGTCAAACAGCAATCCCTCGGGCTACGCGCAATTCCTGCGGACCTACTCGATCGGACATGGTTGGCTCTCGGCGCCGGTCCAAGTTTCAAGTCAATTCGGAGACTCGTCGGTGTGGCCGGGGGACACGTTCGGAATCTCAACGCTGTCGGCGAGCCAGGTGGTCTTGAGCTGGGGCAGTGCTGTCCCGACGAGCGGAAAGAAGTCAGACATCTACGCCACCACTATTGGGGTGCAGGCGCACCCCTGAGAATTGGAGTTATGCAAGAAAAAAGCGAGGAACAGATCATCAGCCGCCTCTTCGAGCTGGAGAACGGCGGCCAGGCGGCGCGCCGGACGGAACTGAGCGACGCGCAGTTCCTGTCCCTCATCCAGGACCCGGACGATGGTCGCGGCTACGTGCTCAGGCACGGAACGGACGAGACAGAAGGCGCGGAGATACCCCCGGGAACCGAGTTCTGGGAATACCCCACGTTTGATGAGGCCGGCCGCGCCTACGACCAGCTCCTCGCGGAGTCGGGAAAGGCAGGCGAGGTCGTGGAAGAGGATTCCGAAGCTGACCTTGGAGATTCGGAAACCGGCGGCGCCGAGGTCCGCGACAGGTACTCGGCGAGCGACGAGGACCTGCTGATCGACACCGACGAGACCGGGGACTCCGCCGAGGTCTCCTGAAGCCCTAACCTCGAGTCCCCGGAATTTGGGGCGGGTTGTAGGTCTGGAACACGAAGCCGTGAACTCGGTCCTCATGCCCCTGGCCACGATGCGTACGGTCTCGGCGCAAGCTCGATCGCGCGGTTGCTCACCTTGAGCTCGTGGGAGTCCGCTCGCGCCAGCATCAGAGGTAGGAGCGCGGCTCGATGAGCACGTGGAGGAATCGCTTGGTGCGATTCGCCATGACGGCGATCGGGTCGGGGGCTTCGGTAGCAGTGGTCTCCACCGCTCTCGTCGGAGACGGTAGAGCAGAGCTGTGCCAAAAGGGTGTCGGGGGCTTCGGGTCGCTTCGAGCCAGCTATATCATCGCCCGGTGGGAATCGCGCAGACGCCGATCGCCATCGTCACCGGGGCCGGCAGCCCGCAGGGCATCGGGTTCGCGATCGCCCGGCGCTTGCACGGCGCTGGGTTTCATGTGGCCATCACATCGACCACAGAGCGGATCCACGATCGAGCGCGCGAGCTGGACCCGGCCGGGGAGCGCGTGTCCGCCTTCGTTGCTGACCTCACCGACGAAGATGCGGCACAGGACCTGGTCGATTCTGTTCTCCGCGATCTCGGGCAGATCGACGTGCTCGTGAACAACGCCGGGCTCGCTCAGACCGGAAAGCCGCTCGCCGAGACAACTTTTCAGAAGTCTTCATACGCCGTGTGGCAGCGTCAGATCGCGATCACGCTCAACACGGCGTTTCTCATGACGCGCGCCGTGCTGCCTGGAATGGTCGAGCGCAAGTACGGCCGGATCGTGAACGTGTCATCGGTCACCGGGCCGCTCGTGAGCAATCGAGGCTCCGCCGCTTACAGCGCGGCGAAGGCCGGCATGGACGGCATGATGCGGGCGGTGGCGATCGAGACCGCGGCGGACGGGATCACGATCAACGCTGTCGCGCCAGGGTGGATCGCGACGGGCTCCTCGAGCGCGGGCGAGGTCGTCGCGGCGATTCACACGCCCATCGGGCGTGCGGGGACACCGGACGAGGTGGCCGCCGCCGTGGCCTTCCTGGCGTCTCCTGAGGCCTCCTACATCACCGGGCAGTCCCTGGTCGTCGACGGCGGGAACATCCTGCAGGAGGCGAAAGGCCCGGGCTGATGCGGGTTTAAGCCCATCACCCTAGCCCTCTCCCCGAGGGGGAGAGGGGATACTTTTTTGCCTGACCAACTCGTTTACGGCGCTCTCGAATGCTTCGTGGTGTTGGTCCACGTCCGCGGGTGTGGTTGATGGGCACATCAGGGCTATGTTGTGGAAGGGGGTCATCAGGACCTCGCGGTTTGCCAGGTAGACATGGAGGTAGTCGTCGAGCTCCGGGTCTGAGGCGGCGTTCGACTCGCCGCCGTTGGCCGGCGCTGGGCTGCTGAAGCGATATTCCGAGCGCGCGCCGAGCCGGCTGATAGACCACGGCACCTCGTACCGGTCGATGATCCCCTGCACGCCCTTGGCGAATCGGGCGGACAGCGCGTCCATGACCGCGAACGCGTCGTCGGTCAGCACGTGCTCGAGAGTGGCGCGCATGGCAGCGACCGAGACGCGTTGCCCGCGAGCGTGCCCCCCACCCCACCCACGTCGATGAGGTCGTGGTCATCACGTCCCGTTATGTTCTCGGCGACATCCGCGGAGAGGCCGTCGGCCCCCGTGGGAATCCCGCCGGCGATCGCCTTGCCGATCGTCAGCATGTCCGGGCTCAGCTTCCACGCTTTCGTGCACCCGCCGGGCCCGGCCGAGAAGGTGTGGGTCTCGTCGTTGATGAGCAGGCTTCCGTGCTTGCGGGTCAACTCACGCACGCCGGCGAGATACCCGCCGGCCGGCAGCACGATCCCGATGTTGGTGAGCGCCGGTTCCATGAGCACCGCGGCCACGTCGCCCTGGGCCAGGTGGCGCTCCATCCCCTCGAGGTCGTTGAACTCGACCACGCGGCTCGTTTCCGTCACATCGACCGGGGCGCCGACGTTGCCGGTCCGGCTCACTCCCTCGCCATCGGGACCGACCACGATCAACGACTCGTCAACGCTGCCGTGATAGCAGTAATTGTGGAAGAGGATCTTCGGCCGCCCAGTGACGGCGCGGGCGAGCCGGATCGCCCAGCGGTTCGTGTCAGTCGCCGTTAGGGAGAAGCTCCAGTAAGGGAGACCGAAGCGGCGCGCGAGCTCGGCCCCCTGGGTCGGCATCATCGCTGTCGCGCCGCCAAGCTCCGCAAAGCGCACCTGGGCCGCCCTGACGGTGGCTTCCGGCGAATGTCCTTCGAGTCCTCGGCTGGTTTGGCGCCAAACGTACGGGAAGCCCGCCGCCTCGGCAGCGCGTCGCGCCAGAGCTGCCATGGCGCCCGTGTCGCCGAGGCAAAAGTCCGTGAGGTCGTGGCCGTCGATCGTCAGCGATCTCGGAGACAGCTCCGCAAGCGCGAACAGCGTCGCGACCGCCGCGGATGCGGCGCTCAGAGCCGCGGGAATCTCAGTGAAATATTTCATCGGCTCACCTCCAACCCATAGGACAAACGGGAATCGCCCAAAATCGACGTCCTAGGAGAGAGCAAGCTCTCGGAATCGGGGTGGTGGGCCGGGCAGGATTTGAACCTGCAAAGCTTTCGCGGGTGGTTTACAGCCACTTGAGCTCGCCAATGCCCAGCCGACCCACGCTGGCCGCCGAAACGCTCGGAAGCGCGCGATTAATGGTAGCCCTTCGGGCTCGGCGCCCGGGCTCATAGAATGCCCGCGTGACGCGAGGCTATGCACGGTACGTCCTCGTGGTCATGGTCGGCATCAACTTCCTTAACTACATGGATCGATATGTCGGCGCCGCGGCTTCGCCGCTGATCCAGAAGGAGTTCCATCTGAGCGACACTCAGGTCGGACTTCTGGGTTCGGCGTTTCTCCTCGTCTACGCTGTGGCCGCTGTGCCCTTCGGGTACTGGGCCGATCGCGGCGTCCGGAAAACGGTGGTCGCGGCCGGCGTCGCGATCTGGAGCGTCGCCACGCTGTTCACGGGTTTCGCCCGCAGCTTCCCCCAGCTGTTTGTCAGCCGCGCCGTGCTGGGGATCGGCGAAGCCGCCTACTACCCAGCCGGCACCTCGCTTCTGTCCGACTACTTTCCAAAGGAGCAGCGCGCCCGGACCATGTCCATCTGGGGCGCCGGGAGCACCTTCGGCATCGCGGTTGGATTTGCGGGCGGCGGATACATCGCCGAGAAGTTCGGCTGGCGCAGTGCGTTTTTTTTCGCCGCCGTGCCCGGAATCCTTTTCGCGTTGCTGGCATTCACCCTGCGAGAGCCCCTGCGAGGGAGCGCCGAAAGCATTGGCCACGCCATGGAGAGGATGCACGACGCGAGCCTGCGCAAATTCCTCGACCTCATGCGGATTCGCACTCTTCGGGCGACGATCCTGTCTCAGACCCTGCTTTATTTCGTGCTCGCGTCCAACGCGTTCTGGCTGCCGATCCTCCTCACGCGCCGCTTCGACCTCTCGGTGGGCAGGGCCGGATTGCTGGCAGGTGTCGTGCTGGTGGCGGGCGGGTTGATCGGGACGCTGGCGGGTGGATGGATTGCGGACCGCCGCGCGTTGAAGAACCCGGCGGCGCACCTCCAGGTCGGAATCGCTGGCTTCTTGCTCGGCGCGGTCTTCATCACGATCGCCCTCATCGCGCCCCTGAACGTCGGCCCGATTCCCGTCTTCGTGCCCGCGTTCGTGCTGGCCGTCGTCTGCCTGTACCTCTACTCCGGGCCGTTCACCGCCATCGCGCAGAACGTCGTTTCGCCAGGTCTACGAGCCGGCGCCGTGACCATGCTTCTCTTCGTCTCCCACGTGTTCGGGGACTCGCACTCGACCTACGACGTCGGTTGGATCTCCGAGCACGTCGGCAGCCTTCAGCTCGCTCTGCTGATCACCTCGCCCACGCTGCTCGTCCTCGCGGCCATCATCGCCGCGACCGGATTGCGCTCAGTGAAGGGCGACGTGAAGACCATGGAGAGTGAGTGGGCGGCGCGATCCGCCCAGCCGGCCTCTTAGATCTCCTAGTAGATGAACCCCACGAGCTTGCCGCCCAGCTGACCGGGCTTGATCGTGCGCTCGTCGATCACATCGAACGCGAGCCAGTTCATCTCAGATACGACCCACGAACCGTCCGCATTGACCGCCTCGACGTAAGCCACGTGGCCGGCCCAGCTCTCCCAGGTCACCATGATCGCGCCGACCTTCGGCGTCGGACCAACCGGGAAACCCTGCGCCGCAGCGTTGGCGTACCAGTAACCGGCGTCACCGCGCCACGTCACGTTGCGCTTCGTGGCGACGTACCAGGTGCACCACCCGACGGGGAATCCGGTGGCCGGGTAAGCGCCGAGGCAGCATCCGACCACGTGGGCGTTGAACGACCCGCCGGTTCCCGAGCGCGCGAGAAGCTGCCACAGGGCCGGAGGTGGCGGGAACGCGCCGCCGATGCCATCGGGTACCACGAGCGTGATTCCAGCCGTCAGCTGGGTGCTGCGCAGCCGGTTGAAGTCGATGATGGTCTGCGGGTCGACCTGGTACTTGGCACCCAGGCTGTCGAACGTGTCACTGGCCTTGGTGGTGACGACGATGCCGGGGACCGGCGGGATGACCAGCTGCTGACCCGTGGCGATCGTGTCGCTGGCGATCAGGTTCGAGTTCGACCATCGAATCTGGCTCACGGTCACTCCGTACCTGGCCGCGATCTGGGCCAGGCTGTCGCCCGGTGCGACCCCGTAGGTCATGGGCGAGCGGTTGATGGGAGCCGAGGTGGGAATCGAGACGGGCTTGATGATCGTGCTGTAGCGGCCCAGCGAGACGTCGCCGACGGTGCCGCCCTCGCTCACGACCACGGCTTCCGCGTTCACCGCGCCGAGGCGGGCGGTGAGAGAGGAGGGAAAGTTGCGATCCATCGTGGCGTAGCTCGATATAGCGACCGCAACTGCGAGCACTACGGCATGCGTCAGATAACGATGAACTCGCAAGTCCTACCCCTAAAAATGCGAATCCGCCCCCGGCTGGGCGGTTCCCCTGAGACGGCCGCCACCGTACCAGAAGTCCGGCGAAGGCGTCAACCCCGTAAGCCCGGGCACGGGGCAACACACCAGCCCCGACACGCCGGAATCGCCGAACTCAATCCGAATACGAGGCTTCGCGCGCCAAAGGGCCTTTCGCCGAACAGTAGTTCGTGCGGCCAGGCGCTGTCTGACTCGACCGAGAAGTCGGTTCACAAGGGAGTAGAACGTTGGACGGGTTCGGTACTTGCCCCCAAGAGGGCAGGGCGCGGAATAAGGGATATTAGGAGACGCGCGCGAAGTGACAATTCTCCACACACCCGTCTGCAAGCTCCTGGGGATCGACGTGCCCGTCTTCCAGGCCGGTATGTCTACCTACACGACCCCCGCGCTCGTGGCGGCCGTGAGCAACGCCGGCGGCCTCGGAATCATCGGGGGCCTCGGACGCACGCCTGATGAGCTGCGAAACGAGATCAAGCAGGTCCGTGAGCTGACCTCGCGGCCATTCGGCGTCAACCACGTTCTGTGCCGCCTGAATGCGGCCGCGCTGGAGGTGACCCTTGCTCAGCGCGTTCCGGTTCTTTCGCTGGCATGGGGTCGATCGGCAGAGCTCACGTACCAGGCCCACGAGGCCGGGGTCAAAGTCCTCCACATGGTCACCACACCGGAGGAAGCCGGCCTGGTCGCGAGCGACGGAGCCGACGTTGTCGTCGCCCAGGGGACCGAGGGCGGCGGGCACGTCGGGCTGATCTCGACGCTGCCCCTGATTCCACTGGTGGTCGACGTGGTCGGCGGGGTACCGGTTCTGGCCGCGGGCGGCATCGCCGACGGTCGGGGACTCGCAGCGGTGCTCATGCTCGGCGCCCAGGGCGCGCTCATCGGCACACGATTCCTCGCCACCCCCGAGGCACGCGGACGAGGCCACTCCAAGGACGTGATCCTCAACGCGCTCGGCAGCCAGACGGCCGGGAGCACCTTCTACGACGAGGTGATGGGGCAGGTGTGGCCGGGCGCGATCGTGCGGACCATCACCCATCCGCTGATCGAGCAGTGGGCCGAGCGCCAGGAGGAGTGGGCCGACGCCGCCGCCCAACTGCGGCCGTCACTCGAAGCCGCGGTGGCCGCCGGAGACCTCGTGCTCGCCGGCGAATCCGCCGGTCTCGTCCACGACATCGTGCCCGCGGGCGAGCTCGTGGGCCGGATCGTCCACCAGGCCAAGGAGCTTCTATCGCGGACTAAGGACTAGGGTCCACCCCTCAAAGAATGAGAAGGAACCCAGATGGTTCCTTCTGCGCGCAAGCGCGAGCAGGTTCGGACTTACTGATTGCATGGCTCATCCTCCGAAAAGGACGGGATTATCGAAATAGTCACTCCTCGCGACGCCCGGAGTTTGTCAAGCGCCGATGGGGACGGCCGGAGTAAATCCGGCCTACTGGCGACGCTTTGGGTGTTTAGGGTCCACCCCTCACGTAGATTGTCTGGCCGGAGACGAAGCTCGATTCGTCGCTGCACAGAAACCCGATGACGGAAGCGATGTCCTCGGGTTGCCCCACCCGCCGGAGCGGGATCTGCGACGCCGCGCCGATCTTGAACGCCTCGAAGTCGACGCCGAGGCGCTCGGCGGTCGCACGCGTCATGCGAGTCTCGACGAACCCGGGCGCCACCGAGTTGACGTTGACGTTGAACGGCCCGAGCTCGATGGCAAGCGTTCGCGCCATGCCCTGGAGGCCGGCCTTGGCGGCCGAGTAGTTGACCTGCCCGCGATTGCCCAGCGCGGATGTCGAGGACAGAAAGACCATCTTGCCGTACTTCTGCTCGACCATATGCTTCTGCGCCGCCCGCGCGCACAGAAACGTGCCCTTCAGGTGCGTGTCGATGACCGCGTCCCAATCCTCGTCCGTCATCTTGTAGAGCAGGTTGTCGCGCGTGATGCCCGCGCACGCCACCAGGATGTCGAGCCTCCCGAGCTCCTTCACCGTCCGCCCGACCATCGCCTCGACCTGGTCGCGATCCGTGACGTCGCAGGCGATCGCGATGCCATGGATCGGGCCCGCAACTTCAGCCGCCGGCCCGATGTCCATATCCGACACCGCGACCTTTGCGCCCTCGCCCGCCAGCAGCTGCGCGGTCGCGGCGCCGATGCCACGACCTCCGCCGGTGACGAGCGCGACCTTGCCCTCGAACCTCATGCGGTCTCCGTGTCGAGCGGGGTGCCGCCGTCTTTGCGCGGGTCTGAGGCGCCGTGCAGGAAACCATCCGACTCGGCGACGATGAGCTGCGGCCGGGCGAAGTACGAGTCGTAGTTCAGCGTGCGCCGGTTCACCGTATAGCCGCGCTTCTCGAGCGCCCGCGTGACGACCGGCGGAACCCGCGCCTCGACCTGCACCACGTCACCCTGGAAGTCGATCCTCGGAGCGCTCACGGCTTCGACCGGCGACATCTGGTGGTCGATCACGTTGACCAGCACCTGCAGGATCGCCGTGACGATCTTCGTCCCGCCGGGAGCGCCGACTGCCACCTGCAGCCGCCCTTTGTCGAACACGAAGGTCGGAGTCATCATCGTCACCCGGGTCTTGCCCGGCCGCACAGAGTTTGGCCGCCCGGGACGCGGGTCGAAGCAGTTCATGTAGTCGTTGTAGCCGAAGCCAAGGCCTGGAGTGACGACGCCGCTTGCCGACCCGAGCGTGTGTGTCAGCGAGACCGCGTTGCCCGAATCGTCCACGACGCACACATGGGTCGTGTCGGCCCGGTCGTGCGCACGCGCTCCGGCGGCGACCACCTCGCGGGCCTTGGCCGCGTACTGCTTGTCCGCAAGCGCCCCGGTGGGGATCTCGATGAACTTCGGGTCGGCGATGTGCAGCTCGCGGTCGGCCATCGCCCACGCCATCGCCTCCACGAGCACGCGCGCCGCCTCGCTGCTGGGCCAGCCGTGGGCGCGAAGGTCGTAGCCCTCGAGGAAGTTCAGCATCTGCAGCAGCGTCAGCCCTCCCGCGGGCGGGCCCGCCGCCACGACCTGGCGGCCGCGGTACGTGCCCCTGAGCGGCTCTGTCACGTTGACCTTGTAGTCCGCGAGGTCCTGTCTCGTGATGAAACCGCCGTTGGCCTCGAAGTCGGCCGCGATCTCATCCGCGATCTCGCCCTTGTAGAAGATATCGGGTCCCTCGCGCGCGAGCCGCTCCAGCGTGCGCGCGTAATCCGTCTGCACCATCCGGTCGCCGATCGCGAACAGCTTGCCGTCGCACGTGTAGATCGACCTTGCCTCGAGCGTGGCCTGGATCCGCTGCAGGTTCGGGACAACGTCCGGGCCGTAGTCGGTGGTCCAGTAGCCGTGCATGAACCCGGTGACAGGAAACCCGTCGCGTGCGAACGGGATGGCCGGCTCGATCGCCTGCTCCCACGTGATCGAGCCGAAGCGCGTCAGCGCTTCATGCAGCCCCGCGACCGTCCCCGGCACCCCGACCGACTGATAGCCGACGTCGTTGACCCACCCGTCGAGGACGTACCCGTAGCGGTCTGCCGCCTCGCGGATGAAGAGATGCTCCCACTGGTCCTCGCGCGCCCGCGACCCTGCCGTGGAGTAGAACTCGAGAAGGGTGTCACCGCCGGTCGCGCTGTGGACCAGCATCACCCCGCAGCCGCCGATGCCGCACATCTGTGGGTCGAGCACGCCCTGGACGAAAGCGCACGTGACCGCGGCGTCGACCGCGTTTCCGCCGCGCCTCATGACTTCGAGCCCGATCTCGGCGGCCACCGGCTGCGGGCAAACGATGATCGCCACGAACGTAAGTTAGATCAACGCGTCAGTCGTGATGGTGCTCCTGGTGCTCCGTCTGGCCGTGTTCAACGTTGCCGTGGTCCATGTGCCCGTGGTCCATAGCCCCATGGTCCATGTGGGAATGTCCCCCGCCCCCCGGCTGCGACATCGCCCGCAGCATCTTCGGGCCACCGGTGGTCAGGAACCGCCACAGCATCACCGCGATCAGGACGGCGAAAACGATGTCCAGGAAGCTCGTGTAATTCCACGCCGGCGGAGCCTGGAACGCCGCCACGCTGAAATGAGCGGGCGTCAGGCCGGTGAGGTTGAAGGCCAGGCCGATCAAGAACCCCGCCAGCGCCATCGCGAAGTACGAGACGGCCAGCAGGTACAGGCTCATCCGGCCCCCGTAGTACTTGCGATAGATGTTGAGGATGGGAAGGATGATCAGGTCGGCGAAGATGAAGCTGATCACGCCCCCGAAGCTCATGCCGCCGTTCCAGAGCACCGCTGCGAGAGGCACGTTTCCAACCGAGCAAACAAAGCTGACCATCGAAAGAAGCGGCCCGACCAGCGGGCCCCAGAACGTGTTGACGGTCGGGTTCGAAGTGAAGAAGAAGACGTGCCAGAAGCTGTTCGGCACCCATGCGGCGAGCGCGCCGGCGATCAGGAACCCCACCCCGATGTCGATGTAGACGCTGTAGACGTCCATGAAGAAGTAGTGGCTGATGTTGGTGAAAGCCCGCGCGCTCACCAGCCGCTTGACGAAGGGCCCCTCCGTGATCGACATGTCCATCTCACCGTGACCCTCCATGTTCGAACCGACGACGCCTTTCTCCGCCTGCCGTGAGGCCTCCCCCACCATGCGCTTGCGCAACGTCAGCTTGAACAGGATCCACAGGACCACCGCCATCAGCAGTCCGCCGGCAAACTCCGCGGCGACGAACTGCCAGCCGAGGAGGATGAGCAGGACGAGGCCCAGCTCGAACACCAGGTTGGTCGATGCGAACTCGAAGATGATCGCGTTCACGAAGCTCGCGCCCTTGCGAAAGAGGGTTCGCGCAAGCGCCACCGCCGCGTAGGAGCAGCTCGAGCTCGCGGCGCCGAACAGGACCGCGAACGCGAAGCCGCGGGCGTCGCTGCGCCCCAGCACGCGAGCCACCGCTTGCTTGGGCACCAGCACCTGCACCACCGCCGAAAGGAGGAAGCCGAACGCGAGCGGCCAGAGCACCTCCCAGAACATGTACAGCGAGATCTGCAGCGCATGCAGGACGGGAGAGACGATGGACAACCGGGCTAGCTCCTCATCAGCCGCTTGTCTTTCGTGTACCCGCGCATCGGGCGATTATACCCCCTGGAGGTATAGAGCCCCACGAGCGATCCCAAGGGGTCGAAATCAGGGTTGGAATCGTTCTTAAATCGTCGTCGCGCGCGAGGGTTAAGTCTCCGTTGGAGCGGCAAGACGCGTTCGGTGAACTCGTTTTACGGGTTAGATGAGGAAGGGACGACAGCGAGGCCAGTCGCTCGTCGAGGCGGCGATCACATTGCCCGTGGTTCTGCTGCTCGCCCTTGGAGTGACCGACATCGGGCGCTCGTTCTACTATCGCGAAGCGGTTACCAACTCGGTCCGGCAGGCCCTCCGCATGGCGGTTTCGTCGTACCAGCAGAACACCGCGAACAGCGTTTGTGCCGGCACCGGCGGCGGTCCCGTGGCGGTGACGGTGGTGTCTGCGAT
>JBGPEO010000058.1:0-14388 GCA_041482895.1 Candidatus Dormibacteraceae bacterium | reverse complement strand
TTTAATGCGCCCTGCGCGCGCCCGGCGTTAATGCGGCCTGCGCACGCCCGGCGTTAATGCGGCCTGCGCACGCCCGGCGTTAATGCGCCCTCCGCGCGCCCGGCGGAATTTCGGGGCGACCGCCCGGAAGCCTGGACTAAGGGGCTTGACGCGCTTCCAGCATCCTCCTGACGATCGGGCTCGGCACCTTCGGCTGCCAGGAGCGGTAGGCCTCTCGCAGCGGGACCGGCCATTCGACATCCAGGTCGACCCGGGTGCCGGCCCTGGCCGCGCCGGCCAGGACGTGGAGCGCCAGCTCGAGGGTGCGCCGCTGCATGGCCTGGTCGCCTGGCATGCCGAAGGGGTGGCCGAACGGAAACTCCACACCGACGATTCGCGGGGCGAGGCGCTCCTCAGCCACGGACGGCATCATCGTCACGATCACCGTTGGAATTCCGGCCGCCTCGATCCACCGTGCCAGCACGGGCACGTTCGCGCAGCAGTCGGGTCAAACCGGGGCGAGGATCAACCCGTCGGCGCCCTGGTCGCGCAGGTGAGCCACCACCTCGGGCGCCGTTTTGCTCTGCCAATCCCGCAGAGTTCGCTCCTGGAACCCCATCACCGAGACGTGCTCCGCGACGGCGCCGCCGATCTCGCCTTCGTTGGCGAGCCGGCCAAGCAGATGCGCCGGCAGCGCGATCTCTGGGTCGGCCAGGAGGTCTTCGTCATTTATATGTAGGTGCGCGACGGCGATGCCGGCCGCCCTCGCGGAGGCCGGGATGGCACGCCAGCTCGGGTCGCCCCAGTCAGGATGCGTCTGTTCGTGCTCGAGGTCGAATGACGGCTGCGTGCTCTTCACGTACAGACCGGCCGAACTGAGCAGTGCGATACGCGATTCGTCCAGTCGCTTCTCGAATGGCGCCCATACCGCGTTCTCCTCGCCGGAGAACGGACCGCGCCCTTCGTAGAGCGGACGAAAGCTCCGCGGCAGGAACTTGAAGCTGTCTACGAGCACTGTCTAAGCGAAGTCCACGAGCGTCACGACTTCATGACCAGGCAGGTGGTCGTCCCGTGCGCGAGGAGCTTGCCTGTGCTTTCCGCGATCAGCCTCCCCTCCGCCGTGGCGACCCGGCCGCCGCGATGCAGGACTTTTCCCTCGCAGCGCATACGACCCGTCTCGAGCGTGATGAGACGGACGAAGTTGACGCTGGTTTCCAGGCTGGTGTAACCCTCTCCTGCCGCGAGCGTCGAGTGGATCGCGCAGCCCATCGCCGAATCCAGGATGGTCATCGCGAACCCTCCATGCACCACACCGATCGGGTTGTAGAGGAACTCGGCCGGCTGTCCGACGAAGATAGCCCGCCCCTCCTCGACCTCCGCGCCGGTGAAGTCGAGCGTCGCCGCGATGGGCGGAGGCGGCAGCCTTCTTTCGAAAACCGCCTTGAGGTATTCGAGACCGCTCAATCCCGCGCCGGCGTCTCGCAGCGCCATCGGATCCTCCCAGCCGTAGGTACGCGATCGCGTGCTCACACTCATGAAAAAGCAGAGTAGATCGCCAGCATTCCAAGCACGGCGATCGCGAGGCCGCTGAATGCGCTCACGCCGCGGATCACGGTCGGGGTCAAACGTGTACGGAGAAGCGAAGCCCCGAGGGCCAGCGCGCACCACCAGGCCGCCGATCCAACGACCACGCCCGCGACCAGCACGGCCGGCCTGAGGAGCCCGCCCGTGGCGACCAGGCCCAGCGTCGTCGCCAGCGCGGCGAACGAGATGATCGTGGCCGGGTTGGTGATTGTGAGACCAAGCGTCGAGAGGTACGCCCACGCAAGGCCGGCTCGGGTGGTCGCCGGCGCCTCAGTCACCTCGCGCGGGCGCGCGAAGAGGATTCGCGCCCCGAGGACGATCAGCACCGCGCCGCCGATCAGCGCAAGCGGCCGGCGACCGCCGGCGATCGCGGTCGCCACAGCCGCGATACCAAAGGAGGCCACGGCGGCATAGAAGCCGTCGGCCGTCGCCACGCCCAATCCCGAGACGAGGCCGTGCAGCCGACCACGGAGAAGGGTTCGCCTAAGGCAGAGAAATGAGATCGGGCCCGGCGACGCCGCGACCGCGAAGCCGAGCAAAAGGCCTCGGAGCAGCAGGCTGAACACCGCCGTCTCTCATCGGCGAAATTGTAGGCACTCCAGTAGCCTGGAAATCGGGCGCGGTAAAGCGAGACGGCCGCGTGCCCGTCGCCTATGGTGTTACCCGGGATGTGCCAGCCATGATGCGGCGGCTCGTCACAATCGGCGTTGCCGTCCTGGGTCTTTTGATCGCCGGAGTGATCGGCCTCGCGGCCTACCAATCGCTTCATGCCCCTCTGCCGGCTTCGAGCAACACCTCCCTTGCTCCGGAGAACTGCTCGCCTGGCCCGTGCGCGGACGTGCAGGGCTTCACCCTGTGGCTCTCGGACATCAACGTCAACGGGGACCTCGTGACCATGAAGGTAAAGTTCCAGAACTCGAGCCCGGCGACGCACGCCTCGCCCGAGGACCTTCAGCTGATCGATGCGAGCAGGCACGCGTCTGGCCTCGTCACGGATGCGCCGGGCTGCAACACGTGGACCCGCCACGAGTTCAGCAACGGAGCGACCTTCGGGCCGATCAACGTGTGCTTTCGGGTCAGCAGCGCCACCAAGCCATTCATCGTCAAGTGGTCACCGGACCTCGGCCTTTTCTGCTGCGAGAAGGACATCAACATCACCTGAGACCCGCGTATCGCGCCCCCAAGCTCCCTTGCATCTTCGCGGCCTAGGCGGCCGGGCGCCTACGCAGCGCGACCTCCGGGCGGTTGGTGATCAGCGCGGCGACCCTCCGGTCGGCGAGGAAATGGGCGATTCCGGGCTCGTCGTCGACGGTCCACACCCACGCCGGGATGCCCCGGCCCTCGCAGAAACGCAGCACAGTCAGGCGGGCGAGCTGCTGATGAACCGCTAGGAAGTCGGCGTGGCATCCCTGCAGCCGCCGGCGTGGAAAGAGCTCGCTGAGCCGGACGCGAAGCTTCATCCAGGGTGCGAGCCCTCCGATCTCCTCGCCGATCGAGAGGCCTGCTCGAACATCTGGAAATTGTTCCTTGATGGTCCGGATCGCCGCGTCCCCGGAGGTGATGACGAGCTTGTCCAGGGGGCAGCGGTCGAGCGCCGCGCGAACGATCTCGGCCTCGTAACCGGTCTCCTTGAGGTCGAGGTGGAGGCCGACGCGCCCCGCCGCGACGTCGAGGAGCTCCTCGAACGTCAGCGCCTCGTGACCGAGCTCGTCCGCGAGCTCGCGGTAGGTGAGATCCCGGACCGCGCGTCCCGAGCCGGTGCACTCGTCGTGGTAGACGGCAGTGACGCCGTCCCTGGTTCTGCGGACGTCGAACTCGACGTAGTCGGCGCCGAGCTCGATGGCCTGGCGATAGCGCTCAGCCGCCGGGACTCCGACGACCGCCTGCCCGCCGCGATGCGCACTTATAAGAGGGACGAGACCTGTCATTCGGTTGCAGTGCACATCATCTTGCGTCGACACTTATCCCGTGGTCGCGTCGAATCCGATGGTCGTCGTGAGCGGGGCCACCGGCGCGGTAGGCTCGGCGACCGCGAGGATCCTGGCGGGACATCGGGCACGCGTGATCTTGATGGCCCGCCCGTCCGACCGCCTCGATGCGCTGGTCGAGAGCCTGGGCGGCGCCGAGAACCGCATCTCGCAGGTACCGATCGATCTCGCCTCCATGGCCTCCGTGCGTTCGGCGGCGCGCGAGATCAACAGGTCCGGAGGCCATATCGACGCGCTGCTCAACGTCGCGGCCGTCTTCGTGGGGCGCTACCAGAAGACGTCCGACGGTTTCGAGCATATGCTCGCGACCAACTACTTCGGGCCGTTCCTGCTCACCAACCTGCTGCGCGACCGGCTTCTGGGCGGTGGACGTGTGATCACCGTGGCAGCGCCTTCGACGACTCGTGTCGACATGCAGCGCCTGTTCTCGAAGGAGCACTTCGACGCGATGCACACGTTCGGCGCGACCAAGGCGCTGGACCTGATGTTCACGTTCGAGCTGGCGCGGCGGGCGAAGCGTTGGGACGTGCGGGCCAACGCGTTCCATCCCGGCCTGGTCCGTTCGGAGCTCATGCGCGAGGCGTCGCGACCGGTGCGATTGGCTGCGCGGCTCGTCGCGCGCTCGCCCGAGCGCGCCGCCCAGGACCTGGCCGAGCTCGCCTTGTCGCCCGCTCACGCCGGCACCACCGGCTGGTTCTTCAAGGGCGCGCGGCGCATCGATCCTCCCAAGACCGTGGCGGACCAGGATGCCCAGACCGCGCTGTGGCGGCGCACCGCGGAGCTGGTCGAGATGGAGATCGGCGGTTTTTAGTTAAGGCGCCCTGCGCGCGCCCGGCGGGTAATGCGCCCTGCGCGCGCGCAGAGTTGATGCGCCCTGCGCGCGCGCAGAGTTGATGCGCCCTGCGCGAGCCCGGCCAAGACCTTCGCGAGTCCTTCACACCGCGCTCACAAGTGCACGGAAAGATGAAGCCTGTAGTCGTCAATCCGTTCAGCAAGGGAGACATTCACATGAGACGCGGTTTCGGTTTGATCGGGCTGGTGGTCACGGCCATCCTGCTCACCATCGTCGGGGTCATCGCCTACAACGTGGGGTGGTCCGACGGCGTCGCGACGCACGTGCCCGCGGGCACGCAGCTGGCGCCACCCTATTACTACGGGTACGGCCCCCATTGGGGCTTCGGGATCTTCGGCTTCTTCTGGTTCCTGTTCATCCTGTTCATCCTGTTCGGGTTGCTGAGGTTCGCGTTCTTCGGACGCAGGCACTGGGGCAGCGGCGGATGGGGCTACAAGGGCGGCCACGGTTACGGCGTTCCCCCGGCACGATCGGAATTGGACGAGCGGATGAACGAGTGGCACAAACAGGCGCACGGCGAGCAGCCTTCTGCTCCGAGCACGACGCCTCCACCTCCGCCGCCTGACCAGCGAACGGTCTAGGTGAGTTGACTGAAACTAGGATGGTCGCAGTGGCTCTTCTAGGGGTCCCCATGAACTCACGCCATTGGCTCTGAGTTCATGGGGTTAACCATCCTTGTTGTTGATGACGAGCCACGCATCGTCCAGCTCGTCCGCGATTACCTCGAGCACGGTGGCTTCACCGTGCTCGTTGCGTCCGATGGCGCGGCGGCGCTGCGCACGGCGCGGACGGGACGGCCCGACCTGGTGGTCCTCGACTTAGGCCTCCCTGGGCTCGACGGGCTTGACGTCGCCCGCGCGCTGAGACGCGACGGCGAGGTGCCGATCATCATGCTCACCGCGCGGACGGAGGAGTCGGACAAGCTGGTCGGCCTCGAGCTGGGCGCGGACGATTACCTGACCAAGCCGTTCAGCCCGAAGGAACTGGTCGCGCGGGTGCGCGCGGTGCTGCGCCGGGCCGAGGGCCTCCACTCTCCAACAGATGTGATCCGCGTCGGCTCAGACGTCGAGCTGGACGTGCCCCGGATGGATGTTCGGTTTGGCGGCCGCCGCGTCGACCTCACCAAGACCGAGTTTCAGCTGCTCTCCACGATGGCGCGGCAGCCGGGCCGCGTTTTCACGCGGGCGCAGCTGCTGGATGCGGTGCGCGGCGTTGCTTTCGACTCGTACGAGAGGGCGATCGACGCGCACATCAAGAACATCAGGAAGAAGGTCGAGCCTGACCCGCGAAAGCCGCGGTACCTGCTGACGGTCTTCGGCGTCGGCTACAGGTTCGCGGAGCCGCCCGCGTGATGGGGCGCGGCTGGGGACCGCCACCGGGCCGCCGGCCTCGGTGGTGGCCGGAAGGCGAACCGTTCCCCCCTCGCCGTTGGGGCCGCCGCGGGCCTCCCACCTTCGTCCGCAGAGTGGGGTGTTTTTTCGTAGCGCTGCTCGGCGCGGCCGTCCTTGCGGGTGCGGTGGCCGGGGGCCTGATCGCTCGGCTGGGCGGATGGCCGGTCGCCGTCCTTGCCTTCCTGTTCGTGCTGCTGCTGGTAGCCGTCGGCACGGGCGCCGCACGGCGGATGACGAGGCCGATGGACAGCCTGATCGACGCGGCGGGCCGGATCGAAGCCGGCGACTTCTCGGTCCAGGTTTCCGAATCCGGACCGCGAGAGCTGAGGTCGGTGGCACGGGCCTTCAACCAGATGTCGGCGCGGCTGAAGTCGAGCGACGAGCAGCGCCGCGGCTTCCTGGCAGAGCTGGCGCACGAGTTTCGTACTCCACTCACCGTGATTCGCGGACAGGCGGAGGCGATCGCGGACGGCGTCTACCCGGGCGACGCCGCTCACCTCTCCCCGATCCTCGACGCCACCCAGACGCTCGACCGGCTGGTCGAAGACCTCCGGACGCTGGTCCTGACCGACGCCGGCAACCTGGTGCTCCACAAGGAGCCGACCGACCTGGGCGCGCTCGCCGCGGACACGGTCGAATCCTTCAGCACGCAGGCCGAAGCCGCCCACGTGACCCTGAGCTCCGAACTTGCTGAAGGCGGCATTACTCAAGTTGACGTCGACCCTGCCCGCATCCGGAGCGTGCTGGGAAACCTGCTGTCGAATGCCATCCGCCACACCCCCTCCGGCGGCTCGGTCAGGGTCTCGGCCGGCGGGTCTGGCGCGGAGGTATTCGTAACGGTGAGCGACACCGGCGAAGGCATACCGCCGGACCTGTTGCCTCGAGTCTTCAATCGGTTCGTGAAGGGGGCAAACTCGCCCGGATCCGGACTGGGCCTTGCGATCGCCCGGGACATCGTCGCGGCCCATGGCGGCAGGCTGGAAATTCAAAGCACTTCTGAACTGGGGACGACCGTACGCCTCACGATTCTGAAATGATTTGCGGAGAAGTTGCCTAGGGGTAAAGCGAAGGCTACAAGGGGGGCGGGTGTCCCTGCGCCCGTGATCGAAGGGCGGCCGGCGCAGGCGCTCGAGGGCGAGAACCTCGACACCAAGCGCTGGGAGGACGCGCGCCATTGGATCAGCATCTACGCCGACCTGCTCGAGTTCAAGCGAGGGATCCTCGGCCGGGTCCGGCGCGACGTGGCCAACCTGCAGGTGCCCGCCCAGAAAGCGGCCGCCACCGATCTCAAGATCATCGAAACCCAGATGCAGGGATACCAGGTGCGCCTGGACCTCTGGTACCGCCGGGTGTGGGAGCTCCAGGGGCTCTGGGTCGACCCCACGGGCCGGGTGGTCCGCCATCAGGGCGGCGAGGTCTCCCTGACCAAACGAGAATTCCAGCTGCTGCAGTTCCTGCTCGACCATCCTCACCGGTACTTCACCACCTCCCAGATCCTTGGACAGGCCTGGGCGGACCCCGCCCTGTTCCCGGAGGAAGTTCGCAACTATGTGCGGCGGCTGCGGAAGATCCTCGTCGACCTCAGGATCCCGGCAGACCTAATCAACAAACCGGGGCGGGGCTACTCGCTGGTGTTTCGCAGCCCGTAACTCAGAAGCGCTGCCTTTTGGGTCCGGCGAATATTGCTGATCTTTTTATGCCCGGCTGTGTATCTGTAGAGCAGTGGATAAGGTCAAGCAGGGCAAAGGGAGGCCCGACGTCGATGCTGCTGTGCGCGGCGGCGACTGGAGCCAGGCCATGGATGGCGAGGGAATCCCGGGCGACTCGACGCTCGAGCGGGCGCTCTACTGGCGCCAAATCTACACCGAGATCCTGACCATGGAAGAGAAGGTGCTCGACCGCATCCGCCAGCTCATGAACACGCAGTCGGATGCGGTCCGGCGCGAGGTCGAGCTGACCAACGTGCCGGTCGTCGTCGCCCAGGCTGAGCGCTTCCGGCAGCGCCTCGGGTACTGGGACGCGAGGGTGGTTCAGCTCAACGGCCATTCCGTCCGCAAACCCTGAACTGGACGCCGAGCAGGCGGTATGAGAGACTCTTACAGACTTTGTTATGCCTAATCTCACAGGATTAAGAGGTGATTAATATGCGCCGCTCCCTCATTTCGCTCGGCCTTGCTGCTCTCGTCCTACTAATCTGGCCGGCGACGGGCGCCGCAGGAGGCGGCCCGCTCCCCAACATTGGAACGGCCGGCAACTACGCAGTTCTGGGTGCGGCCACCGTCACGAACACCGGTCCCAGCTGGATCACCGGCCAGGTCGGACTGAGCCCGGGCACCTCTATTACCGGCCTCCCGCCGGCGGGTCCCGGAACGTCGGGGCATCAGGACATTGCCGACGCCGCGTCCGGTCAAGCCCTGATCGACCTGAACACCGCCTACCTCAATGCAGCGGGGGCGACGACGACTAGCACTTTGACTGGGACAGACCTGGGGGGGCTCTCCCTGGTCGCCGGCGTCTACAAATACGCCAGCTCGGCCGGGCTGACCGGCACGCTGGTACTCGACGGCGGGGGGTCCACGACCAATCTCTGGATCTTCCAGATCGGGAGCACCCTCACGACCGCCTCGTCTTCGCGGGTGACGCTGATCAACGGCGCTCAGCCATGCGACGTCTTCTGGCAGGTCGGCAGCTCGGCGACTCTCGGGACGTCGACCACATTTGTGGGCAACATCCTGGCTAACACCTCGATCACGATGACCACTGGAGCGACGCTGAACGGCCGAGCACTCGCTGGCGCCGTGACGTCGTCCGGAGCCGTCACGCTGGACACCAACCGCATCATTCAGCCGAGCGGATGTGGTTATGCGGTCCCGACCTACGTCGGACCGCCTGCCAACAACATCTTGCCAGCAACCCTGGGCGTGCCCTGGGAGCTGATCAACCAGATTCCCTGGCTGCTCGTGATCGCGGTGGGCGCAGGCTTCGGCGCAACGGTCATGGTTGTGAGCAACCGAAGGCGCCGCCGCCGCAGCGCTTAGGCTGGCCCGATGGTCAAGGGATGGTCGTCATTGCGGCACGTGCGCCCGTCGGTGCACGTGTTGGGCGAGGTTGCGCTGGCCGGTCTGCTGCTGGCCACGCTCGGCTTCACCTCGCAGGATGCGGTTTCGGCCAGTCCCGACTCATTGCTGGGGCCTAATGTGCGCTTTCACGCGGCGCTCGCGGAGCAGCCCTCGTTCGGGTCGGCGCTTCCGGGCCTGGGCAACCTCTCGGGTTTGGCCGCGGCGAGCGGCGTCGAGATCAGCTCGAAGGCGCTGATACCGACTGCGCCGCCGGCCGAATTGCTGATCCCGTCCCTCAACGTGCACCGCCCGGTCGAGGGGGTTGGCACCAATCGCTTTGGGGTCATGAACCTGCCCGTCAATGGCTGGGACGCGGGCTGGTATAAGTACGGCCCGATTCCTGGGGCCCCGGGCGATGCCGTGATTGAAGGCCACGCCGGATTCCCTGACCAGCCGATGATCTTCGGCAAACTGTCGACGCTCAAGGCAGGCGACCAGGTGTTGGTTGTGCTCGCCGACAAGACGCAGCGCCTGTTTGTCGTTGTTTCGAAGACAACCGTGCCTGTCGGCGTAGCGCCGGCCGGTATGGGCGAGCCTTACGGCCCACCCCGGCTCACGCTTATCACGTGCACCGGTAGCTTCGACGCCAACACCTTCTCCTACTCACGGCGCCTGGTGGTCGAGTTGAGCTACGCCGGCCTCGCGACCTGAGGTCTGACCCCTAGGCCGCACCCCAACAGTTGCTGACTTTGTTATGGCCTCTGAGCGATCGTGATCGCAAAGAGGTGGACAAATAATGGCATTTCAGCAACCGGATTCAGCACCAGTTCCCGCTCCCGCTCCCGCGCCGGCCCAATACGTCTCGACGCGGGAAGAGGGAAGCTACAACTTTCGCGCGACCGCCGTGGTGGGATTCATCGTCGGCATCGTCGACATCCTGATCGCGGCTCGATTCCTCGGCAAGCTGCTCGGGGCATCGTCGGCATCGGCATTCGTCAACGGGATCTACCAGGTCAGCGGGGTCCTCGTGGCGCCGTTCACCGGGATCTTCGGCGACACCGGCAACAAGACCAACACGTTCGAGACGGCCTCCCTGGTCGCACTCGTCGTGTACGCCGTGATCGGTTGGGGCATCGTGGTCCTGATCCGGATCATGACCGCTCCCAAGGGCACCAAGCCGGCCTCCTCGTGATGGACCTTGGCGATTTGAGGTCGTGGGGGAGGCACTGGAACGACGCCGCCATGGAGCGAATCGCCGCGGCGCTGCCGCGGAGCTCGGCGTCGCGGACGTGGCCCCTTCTCGGCATGCTGGCGCTTGGCCTCGTGGCCGGGGCGGCGCTGGGCGGCTACGCGGTATCGCAGCGGTCACACATGAAGCGGCTCTCTGATTACGCCCACCGCATGGGCAACGAGTTCGCTCCAGATGACGGCGACGAGGCCGACGAGCCTGTGGTCACAACTCACCGTTCGAATCACCGCCGCAAGGCGACCACTGAGGTTTAGCGAGTAATGGGAATCATTGTCTGGATCATCGTCGGCGCGATCGCCGGCTTCGTAGCCAGCAAGGTGCTGAGCGGCAAGGGCATGGGCCTTTTGTGGGACATCGTGGTCGGCATCCTGGGCGCGTTCCTGGGTGGCTGGCTTGCGGGTCTCGTCGGACTACCGGTCGACACTGGCACATTCACCATCGGAGGTCTGCTGTCGGCTTTCGTCGGCGCGGTCATCCTGCTGGTGGTCTTCCGAGCCCTCACCCATCGCGGGCTCATTCACGCGTAGCCATCCCTTCCTTTCGGTCTCGTGGACTAACCCTCCACGAGACCTTTTTTTTGCCAGTCGGCTGGTCGTAGGGTCAACCGCGGGTGAGTTCAGCGCCGCCGGCTGACGTCTTGCTGGAGCAACCAGCAGGAGCAGCGCCGCTCGGCGCTCGCTTCGTAGAAAATCGAGGCCGCTCTCGAATTGGCGCCCAGGCTCGGCTTCAGCCGTCTCCGACAACCCAATCGCTTGTGTCATGTCGTCACCTCGGACGAGCCCGGGCTCGTCCGTTCGGACAACCCCAGCGCATGGCGGATCTCGACGAGCTTTTGCCGGCCGCTTTCCTCCAGGCCCGCACGTTCGATCTCGAGCATCCTGGCCCCAGTTCCGGAGCCGGCCAGCTCACTGCGCGCCGAGTCGACCTCGATACGGGCGACGCGAGGAGCTTTCAACACACTCGCTGACGGGCTATCGGTGGTCCTGTTCGCAATGGACCAAACGGCCCTGGCAAACAGTCCTCCGATGCGATATTTGGAGATCAAGGAGGTAGATACGGTGGCTAGATACATCGTCTATGAGCGCAAAGAGGAAGCACGGCCAGTCAAGGCGCTAGTTGGAGGGGCGCCAGCGGCCCCGCCGAAGATTACAGCCGACAACTATGCCTCGAAGATGGTGAAGTACGTGCCAGCTGAGGTCACCGCGTTCTTTGTAATGGCGGCTGCACTCGGTCATAGCAATCAGACCTTCCTGATCGTGGCCCTTGTGCTTGGCTTCGTCTTCACGCCCGTCTACCTGTTGCTGAGCAGCGTATCTGCAGCCCAGAAGCCATTGCTGCACTTCTACGTCTTGGCGGCGATTGCCTTCGTTCCCTGGGCATTAGTGACGAGCCCGGACCTGGCTTCGCTCTTCGGTGCCAGCTCAGCTGTCGTCGCGTTTATCTTGGCGGCAGCGGTTTTCGTAATCCCAGGCGCGGACAGTCTTCTAGAAGCCGCTGCGAACGGTAAGTTGCACGGGATGTTTACTGAGCGAAGGAAAGTGCCTGCCGGATAGCGGAGTCACAAATCCTTCGCCGTGATCGAGGTACTGAGGGAGCCAGCCCGCGGCTGGCTCCTTCTCTTTCGGGGCGGGCGAGACCTTCCGATGCATACGTCGCGGGGTAGCGACCCGCCGGTAGGGTCACGGTGCGGACGACGATCACTATGAACTGAGGGGCTTGTTTGGCGGTCCTTTCTTGTCAGGGTGGAACTCTCGGCCGGATTGTGGCCAGGTCATGCCCAGCAGAAAGACCACGGCCGACCCAAGGGCGACCAGCAGCAGTACATCGAAGCCATAGGGAGCCAGGAGCCAGTCACGTGCCCCTCTTGCAAGGATCCAGGCGAGGAGAAGAGCTGTAGCAATCCCGCCGATCGCCAAACCGCTGCGGGCAGTTCCGGTCGTCCGTCGAGCCAGACCCAATGCAAGGATGAGCATGCCCACAACGGCGAATGGCACTGGCAGGAACAGGAGTGGGCCGAAGCGGTCATTGGATATGTTCCCGATAGTCAGCAGGCCGATCACCAAGGCCACTGCCACGCCGATCAAGAACGTTCCCAGAGCCGCGGGGGCTGCAGAAGGCCAGTGGCGCACATAACCCAAGACCAGGGCCACGATGCACCCCAGGAGAGTCGCCCCTACGACCGGTAGGGTCAGGTCGGCGAGCGTCATAGCATCGTTGATGCCGGGGTTTGGGAAAGCCAGGGCTGGCCACACCCACAGTCCAGCAGTAATGGCCAGCGCCACGATTAGTACTGCGGCCCGGAACCTCCAGCTCTGCACTGATTGAGAATGCGACGGGCAAGCTGCCTCTGCTAGGGAGCGGCGGCCCTCATCGCCAGGGACTTTTGGCCTCCGACAGCTGTGCAAGCTTCGATTCAGGCCGCATCTCCGTTAGCACGATTGGCCTGCCGCCCATGGGGCTAGTAGCTCTTTGAAGCCGGAAGACGCACCCCCACGATGTGTGAGTGGAGGTGTGCTGAATGGCAATTCAAGCGCAAAAGGTGGGTGGCAGCTTTTGGAGTCGCCTGACGCCACGATCTCGCCTAGGTTGGTGGGCCGCAGGTTTGGCAGCCGCCGTCGTTCTTTTGCAGGCGCTGGCCTATCTCGCGATTTTTGTTGGCCTGGAGACCTCCGATTTCGCTCCGGCGGTGGTGATCCCCATCGGTCTCGCCATAATCGCCGGCGCGGCTGCTCTGATCGTCGGAGTTCTCAGCATCATCACTAGAAGGGAGCGATCAATTCTGGTCTTCCTGTCCGCTCTGGTGGGCTTTGCATATTTCGCCTTGTGGGCAATCACCTTCGTTTCGGGCTTGACTGGCAGCGGGCCGAGTGGACCGATCCCGTCGCCGCCTCCACCGCCGGGATAGGTTGTTCATTCCGGACGCCGATCTAGGCGTCCCTAGGCTAGGCTCGGTTCCGCCGCGCCGCGTCGCCGAGCGCCTGATCCACAACCACGCGGGCTCGCTGAACTTTGTCGTTGGAGTCCCCCCGCCTAGGCCGCTGTGGAGCACGCCTGGCGGGGCGTTCCAGAACGTTCGTCGTTCCCCTCATGCGCTGAGCGCCTGGTGCTTTCCCCGGTGCCCCATCCGCAAGGCGTCCCTGGCTCCCAGCACCGCAACCGGAATGTAGGCCAGGCCCACCACGACCATCGGCAACGCCAGCAGCGCAAACTCAGCCACGCTGCCAGTAGTCAGCGTGCTGAAGTCCATGCTCACGAGGGCGACCACGAGGGAGCCTAGGCCAGCCAGGCCAGCCAGCGCCGCCAGCCCTACACCCATCCACTTGAAGGCGAGCGTGCTGCTGCGCAGCCCTAATGCGATCAAGGCCAGGAAGGCGCCACCGACGGCTAGGTACATCACCCCGCTCACCAAGGACATCACCACCGCCGACGCAGCCGACACGCCTGGGGGGCGGGACGCATCGCCGCCTGACATAATCCCCGTGACGACCATAAGCAAGGCGAGGAGCACGAGGTAAGTCACCCCGATTCCGGCCAGGATGAAAGCGGCCTTGGCGAGACGGGGAGTCTCCCGCCAGAAGGGACTCCGAAAAAACTTGGCCATCTCCACACAACCTCCATCATGTGTGTACTCGTTTCAGAGGTAGTCGTCGAGGGTCGTTCGACCCGTTAGGCCCGGGCCTTAGCCGAGTTCTCAGCGTCGGTGCGCGGTGGTGCGCTACGACCCACACCGCAAGGACCACCCCGCCAGCGCCGCTGGACGAGGGGCACACCAGTCCCGCGTGATGTCCAGGCTCCGAGTAGGAAGACGACTTTAATAGGGCCAGCTCCCCCGGCGATCGCTTGGACGCTGTGCATCACGCTAGGAATCGCAAGGATCGATCAGCCGATTCACGCCGGTTGGGGGTTGGGGTCAAAACACCTTCTGAGGGCCGAATCTGAATTCAAAAGGTGGAGCGGGAGACGGGGTGCAACGCCCCGAGTACCAATCACTCAGTCAAGTTCATTTATCGCCTACGTTGAGGGCACCTTAGTGACCGTTAGGTTCGAGTCGACCGCGGCCCACCACGCCGCCTAGGCTAGGCAGGAACCCACACCACGAAGCTGAGGCTTGCTTCCTTGTACTGGCCAGTAATCTTCCAGCAGCCCGGCGCCGGAATTTGGACCAGCACCAGCATCGCTGAACCGATATCGGCCGCGAAGGCGTTGGTGGCGGCCGACGATTGCGGGCGATCACGAAATCTAGCCAGGGCTGATCACGAACTCTAGGCAGGCTCCGAGGCGGGGT
>JBGPEO010000057.1:0-14582 GCA_041482895.1 Candidatus Dormibacteraceae bacterium | reverse complement strand
CGAGCAGCAGCTTCGACAACTCCGACGGCTCGAGCGGGAAGCCGGCGACCGAAAGCCACCGGCGGGCGCCGAGCGCCGAATGGCCGACCAGGTGTACCGCCAGCAGGAGCAGGATCATGGCCGCGTAGAGACCGGGCGCAGCGGACCGCAGGCGTCGATAGTCGAATGCGGATGCAGCCGCGTAGGCGCCCGCGCCCAGCACTATCCACAGCAGCTGCCTGCCCCAGTCCGCGTGCGCGCTGAAGACGGTCATGAGACCGAGCACCGCCAGCATCCCGATGAGCAGAAGCTGAAGGTGATCGAGCCGCCGCCAGGCCGCGGAGCTCGTCAACTCGATCAGGCGGCCCGGATCGCGGTGACGTGATCGCGATAGAACTTCATGACCTGTACGCCGATCGGCGCTGCCTCGACCTCCGACAGCTCCCCTCTCTCGACGAAGATCGACATCGCGACCTCGGGTTGGGCATAGGGCGCGAAAAAGACGAACCACGCGTGGGTCGGAAGATCGAGCCCGCTCCCGCCCCATTGAGCAGTACCCGTCTTGCCGCCTCCATCGGCCGGCACTCCGGCGGCACGAAACCAGTAGTTCATGTTGTACGGCCGGTTGATCTCCTCGCGCATTCCCTCGCGAACCGCCATCAGGTTGGCCGCCGAGGCGGGCACGGTGCCTGTCACCTCGGGGTGCAGTGACTGGACCTCGTGTCCCGAGGCATCGCGCACCTCGTCGACCAGGGTGGGCCTCATCACCTGGCCGCCGTTGGCCAGCGCCGCCACGTAGACCGCCTGGTTCAAGGGCGTTGTGAGGAGGTAGGACTGGCCGATCCCGAACGTGATGGTGTCGCCCGTGTTCCATCGGCACGCGTCGGAGTTGAGGTCGGGGACTCCGCATTCCAGCTGCTTCCAGATGCGGTCAGGGACCAACCCCGGCATCACGCCTGGCATCTCGATGCTCGTGGCCTGGCCGAAGCCGAACGCGCGCGCGTACTTCGCGAGAGTCACGTCGCCGACCATCGCCGCGACCTGGTAGAAGAAGGTGTCGCACGAGGTCGCCAGCGCCTTCGCGACGTTCATCTGGCCCAGGCTGTAGTTCGCCCAGTTGTGATAGATCCAGCCGTTCACGTTGAGGTATGGCGGGCAGGACAGCATCGTGGCGGCGGTGATCTTGCCCTCCTGCAAGCCCGCGGTCGCCGTGACCATCTTGAATGTCGAGCCAGGCGCGTACTGGCCGGCGATCGCGCGGTTGAGGAGAGGTCGGTCGGGATTGTCGAGCAGCCTCGTGTAGTCGGCCTGGCTGATGCCGTGGGTGAACAGGTTCGTGTCGTAGCCGGGCAGGCTCACAAGCGCGAGCACTTCGCCCGTGCGCGGGTCGATGACAACTGAAGCGCCCGCAGTCTTGCCGTCGCGGACAAGGCCGGCGGCCAGCGACTGTGCGGTTGCTCGCTGCAGCGATGAGTCGATGCTGAGATACACCGAGTCGCCTGGCACGGGCGGTTGCGTGGCAATCGTCCGGACAACCTCTCCACGCGCATCGACCTCGACGTCGGCCCACCCGTTCTTGCCGCGAAGCAAAGTCTCGAGGCCGGCCTCCACCCCCACCTTGCCGACGACCTCGCCCGGCTGATAGCCGAGCGACGCAAGCCGTTTCATGTCGGTCTCGTTGAGCGGGCCGACGTAGCCGAGCACGTGCCCGAACACCAGCGGATCGACGTAGGTCCTGACAGCGCGCTGGACGATCGACGCCCCGGGCAGCTGTGGCAGCCGTTCGTTGATCGCGAGCTCCTGCGCCTCGGAGAGCCCGGCGGCGAGGCTGACGCTTGAGTAGGGATCCGCCGCCGCAAGCGCCGTGGCGACCTGTTCCTCATGCTGGCCCGTGATTCGGGCAAGCTCCGCAAGCTCGGTAGTGCGCGCCCGAGCGTCGAGCGGCAGCCCGGCCGGCACCACCACGAGGCTCCAGACCGGGTTGTTGGCGACGAGGGGCACACCATGGCGGTCGTAGATGATTCCCCGGTCGGCCTCGATGACCACGCGGCGCACGGTGTTAGCCCGTGCCATTCCGGCGAGAGTCGCGCCGTCGGTGATCTGGAGCTCGGCCAGCTTGGCGGCGAGACCGCCGATGACCAGCACGGCCAGCAAGGCGGCGGCCACCAGTCGCATCGACCACCGCGCCTTGGGGGTCAGGCCTCCGAGCTGGATCAAACCGGCTCCGGGCGCCTCGCTGCCGGCGAATGCAGCTTACGCATCATCGCCAGCGCAACCGGCATCAGCGCGGCGTTGTAGACCGAGGCCGCGACAATGAGCTGTAGCGCGATACCGAACGGAGGCACGGGCAGGCCGAGCACGTCGTCGGCGAAAACCAGCACGGAGGAGTACGCAGCCGTGCTCACTGCGGCGGCGATCACTGGATGCAAGAGGCTGTCGCGATCGAGATTGCGGGCCCAGAACCCCGTCAGGTACGCGCCCGCGAGCAGAGCCAGCGCGTGCGGGCCGAGCGGACCGTCCGAAGTCAGGTCGAGCATCAACCCCGCGACGCACGCCCACGCCATCCCGTACCGCACGCCGGAGGTCCACGTGATGGCGATCACGGCGACCAGCGCGAGATTCGGAAATGCGCCCGCCACAGTGAGCCGGGGCGCCCAGGTCACCTGGATGAGGACCGTCGCAAGCAGCAGCGCGGCGATGCCGAGTCGCTTCATGCGGGCACGAAGTCGGTGATCACCAGCACGAGGCTGATGGCGGCCGGATCGTTCACCCAGGCCACGAGCGCCTGGTCGCTGGTGGACGAGTCTCGATGCGTCACCGAGGCAAGCTCTCCGACCACGAGCCCGCGCGGATAGCCCCCTCCCACGCCACTCGTGAGCGCCCATTCGCCGCTGGTGGCGGTCACACCGATCGAATGCTCGATCTCGAGCTGAAGCGCGGCGGGGCCTCCGGTGAGGGTGCCCTGCAGGCCCGATGCGGACAGAAAAACGTTCACCCGGCTCTGAGGATCGGCGAGGGTTTGCACGATCGCGCCGTGAGGCCCGGCCTCCTGGACGCGTCCGACCAGGCCCGCGGCGGTCGTCACGATCATTCCCGGCTTCACGCCGTCAGCGGTACCGCGGTCGACCTCCAGGGTGCGGCTGAACCCATCGGGCCCGCGGCCGACTATCTGCGCCGCGACCATGCGATGGCCGTACGAGCGCTCGAAGTCGAGGGCCTGGCGAAGAGAGGCGTTCTCTTTCGCGGCCGCGTTCAGCTCGACCACCTGGCGGCGCAGGGCCTGGTCCGCCGCCGTCAGACGCTGGTTCTCGGCGCGCAAGGTGGAGACGTCTCCGAACACCGCCGTCACGCGGTCGACGTTTCCGGCGAGCTGGGTCATCACGGCGTCGACAGGCGCGAGATAGCTCTTGAGCGCGCCGCGAGCGCCGGCGGCCCACGTCTGCTCGGTCACCATCGCGAGCAGGAGCATGGAGGCGCACAGCGTGAGGAAGAGTCCGGTCGAGCGGGACTGGCTCCTCCCGTACACCAGGCGATCCCTAGTAGCGGAGCGCCCTGACGCGGCGCGTCCGCAGCAGGACCCGGTTCAGGGTGTCGATCTCTTCCAGCACGATCCCCGTGCCGCGCACGACACACGTGAGCGGGTCCTCCGCGATGCGCACCGGCATGAGCGTCTCGTGCGCGAACAGCCGGTCCAGCCCCGCGAGCAACGCTCCTCCTCCGCACACGACGAGGCCCCGCTCCATGATGTCGTCGACGAGCTCGGGTGGCGTGGCGTCGAGCGTCGAGCGGACGGCTCGCACGATATCGACGAGCACAACCGACAGCGCTTCGCGCACGTGCGCCGTCGTCATCTCGACCGTTTTCGGCAACCCGGTGACGAGGTCGCGCCCGCGGACGAGAAACGATCGTTCCTCGGGCATTGGGAAGGCCGAACCCATAGCGATCTTGATGTCCTCCGCGGTCCGCTCGCCGATCAGCAGGCCCATGTTGCGTCGCACGTACTGGACGATCGCGTCGTCCATGTCGTCGCCACCGGTGCGCGCCGACGTGGCGGCGACGACGCCGCCGAGAGAGATCACCGCGACCTCCGTCGTCCCGCCGCCGATGTCGACGATCATCGAACCGCCGGCGGCCTGGATGGGTAGGCCGGCGCCGATCGCGGCGGCCATCGGCTCCTCGACCAGATGCGCCTCGCGCGCGCCCGCCATCGTCGCCGCGTCGATGACGGCTCGCTTCTCCACCTCGGTCACGCCTGACGGGATGCCGATCACGACGCGTGGATGGCTGACGTGCCAGGCGCGGTTGTGGGCTCGCGCGATGAAGTGCCGGATCATCTGCTCCGTGTGCTCGAAGTCCGCGATCACGCCGTGGCGCAGCGGACGCATCGCGATGATGTCCGCCGGCGTGCGCCCCAGCATCCGTCGGGCTTCTGTGCCCACCGCGAGCACCTGACCCGTCCGCTTGCTGACCGCGACGACCGACGGTTCGTCAAGGACGATGCCGCGCCCGCGGACATGCACGAGCGTGTTGGCGGTTCCAAGATCGATGCCGACGTCGGCCGACCAGAGCCCCAACAGAGACGTGAATAAGTTCACGTGACCTTCCCGAATGCGGGTGAGGTTGCCCGAAGGGCCGGTGGGGCGACCCGAGTTGGCTGTGGCGTTGGCAAGGTGTGGGCGGGCTGGATGATACACCTGGTAGCGGTGTTTTCCACAGGTTAACCCCAGATGTGGTGCTCTAACCCCGTGGTACCGGCTAGTCGGGTCCTCGCGATGACGGACCGAAAGTAACCAGCGGCGGGACGGTCAGCATCCGGCCCTCATCGCCGCGAACGATCTGCCAGCCGCCCTCATGCACCAACCAGTGATGCCGGTGGCAGAGCAAAGCCAGGTTGGGCAGGTCGCCTCCGCCGCCATGCAGCCAGTGCACCAGGTGATGGCCTTCGGTCCAGCTCGCCGGCCGCTCGCAACCCGGCCAGACGCAGTGCTTGTCGCGCACATTCAGCGCCTTGCGCTGCGGTCCGGAGATCGTGCGCTTCGCCCGCCCAACGTCGATCACCATCGACTCCGAGTCGAGCAGGATCCGAGTCACCGAGCAGTCGCAGGCCAGGCGCTCTACCGTCCTGGAGGAGATGGGCAGCGAGTGCTCCATCTCCGCCGCCGGTGCGCCCGGCAGGGCCAGCAGCGTCTCGAGCGAGGTGGTGACCTGAAGGTGGGTGCGCTGCGAAGCGCGCTGGGGGATCAGCCCGCTGTCCAGAGAGTGCATGCAGATCTCGACCAGGGCGTCCGCGTTGCGCTGCTCCTGATCACGGTGGTCATGAGCGCCAGACCTACGCGCCAAAGGCGCGAAGGCCGCCAGCACAGCGGCTCCACCGATCGGGTCGAGCTGGCCGCTGATCATCAGCGAGCCATCCATCCAGGTGCTCAACTTGAGCCGCCGCTGCTGGGCCTGCTCGGCCTGCTCGGCGGCGTAAGTCTTGGGATCGGCCGCGTGCCGGGCATGGTGGCAGATGTAGAAGAACTTGCCAGGTGAGTTCTCCTTCGCCTTCTCGACCAGCACCTTCTCGTCGAAGCGCTCTCCGAGTGCCTCGGCTGTACGTGCCATGACCGCGAGATGGGCGAAGCCGATCTCACCGTCGACCACAGCCTGGTGGCTTTCGGGCAACCGCTCGAGGCTCTCGCCGACGGCGATGGCGTTGGCCGCCGCGCCGGCAGTCATATGGCAGTTGAAGCGCATCCAGTCGCTCGCGCTGACTGAGCCGTCTTCATCCCAAGCGTCGCCAGCCGCAAATTCAGCCGCCTCTCGAGCGAAGGCAACCTCCTGCAAATCGATCACCCGCCGGCGCTGAATCAGACGCTCGCGAAGGAGGTCGTTGGAGACACAGACGTCTTGCGTCGCGAGCATAGAAACAGCCTACCAAACATACGTTCGCTTGTCAAGAGTTTTGACCCAAAAAAGTTGCGCAAAAAGCGCAACCACTCCGAGCCCTCATCAAGACCAACAAACGCCACCACCACACCCTCTTCCCAGTCCTTGTCCCAGCCTCCTTCGGGTCACCCAGACCCCACCCCGACTCCCTTTTCCCAGTCCTATCTCGCGTCGCACTTGCCTCCAAGCGTCGTCCCAACCACGACTACCTCAACTCCAACGACGTCACCACGGCCACAACCAGCACCACCAGCGCGTAGGCGGGGATCGCACGCATGTAGAGCCCGCGAGCAAGCACCGCTCCGCCACGCTGCATCACGAACCCTGCTCCCATGGCAAGCGCCGCCACGACAGCGGTGATGCCGAAAAAGCGCAAGAGGCCGAGCACGTCGTCTGCCGGCGGTGGAAAGAACAGCGTCGTGAAGAGTCCGCAGTACGGGAACCAGCAAAGGGCCCGGGCGGCATCGAGGCGCCGCCGAGCCCGGCGATCGCCCGGCGGCGCGAATGGCCACAACCGGAGCAGGGCCGGCAAGCAGAGAAGGTAGAGTGCGCCGCACGCCAGCTTCAGCGGAAGCAAGGCGGGTACCAGCATGTTGCCCAGGACCTGCGGTCGCAGCGTCTCCGGCTGCACAGCCGGGGCAAGCACCGCCAGCAGCCAGCAGAACTGCACGATGAGAAGCAACCGAGGTTCAGCCACGAGCTCGAGCGTGAGCGCGAGCTCCGCCCAGGCGGTGAAGGCCAGCGCGATTGCCGCCACCACCACGCTGCGCTCCGCCGACGGGACCGGGTTGAATGGTGCGGCAAGCTGCACGCCGGCGACGATCGAGCACACCAGCACCGTCGCCAGGACCGGCGTGGGCCGTCGCCGCGGAAGATCGGGCGACGCCCAGCCCCCCGTCGTCAAGCTCAGCCAGCTGATCTCGGCCACGCCGCCAAAGACGGCGGCCGCCAGCAGACCTGGATAGAGGACCAGCGCAGCCGCGTGCGTGGCGAGCGCTGCGAGGAGCTGCGCCATCTACGAGTCCATCACAAGCCTGCCAGGGCGAGCAGGGGTTGTGGGAAGACGCCGAGCAGGACGTTGATCGCGAGCACGATCGCCACGCCCACCGCCTGCCGTCCTCGCGGCACGCCCATGCTGCGCCCGAGGCGCAGCGAAGCGGGAAGCCACAGCAGCATCACGGCGGCCAGCACAAGCGCAAGCGGCCAGTAAAGCTGTGTTGCGCCGCGCAGCAGCAAGACCCGGGCGGGAAAGCCCGCGAACGGTGCGGAGCCCGCGAGCACCGCGGCCACGACCAGGTTGATCGGCCGGTCCGTGGGCACCTTCTCGCGAATGGCCTGCCGCGACCAGAGATAGAGCGGAAGGCGGCCGAGGACGACGCTGAACAGGATGATCAGCGCCGCGGCCCGACCGTCGGCGATCGCGAGGCCGAACCCGCACAGCGCGAGTCCCCAGTCGGCCATGAACGAATAGCGCCAGGCCGCGGCATCACCTTCGGTCCGCCACGAGCCGAGGCTCCCCCAGAGCATGTTCAGGAGCCCGAGGCCGATGAGCATCGCCCCGAACGCGTCGCCCGCCTCCCCCGGCACGACCCCCCTTGCCTGCGAGATCACAGTCGCAGCCAGGAGAGGGCCGACGAAGGCAATCCAGGGGATCGGTGACGCAACGACCGATTCCTCGGGATCGAACTCGTGGGCCCACGGGAGCAAACCGACCGCGGCCGCGAGGCCCGCCACGATCCCCACCGCGCCGAAGCGCTCCAGCACCACCGGGCCCTGCATCCGCTCGAACGCGACGCCCAGCGCCATGAGGCTAACCGCCAGGACCGGGGCGCGAATTCGCGTGGCGAAATCCCGTTTCGAGGCCAATCGCGCTTGCAGAACGGCGAGCACGAGCAGGATCAATATGACCACGTCCAGGCTTGGCGCGATCGCCATCGCCGCCATGCCGGCAAGCCCCAACAGGCCCCAGGTGAGCAGGTCGGCGCGCGGAACCCGAGGCGGAGCGAAGACGACCGCGAGACCCAGCGCCGCGGTCGCGGCGAGGAGCAGCTCAGGCTGCATCTTTGTCCGCCGGCGCCGGCGAAGCGCCGCGCGAGGGCCGGGGTGCTGGCCCGCCGGCGACGAACATCACGCCCGCCGCGATCAGCCCGCCGATGATCGCCGGGACCGGGCCCGGTGACTGCGCTGCGAGGCCGGGAGCCACCGCCAGCGCCAGGGCGAGGGAGGCGAGGCCCGCGAGCACGACGCCAGACTCGCGGCTGATCAGGATTCGCGCTGCCATCAATCCCACGACCACCAGGACGGCGAAGCGAAGCGGGGCCCCGGTTCCAGTCGTGACCAAAGATGCCACCCACAATCCGAGCAGGCCGGAGGCGATGCAGAGGACGGTGCGAGGAGTCGAGCCCGCCGGCATGATCCCCCAGGCCGGCGGGCCCGATCGCCAGCAGAGACCGGCGGCCACCAGGCCCCCGGCGCCGATCGCGACAGCACCCAACGCCATCCCGGTCGGCCAGGCCAGCACCGCAAGGCCGGCGGTAACCAGCGCAAGTCCGAGCGCCAGGCCGCGGCGACCGTCGGACAGCACGACAAATGCAGCCCCGAGCCAGGCAAGGAAGGCAGCTGCGATCAACTGAGGTGCGGCACTAGCGAGTCACTGCGAAGGCCAGCGCCACGAGCGAGGCAAGCCAGACCAGCGGCCGGCCACTCGACGCCGCGGCCTCGAAGGCGCGGAGGTCGAGGATCGACCGGTACTGCTCGGGCAGGGATGCCGAATCGGCCGCCCGTCGCAAGCTGTCGATCGCGCCGGCCCACGGGAGAGGGAACAGCGACGGCCGTGCCTGGGTCCGGATGAGTGAGGTGCCCGCGGCGCCGAACGCGACCACACCGATGATCAGCAGGGGCACGAATAGCGCGACGGCGGGAAGGACTGTCGACACAGTGAACACCGATGTGAGCCCGCCGCTGACCGAGCCCGGCGGGAGCGGCATCACGTCGGCCTGGGCCGGGTTGGCGAAGGCCGACTGGATCGCCGCCAGCCCAGGCCCAGCGACCAGTGTCAGCGCCGCGATCGCCATCGCCACGCGCGGGAAAGTCTCGACGACCGGGCGCCCGCGTCCTGCGGGGAGGCCCGTGGCGCGGGCGCCGGCAACCATCCATAGCACCCAGACGATCGCCGCCGCCACGCCGATGAACCCGAAGAAGTCACCGGCCTCGAACGTGGACTCGATCCCGACGATGCGCGCCCCGAAGCCGAGCGCGGGCGGGAGCCCGACCGCCGCGGCGATGGTGATCAGAGACGCGGGGCCGGCGCGGTCGGGCAGCAGCGAAAGGCAGCCGGTCATGGCTGAGGCGAAGGCGAGCGTGATGAGTCCCGCCACCAGGGCGAGCGGTGTGCCGAGCGCGACGGTCATCAACGCGAAACCGCCGATGCCGGGAATCACCTCGGCTAGAAATCCGCGCCGTGTCGCTGCGGATTGAGCTCGGGCGGCCGCGCCCAGGGCGACGATCACGCCCCACGTGGCGAGGCCCGCCTGGAAAGCAACGTGCGGGTAGCGACCGTCACCCATCTCGTAGGCGCGCACCAGCAGGTAGAAGCCCAGTGGAAATAGGATCGCCACGACAAGGCCGGCGGCGCGGAGCGATGGCCTCGACCACGCCTTGGCCGGCCACGAGCGCCAGGGAACCAGCCCCGAAGCCATGAGGCCGGCAAACGCGATCAGCGCAAAGACCGGCGCCGTGAGGGCGGAAACGGGAACGGCGGCATACGTGGCGGTTCCGCCGCGCACCTGGAGGATCACGCCTGCCCAGCTCAAAGCCAGCCAGGCCGCCAGCAGCATGCTCCACCGCGGTCGGGGGGCGCGCATATCCTCGACGTCGAGCTGGATGACCGCCGCTGTTGCGGCGGTGCCGCCCGCGAGCGCGGTGAGGACGACGTTTCCCGCCTCGATGGCGCCCATGGCCGCGGCCACCCCCAGCGCGCCGATCGCCGCCTCCTGCCAAGTGCGCCGCTGAAGGGTCAGCACCAGCGCGGCCGGAACCAGGACCATGAGGCCGAACGCGAACGCGACGGCGTCGATGCGCAGCTGGAACGAGGAACCGAATCCGAGCTGACCGAGGTCCAGCTCCTGTGTGGAGCGCACCGGCAGCCAGATGGCCAGGAGAGCCACCACGGCCGCCCAGGCGCCGGCGCCGGCGGCGAGCCGGCCAAGGTTCATGCCACCCAGCCCGAAAGCGGTGACGACCGCGGCCGTGATGAGGGGCAGCAGCACCGGCGCCAGCAGGGCGAGGGACGGCATGAAGCGGTTAGCAGGCTACTCTAAGCGGTCGATTGCGGCGCGAAGCTCGGCGGCTCGGTCCTCCAGCTTCCGGACGATCTCCTGTGGTGCCTTGGCCAGAAACTCCGGGTCGGCCAGCTTGGCTTCGGTTTTCTCGAGGTCCAACTTCAGACGGGCGCGTTCCGCATCACGTTTTGCCTCGGCCTGGCGATTGTCGCCCGCGCCTGCTGGAAAGCTCAGCCTCGCGGGCACCGCGACCAGCGGCGTGCCTCCTTCCATTTCCTCGACAAGCTCGACTCGCGCGAGCCGGGCGGCCAGGGCCGCGACCTTGCGGTCGATCGGCTGCTCGAGGTGCAGGCTCCCGCCACGTGGCGGCGCACCGGCGGCCTGCCGGTGTCCACGCACCTCCTCGACGATCGTCATCACCTCGGCGAAAGACTCCTCGGCCGCCGGGTCGACAAACCTTCCGTCAGGCTGCGGCCATGGAGCACGCATGAGGTAGTCGAGATGTCCTGGAGTCCGGGACCACAGCTCCTCCGTCACGAAGGGCATGAACGGATGCAGGATCCGCAGCAAGTTGTCGAGACAGAAATACGCAACGTCCTGGGCGGCCGGGTCTCCGGCACGGAGGCGATCCTTCGCAGCCTCGAGGTACCAGTCGCAGAACTCGTTCCACGCGAAACCGTAGGCCGCCGCCATCGAATCCTGGAACACGAATCCCTCGATCCCTGCGGTGACGGCGGCGCACGCGCGCTCGAGCCTTGAGGCGATCCAGCGATCTTCCAGGTGCTCGTGAACCTCGAAAGTTCCAGGGGCTTCCGTGGACGGCGTTCCGGGCGAGCTCAGCACCAGCCGGGTCGCATTCCAGAGCTTGTTGCAGAACCGGCGGTAGCCCTCGACTCGGCTCTCGTCGAACCGGACGTCCTGGCTCGACATCGCAACGGAAGCCGCCCACGCGCGGACGGCATCCGTGCCGTAGCGGTCGATCAGGTCACGCGGGTCGACGCCCGTGCCAAGCGATTTCGACATGCGGCGCCCGTCGTTTGCCTGGACCTGGCAGTGGATCGCGACGTCGAAGAACGGAACCTCGCCCATGAATTCGAGGCCGGTCATGATCATGCGGCTGACCCAGAGATTGATGATCTCGCGAGCCGTGCTGTTCATGCTCGTGGGGTAGAAGGCCTTGAGGTCGTCAGTCTCTTCGGGCCAACCGAGAGTCGCGAAGGGCCAGAGCGCCGACGAGAACCACGTATCGAGCACGTCGGGGTCTTGAGTCAGCTTGATGCTCCCGCACTCGGCGCACTCGCGCGGCGGCTCGACCGAAACGGTCGTGTGGCCGTTGTCGCAGTAATAGACCGGCACTCGGTGGCCCAGCCAGAGCTGCCGCCCGATGTTCCAGTCGCGTAAGCCGCGCAGCCAGTCGAGGTACGTGCGCTCGTATCGCTCGGGGTGCCAACGCACCATTCCGGCAGCAGACGCGGCGAGCGCCTTGTCGCGCATCGTCTCCATGCGCAGCCACCATTGGTCGCTGATCAAGGGCTCGATCACCGCGTGGCAGCGGTCGCAGTGTCCGACCTCGTGCGTATACGGCTCCTCTTTGACCAGGAATCCTTGTGCCTTTAGGTCCGCGACGACTTTCTCGCGCGCCTCAAGCGAAGGCAGGCCGTCATACGGAAGGCCGGGCACGTTCATTCGCGCGTCGGGGTGCATCCCGTTGATCACCTCGAGCGAGTGGCGCTGGCCGATGTCGTAGTCCATCGCGTCGTGGCCCGGAGTGACCTTGAGCGCGCCCGTGCCGAAATCCTTGTCGACCGCCTCATCGCCCACGATGGGCAGCTTCCGGCCGACCAGTGGCAGGATCGCGGTCTTCCCGATCAACGCGCGATACCGTGCGTCGGCCGGGTTGACCGCGACGCCGGTGTCCACGAGCATCGTCTCGGGCCGCACGGTGGCGATCACGATTTCGCCGCCGTCCTCGATCGGGTATTTGATGTAGTACAGCGTGTCCTGGTGCTCCTGCCAGTCGATCTCGAGGTCGGAGATGGCGGACAGGTCGCGAGGGCACCAGTTGACGATGCGCGGCCCGCGGTAGATCCAACCGCGTTCGTAGAACGCGACGAACGCGGTCATAACCGCGCGCACGTAGCGGGGGTCCATCGTGAAGCGCAGGCGCGACCAATCGAGTGAGATGCCCAGGATGCGATCCTGGCTCACGATTGTCTCGGCGACGTCGCGGTACCACTCGTCCACGCGCGAAGTGAACGCGTCGCGTCCGAGCTGCTCCTTCGTCATCCCCTCTGCCGCCAGCTGCTTCTCGATGACGTTCTGCGTCGCGATGGCCGCGTGGTCGGTACCGGGCAGGTACAGAACCTCGTAGCCCGCCATCCGTCGATAGCGCGCACAGATGTCCTGCATCGTGTGGTTGAGCGCGTGACCCATGTGCAGCGCGCCGGTGATGTTGGGAGGTGGCAGGCAGATGGTGTACTTCGGCTTCTTGCTGTGGGCGTCAGCGACGAACAGGCCGTCGGACTCCCAGCGCGCGTACCAGCCGGCCTCGGTGGCCCGCGGGTCGAAGGCTTTCGGCATCGCGCTGTTTGTGTCGGGTTCTATCTCTTTCATATTCATAGGGGCGTGTTTGATCGCTCGGGGTGTGTACAGATGCGCCGGCGCTTAGGTCGCTTTAGCGCGACTGAGCCGGCGAGGGTACTGATACGCGCTCGGTCCAGCTCATGATGGTTGAGATATTAACGTTTGTTGCGCTGGCGCTCGCCCTGCTCTTCGCTGAACTTCGAGGCGCCGGTCGCGCGTGCGACGGCCGTGAAGAGCCCCGGCGCCAGTGCTTGAACCTTCAAGCCGGCCCGTAGCTGGAACGGCATGACGTCTATCTCGGCGCGGTTCCGGGTGATCGCGTACCACACGGCGTCGGCCACCTCGGCTGGCGAGACCTCGCCCACCATCGAGTTGGCCTTTAGTCCCGTCTCCGCCCACATGCCGGCTTCGCTGACGAAGGTCGGGCAGATCACCGAGACCCCGACTCGAGTGTCCACCAGCTCCTCACGCAGCGCCAGCGCGAATCCACGAACGCCGAACTTGGTCGCGTTGTACACGGAGTTGCCGGCCGCGGGCGCTTTGCCCGCGAGCGACGACATGAACACCATGTGTCCGCCCTTGCGATCGAGCATCGCGGGTAACAGCTGATGCGCGAGCACCATGCTGGCGCGAAGGTTCACGGCGATGGCGCGATCCAGCTCCATGACTTTGAAGGTGACGAGCCGGCCGCTCGCGGGTACTCCCGCATTGGAGACCAGAACGTCCACCTCACCCGCCTCGCGCGCCAGGCGCTCGGCCTCACCGAGCCGAGACAGGTCCGCCACGATGACGCGAGCATCGCCTAGCTCCTCGGCCAGCCGGTTCAAAGCGTCGCGGTTTCGCGCCGAAAGCACGAACTTGGCGCCGGCCTGGTGCAACCGGCGGGCGATGTGCGGCCCCAGACCCGTCGATGCGCCGGTGAGTAGGACGGTCTTCCCGCGAAGATCCACGGCCGAAGAATACCGGGCTCAGGCCGACTACTCGGGTTCAGCCATTCGGGCATAGATGGTCGAATCCCCGGCAATGGATAGCGCCATCTGGGCGCACTTGGTCGCATCCCCGAACCGGCGTGAGGTGGCTTAGGCCGACTCTCCCACGAGTCGCGCCGGGCTGTCGCCTTCCTCGCTGAGCTCGAACTCCGGCTCCAGCGCTTCACGGATCGAGCGCTCCGAGATGATGCAGCGCTTGATCTCGGGACGGGACGGGATCTCGAACATCGAGTTGAGCAGCGCCTCTTCGATGATCGACTTCAAAGCGCGCGCACCTGTGCCTCGAAGTAGAGCCAGCTCCGCGATGGCATCGAGCGATCCCTTCTGGAAGACGAGCTCCACATTGTCCAGCGAGAAGAACTTCTGGTACTGCTTGACCAGGGCGTTCTTGGGCTCGACGAGGATGCGAACGATGTCCTGCTGGTCGAGGTGGTGCAGGGTGACGATGATCGGCAGGCGGCCGATGAACTCCGGGATGAACCCGTACTTCAACAGGTCCTGGGGCTGCAGGTGCTTGAGCGTCTCGGAAAGCGCCTTGTGCTCGATCTTGTTGTGCGGTGCTCCAAAACCGATGGCGCGCCGGCCGATGCGCTGCTCGACCACCTTCTCGAGGCCGTCGAACGCGCCGCCGCACACGAACAGGATGTTGGTGGTGTTGATCTGGATGAAATCCTGGTGCGGGTGCTTGCGACCGCCCTGCGGTGGAACGTTGGCGACCGTGCCCTCCAGGATCTTCAGCAGCGCCTGCTGCACGCCCTCGCCGCTCACGTCGCGCGTGATCGACGGGTTGTCAGACTTGCGGGCGATCTTGTCGATCTCGTCG
>JBGPEO010000056.1:0-14585 GCA_041482895.1 Candidatus Dormibacteraceae bacterium | reverse complement strand
GACCTCCACGCGCCCGTGGGGAACGGTGGCGGCGAGCCGGCGGGCCGAGCTCACATAGCCGTGGTCGAGCTGTCCAGCCACGAACGTGCACGGAAACGTGACGCGGGCGAGGTCGTCCCACAACGGGTCCATGGCACCGGCCCCCATGCCGCGCAGCGAGCAAGCGAGGCCCGCAACGTGATTGGTCAATCTCTCCGCGCGCACCTGGGCCGCGAAAGCCGGTCCGCGGCGCTCGATGCCGGCGAACAGAGGAAGGTCGCTCCAGTAGTTGACGAAAGCCTCCAGCCCGTCCGTCTCGATGCGCGTCGCGAGGGCTTCATCCCCGCGCTGGCGTCCCTCGCGAGCTTCCTCCTCCAGGCCGGCATGCGCGCCGATCGTGAGCAGCGAGAGGATCCGCTCCGGACGGCGGGCGGCCACGTGCAGAGCAAGCCGGCCGCCCATCGAGTACCCGACCAGGTGAGTGCGCTGGACGCCGAGGTGGTCCCAGAGCATCTCCAGGTCTCGGGTGCACGCTTCCATGCTGCAAGGCGCGCCCGGCCGGGTGCGCGTCTCGCCGTGCCCGCGCAGGTCGGGCACGATCCACATCCAGCCTTCCGGCATCCGGGAGATGGTCTCGAGCCAGCTGCGACCGTTCTGAGTGAAACCGTGGAGCAGCGTGACCGGCGTGCCTTCGCCGCTCATGAAGTAGCTCAATCGCAGGTCGGGACCGTCGAGAATCACTGGCACTGAATGCTATGGATGTAACGCAGTCTTTCGCCGCAACCTTCGTCGACGAGCTGGCCGCGCAGGGAGTCGAGTACGCGTGCGTGTCCCCCGGCTCTCGTTCGGCCCCCATCGCGATGGCGCTCCAGCGCCATCCCAAGATCCGCGTGCTCATGCACATCGACGAGCGTTCGGGTTCTTTCTTTGGGGTCGGCCTCGCCAAGTCGACCGGGAAGCCGGTCGTGCTGCTGTGCACGTCGGGGACCGCGGCGGCCGAGTTTCACGCGGCGGTGGTCGAAGCCTCTTACTCGCGCACCCCGCTGATCGTCCTCACAGCCGACCGGCCGCCTGAGCTCCAGGGCGCTGGCGCCAATCAATCGATCGACCAGCAGCGGCTGTACGGGACGGCGGTCAGGTGGTTCTTCGACCCGGGTGCGCCGGTCGACCTTCCCAACGCGGCCCGCATGTGGCGGCGCCTCGCGGCGCGAGCTGTGGCGGAAGCGAGCGGCGGCGGTCCGGTTCACATCAACCTTCCGTTTCGCGAGCCTCTCGTCCCGCCGCCCGGCCAGATGCCGGCTCCCATCGGAGCGGCCGGCCAGTCCGTCAGCCGTGGCCGTACGGTGCCGGCGCCAGGTCACGTGACCGCCCTGGCTTCGGCCCTGCAGCGGGCCCAGCGGCCGCTGGTGGTCGCGGGGGAGATGCGCGACGGCGACCGGCTCGCTCCGGCGCTCCACCGGCTGGGCCTGCCAGTGCTCGCGGAGCCGACTTCGCAGCTGCGACGCCCGGAGACCGGCGCGTCGATCGAGTCGTACGAGGCGCTGCTGAGAGCCGGCTGGTCGCTGCAGCACGGACCGGACCTCGTGATCCGGTTGGGCGGCATGCCGACCTCACGTGCGTTGAACAAGTGGCTGGCGGCCGCGTCCGCACCGACGTTCCTCATCGACCCGGACCACGCCTGGCGAGACCAGGACCACGTGGCGACGCACATCGTCGACTGCGACCCGCAGCCGCTGCTCGAAGCGCTGCCACCCCTTGACCGAGTCGGGTGGCGGGACCAGTGGGTGGCGGCGGGCAAGCGGGCGACCGCAGCCATGGCCGCGACGCTGGTCTCGACGCCGCTGCACGAGGGGCACGTCGTGCGCGCGCTGAGCGCGCGGCTGCCGGATCCGGGGCAGGTCTTCATCGGTTCGAGCATGCCGATCCGCGCGGCCGAAGCCTTCTGGCCTCAGGCGCGGCCACAGCAGCGATTCTTCGCCAATCGAGGGGCCAGCGGGATTGACGGGCTCGTGTCGAGCGGCCTGGGTGCGGCGGCCGGGCGTGGCAACGTGCCGACTGTGCTCCTGCTCGGAGACCTCTCGCTGTACCACGACATGAACGGGTTGTGGGCGCTGCGGCGCCACGGAATTCGGGCCACGCTGGTCGTGTGTGACAACGATGGGGGCGGCGTCTTCAGCTTTTTGCCGCAGGCCGAGCACCAGGACGTTTTCGAGGAGCTGTTCGCGACGCCGCTGAGCCTCGACCTGTCGCAGGTGGCGCGACTCTACGGCCTCGTTTATAGCCCCGTGACGGATCGTTCGGGTCTCGAGCCGGCGATCGCGGATGCCATTGCTGCCCCTACGCCGACGATGGTCGTGGTGCGCTTCAAGCGGGAGGACTCTGTTAACGGGCACCGGTTGTGCTGGGAGGCGGCGGCGGCGGCGCTGCGAAGCTAGACGCACCGCTGGCGCCAAACGTGCGGAATGTCATGAGTTGAAGGGCACGGCTGGCGCCAAACGTGCGGAATCGGTGGCTCAGTCCGCCAGCAGGAAATCCAGTAGGACGCGATTGAACTCTTCCGGTCGTTCCAGGCTGGGGAGGTGTGCCGCATCTTCGATCATCACCTTGCGCGAGCCCGTGATCTTCGAGGTGATGAGATCCGCATTCGCGAGACAGTGTGGAAGGTCCTGGTCGCCGACGATCACGAGCGTTGGCGCCGCGATTTCACCGAGTCGTGCGATTGCCGGCCGGTCAATTGGCCGGCTCTCGGCGGCGCTCCAGTCGGTGTGCAGCGAGCGCCCATTCATATCGAGAACAAGCGCCCGCACCGTGGCCGGAGCGCTGCCTTCCCGGCGTCGAGGACCGTCCACCCACAGCCTCACCTCGGCTCGGTTCACGGCGTCCATGTCACCCGCCTTGTCCGCTTCCTCGATTTCGGTGAAAAGTGCGGCGTCCGCCGCTCCGAGGTTCGACCCGCTCACCCCGGCGGCCACCAGCACCAGCCGTTCCACTCGCTGCGGATGCTCGAGGGTCAGATCGATCGCGAGCGTGCCGCCCATCGAACAACCGACGACGTGCGCGTGGTCGATCTTCAGGTGATCCAGGAGCCCTACCAGGTCGGCAATAGCCGAATACGGCGCAGGTGGGAGCGCCGTGTCACCGAAGCCGCGGAGGTCCGGGCGGATCATTTCGAACTGCTTGGCGAACGCGGTCGCCTGCGGTTCCCACATGCGCGAATCCGCGATGCCCGCATGGATGAAAAGCACCGGAAAGCCGGAGCCTGATCGCTCGTAGTGAATGCGCGCCCCGTTGAGAGTGACGTCCATCAGACGAGCGCCGTCAGCAGCGCTTTGAACTTCAGCTCGGTCTCCTCCAGCTCCCGGGCAGGATCTGAATCAGGCATGACGCCGACCCCGGCATATAGGCGAGCTCCGTCTTCCCAGAGGAGCCCGCAGCGCAGCGCGACCGCAAATTCGCCATCACCATGCGAGTCAATCCATCCCACCGCGCCCGCATACCATCCACGCTCCATGCCTTCGAGCTCGTCGATCAACCGATCGGCTGCGGCTCGCGGCCAGCCTCCGACGGCGGGAGTGGGGTGGAGGGCGGCCGCGAGCTGCAGCACATCGGCCGGCGGGCTGATGAGCTCGGCCGTGACTGAGGTCGCGAGGTGCTGGATGTTCGTGAAGCGAACCACCTCCGGCGGCGGAGCGGATACCGACCGTGCGAACGGGCGCAGCGCCTCCACCACGAAGTCCGACACGACGCGGTGCTCCACCTTGTCCTTCGCGCTCTCCTCCAGCTGTCGCGCCAGGCGCTCATCCTCCGCGTCCGTCGCGCCGCGCGCGACGGAGCCCGCCATCGGTTGGGAGAAGGCTCGATCAGCAGACCGGCGGACCAGCAGCTCCGGCGACGCTCCCACGAATGCTGTTCCGTCCGCGCCTGTGATGAGGTAGGTGAAGCACGACGGGTATGCGGCTCGGAGTGAGCGCACCACCATTGCCGCGGACACGACTCCGTCGCCTCTCGCCAGCACCTCGCGCGCGAGCACGACCTTCGCCGCATTGCCCGCGCGCAAGCGGGCCGCGGCGCTTTCGACAGCCACGGTCCAGGCCAGGGGATTGCGGACCGGGGTGACCTCAAGCCTGCGCGCGGCGGGAGCCCGCAGCCCCGTGGCGCTCAGCTCGAGCAGAGCCTCCGCGTCGCGTGATGCCGCCGTGGCGTAGGTGCGGCCCCGGACCCGGGTCACCGCCAGCTCGGGCACTCGGAGCAGCAACGCAGGAAAGCCGGACCAGGGGCCTCCCGGATCGCGGTCAGGCCGGTACGCGAATCCCCCGACTGCGATGCCGCCGCCCAGCGACTCAGCAACCCTCCGCCACAGGCGAGAGGCGGCCAGCAGCCTGTCCTCGCCGGGCTCGAAGTCGACGACCTTGCCGCTGGCGTCCTCGAGCGCGACCCCGCCTCTGGCGGCCACGAGATCGAACGCCTTGCCCAGCGCGGCGACGCTCACGGCATCCGGCATCGGCCGTTCGATCAGCAGCACCTCGTGGCCGTTGTCGCGCGCGGCGCTGACCAGGTCGACCAGGTCCGGCGTGCGATCCAGCTCCCACGTGCGGACCGACGTTGCGGTGATCACCTTTTCTCGATGTGTTCCCGAGCGGCCCGCAGCACCGTTCGCTCGAAGTGATGTCTGACGAGAGTGCTGCTTGCTTCCAGCAGCTCGTTGAACGTCGCGAGCAGCCGGCGCTCGGCAGCCTCGGTCGCTCCACCCTCCGCCTGTATGCGCTCGCGCACGTGCCGGTCGAACAGGTCGACCGCCTTGCGCGCGGTGCGATCGACCGCGGCGGAGTAGTCCTTGCCGAGCTCCAGCAGGGCGCCCAGTGGCACGCCCGCGGCGATCAGCTTCATGCCGGCCGCGATCGCGTCCAGGTCGTCGGCCGGGTACAGCGGCTCCTCGCCGCCTTCCACGGGTACCAGCAGTCCAGCCTGCTGCAGGCTCGCGAGGAGGGGCTCGGCCACGCCGCTGCGCTCGGCGAGCTCGGCCAGGGTCAGGGTTTGTGGCGCGGGCGGCCTCGTGATCGCGCCGACGAGGGCCTCATCCGACGGCTCCAGCTCCCCGGTCAAAAAGCGCTGGATCACAGTCAGCGTGAATCCCTGCTGCTGCAGCTCCTTGATCCGGCGCAGCCGGTCGAGGTGGCTCTCCGCGTACCAGGTGACGCGACCCTCCCGCCGTGGGGACTCCAGCAGGCCTTTACCCTGGTAGAACCGGATCGTGTCCACGGCCACTCCGGCCGATCGGGCCAACTGTTCGATCCGGTACTCCATGAGTACTTACTCTAATGGTCGATAAATGCCAGGTGGAGCTCCAGGCCGGATTTACTCCGGCCGTCACCCAAACACGCCACTCTCCAAACACAATCCAGCGTGGCTGAGGAGCGAGGGGTTGCGTAGGGGAGGGCATCTGCCCTCCCCTGCGAAGCGTTACCCGTACGTGTTCCAGTAGTACATCCGGTCGAGCCACCCCGGATCGGTGCGATAGGCCCGCGCGAAGGACTCCACCGCGTCCACGTAGTCGTAGTCGAGGTTGTAGTGCCAGATCGCGTTGCGCATGTTGTACGGCGCGCCGTTGTGGGCGAGGTAGCGGGCCGCGGCAAGGATGGAGTCGTGAGGGTCGTTGATGTTCCCGCCCTGGCCGTACTCGGTCCACGTGCTGGGAAGGAACTGCATAGGGCCCTGCGCGCCGGCCGATGACGGGCCGTTGATCCGGCCGAAGTTGCTCTCGATGTAGTTGATGGAGGCGAGGTAGCTCGCGTCGACGCCATAGCGGTTCTGCGCCTCGAGGTAGTACGAGCGCAACGCGCTCACCGGCTTCGCGTCGGAGTAGGGATGCGTGAAATGGACGTTGACCAGGTAGTACTGGTCGATGCCCCCGAGGATGTAGAGGGAGTGCAGTCCCGCGATGGTGTTCGCGATCGGGCTTTGCTCGGCAGGCGGCAGCAGCGGGATGACCGCGCTCTCGACGCTCGCGTACCCCGCGAGCTCATAGACCCGCAGCTCTTCCTGGCGGGCCGCCACCCGAAACGCGTAGTTGGCCCGGTCCATGGCGAGCTCCTTGCGCAGCGTCTCCATCAACCCGGACGGCTGCTGAGCTGCGATGGCGTTGATGTCGTCGGTGGCCATCGTCATCGCAAGCTCGGCGGCGATGATGCGCGCCGCTTCGTGATGCGGATTCGGTCCGAGGCCCGGGTCCTGGGCATGAACCGCTTGCGCGGGAAGCGCGAGCAGCAGCGCGGCAAAGGCCGCCGCCCCGAATCTGATCAGGCCGGCTCCGAGACGGCGATCGGCGCTCGCATGTCCGGGACCATCGGCAGCTCGGGCGGATAGGGATCCGCGGCGGCCGGTTCGCGCAGTCCGACAGAGTCGAGCAGGCCGCTGATCTCGTCACCGACCAGCTCGCCCTGGGCGATCAGCGCTTCGGCGGCCTGGTCGATGGCCTCCCTGTTCACGTTCATGAGGCGCCAGTCGTCGATGTAGGCGGCGCCGAGGAGCTGCGCGACGACTCGCCGCCCACGCGGGTTGCTGAGCACCGCGCCTGGCCAGGTGCCCTGCACGTGCAGGCCGGCCGGGATCTCCGCGACGGAGATCAGCTGCTCGCCGATGTTGATGGCCTTCGCCGACTGCTCGGAAGAAAGCCTGTCGGGACCCATGCCGATCGTGCCGACCATCCGGCAGGCGATCGCTGTCGCGCTCCGAAGGTCGCCGAAGACTCCGCTCGTGTTCTCGCCGTAGAACACGTGCTCGCAGGCGATCGAGCCGAGAAAGTGGCGGAGGTCGGCGGCGAGCTGAGAACGAAACTCGAGCCACTCCTCCTCCGTCGGCAGCGACTTGTGGTAGCCGCCGATCTCCCCGTGCGTGGTGGCGCGGCGCCTGATGGAGAGCCGGACGTGCTCGTGGTCCGTCTTGAAAAAGTGTGAGGCGACCGCATGCCCGAGCTCATGTCGCGCGACCGCGATCCTGTCTCGCTCGGTGTACTCAACAGGGATGGCGAGGCCCGCCTCGACGTTGCCCATCGCCTCGCGGATGTCCTGCCAGTTGAAGGCGTCACGTCCGTCCTCGAACGCGTACAGGAGGGAGAGCGACAGCACCTGTTCGATATCTGCGGGCGAGTAGCCCTCGGTGATGCGCGCGAACTCTTCGCGCCGGCTCGGCGTGTCGAGCGCCTGGTCGTGCTGCTTCTTGTCGAAGTAAAGGCCCGCGATGTCCTTACGGTCTTCGCGGTTGGGGAGGCGGAAGATGATCTGGCGTCCGAATCGTCCCGGCCGGGTCAAGGCCTCGTCGAGCACCGACGGCCGGTTGGTCGCGCCGATGAACAGGATGTTGTAGTTCGGCGCCTTGAGCGCCTTGATACGCAGCGGAACGCGGGTGCCGTTGAATGCTATGACGCGGGGCAGGAACAGCCCATCGAGCGTGAGGTTCACCAGCGCGCGAGCCTGCCGGACCATCATGCCCGGGTTGTCGATGCCGTCCATCAGGACCAGCAGCATGTTGAGGCCGAGCTGCCCGCCGCCCATCATCCCGCCCATCATTCCGCCCATCGCGCCGCCGCCGCCGGTGCCTGACCGCGCCTGGCCGAGGGCGTCGATCTCGTCGATGAAGACGATGCAGCCGCCCCAGATTTTCGCCCGCTTGCGGGCGGCGCGGACCATCAGGTAAACGCTCAGCGCGTCGATGCCGAGGAACATGCCCGCGAACGAACCGCCGGCGGCGATGTAGATCGGCACGTGGAGCGACGAGGCGATGGCCTTTGCGAGCATCGTCTTGCCCGTGCCCGGAGGTCCGACCATGAGCACGCCGCGCTCGCGCTTGCCGCCGGCCTTCACGTACAACCTGCCGGACTCGATGAGCCTGAGGATGCGGCCCATCTCTTTGACGGCTGCCTTCTGCCCGCGAACATCCGCCATGTTGACGCCGAAGTTCGCGTCGTCGGGGTTGATCATCGTCTTGCCGATGCGCGTGTAGATGTAGAAGGGGAGGAAGAAGATCGAGAACTGCGCCAGGATCAGGAACAGGACGTAGAGCAGGTTGGTGAAGAACGACTGCGCCTGCTGAGGAAGAAGGGCGAGCGCGTCGAACGGCGTCAGGCCGAAGATGACGTTCATGGCGCCGAAGTAGAGGATCGGGACGATCGCGATCCAGAGCGCTCGCTTCCAGAAGATCGCGCGGTTCGTCTCCACGGTTCGCGTCAGGACGTCCGTTTCCGGCGTCACGCGTTCGCGAAGGATCAGCCATCGCTTCACGATGCTCAGCAGCCCGCGGCAGACGATCATGGCGAACAGCGCGTAGGCGAGGGACCAGCCGATGCCCAGCTGCAGCCAGATCAGGGCGAACGCAAAAGCTGTGCTGCCAACGAAGAGCGTGAAGATCCAGAAGATGATCACGGCGGGTCACTCACTATACGTGGACGGGTTTCCATAGACCCGGTTTGCGATCGCATCGCCAGGGCGACGACGGCAGCAATTCCGAGGGCGACGATCACGTCGCCGGGGCTGTAAGCCTCGGTCACGAGCCGTCCGATCGGGCCCGGCACGCTTATCCAATCGGCCAGCCAACCCAGGTTCGTATCCGACGTCATCAACGTGTACTGGCCCAGGGGCCCACTGTGGACGAGGCTGCCGGCCAGCTGGGACGCCACCGGCATGCGTGCCCCGTTGGTGGCGATGACCACGAGGTTCAATGCGCTGCCCACCGCGATGAGCCAGATTCCCCGGACCAGCTCGATCTGCCAGATGGTCCACGCGACGAGCGCCGTCAGGGCGGCCAGGTACACGTACTCGACACCGTCGATGTGGCGGACCGGCGTGACCAGGATGGCAGCGCGCACGACGAGCACCGCGACCACGAGCCATGGCCATCGAAAGCGAAGTCGGGAGAGATTGTCGACGCGTCCGCCGGTCAGCCACCCCACGACGACTCCGATCACCAGCGCGGCGATCCAGAGCAACGCCGGCTAGAGGGCTGCGAGTCGCGAAGCCGCTCCGGCCAGGACCTTGACTCCGAGTGGCAGCGCGTCTTCGTCGATGCGGAACCCGGGCGAATGGTGTGCGGGTGGCGGCGCGTCCTTGGGCATTGCACCGAGCATGAAGTAGCAGCCGGGGATGCGGGTGAGGAACTCCGCGACATCGTCGCTCACCGTCAGCGGCCGGCCCAGCACGCTCGCCTTGTCGCCGATGAGCGAGCGCCCCACGTCGAGCACCGTCCTGGTCACGTTCGGTTCGTTCATCAGCGGAATCGTTCCGTGCACGAGGTCGAGGTTGGAGCTCACGTCGAATTCGCCGTCGGTCTCGCGCAGCAGGTCGCGCAGCCGGCCCAGCGCCTCTTCACGCAGGGGCGCGTTGAACGTGTGCAGGCTGCCTTTGACGAGCACGCCGCGCGGCACGATGTTCCACGCACCATCGCTCCGGATGTCGCCGACCGTCGTGTGGCACTGCACGCCGTCCTGCTCGAGGCCCTCGACGATGGTGTGCAGGCGCTCGATGAAAAAGGCCTGCGCCGCGAGCACGTTTCCGCGGCGGCCCATCATGCCGCCGTGTCCGCCCGGTCCCGAAAAGCCGATCTCAAAAGCATCGGATCCCGCCCACATCAAGCCGGGCCTCGAGACAACCGTCCCCGATTCGAGAAAGCTCGCGATGTGGAGGCCGATCACGGAGTCGGGATGGTGGTCGTCGAGCAGACCCTTCGCGATCATCGCCTTCGCGCCTTCGACGATCTCCTCCGCCGGTTGAAAGACGAAGAGGTAGCGGCCGCTCACGTCCCAGATGCGATCGACCAGCGTGCGCGCGACGCCCACCATGATCGCCATGTGCGCGTCGTGCCCGCACGCGTGCATCCTTCCATCCGCTCGCGACGAGAAATCCACGCCCGATTCCTCGTGAATGGGCAGCCCGTCGATGTCCGCGCGCAGCATCACCGTCTTCCCCGGCTTGCCCGTGTCGAGCATCGCGACGACTCCCGTTTCGGTCGGACATGGTTTCAGCTCCAGGCCGAGCTGGCGCAGGCGCTCGCCCAGCTGCCTGCTCGTCTCGTGCTCGCCGAAGCTCACTTCGGGGTGGCGGTGGAAATGACGCCTGAGCTCGATCACCTCGTCGATGACGGACAGGCTCGGCAGCGGCGTCGTCGTTTCGTTGTCATTCATGAACGGCCACCAGGTTGTAGCCGCGCGCTGTGGCGCGCACGAACTTCTGCCCAAGGCCCGGCTCCAGCTCGTCGAGGCGCCGCCTCAAGGTCAGCACCGCGGAGTGGACGGTGGAGTGCGCGGCGTTGCTGCGAAAGAGCCCTGCTTCGATGAGGTCACGCGCGGTGGCCGACTTGGAGCCCTGGGCGAGGAACAGCACCACTGCGGTCTGCTGCTGAGTCAGACGGATCTCCCCGCGGCCGAACTTGACCGTGCGGCGGGTCGGGTCGAACTCCAGCCTCCCGAACCGATAGCTTCCCGGGCGGCCCGTGCCGCGCTCGACCAGGCGGGCGGCGAGGTCGGAGTAGATGTGCGCCATCGGAACGTTGCCCTTGACGAAGTAGGAGCTCGCACCCAGCTCGTAAGCCTTGCGGATGGAAGCGGAGTTGACCTGGGCGGCCGACAGGACGATCACCGGAAGTCCGGGATGGTGATGGCGGATCCACTGCAGGAGCTCGAAGCCGGAGGCCTCGCCCTCGTCCAGCACGAGGTCCAGGAGGACCGCGGCCACGCGCTCTCGCTCGAGCAGGGCCATGGCCTCGGGAGCCGACGACGCGGCCGAGGGCCGGTAGCCGAGGTCGTGCAGGTCGATGCTCAGCTGCTGCTGCATCGCGGCCTCATCCTCAACCACCAGGACGGCTGACCCGAGCACCTCGGCCGGCCGGTAGACCTCGAGGCCGGGCGGCAGCGGCGGCAGCCGCACCTCACGGGTGCGCTGCTGTCCCCGTGATCGCACGTTCACTGCGGGTTTTTCCAAGGGTTCATGTATATGATTTTTAACGATAATTGACGGGATGCGAACACGCTAATACGAATCGAGCGCTGCATACTCTCATCCGGTCCTGGCGTAAGTTGGAAAATCAAAGGGGAAGCATGGGGATGACTTGGGGAATCAAGGTCCGGCGAGTGGCCTTTGCGTTTGTCGTCGTTGCAGCTCTTGCGCTCGCTTCAGGCGCGGACTGGGTCGAAGCCTTCTCCGGATTGAGCTGGTAACCATCTAGGAATCGGAGCTTCGGCGCTCGCGAGAGCGCCGGATCGCGGGCGGCAGCAGGGCGTATAGATCCGCCCTGTCGATCGCTTTGCTCATGTAGCCCACAACGTCGGGGTCGTCAGTCCCTGACGGGAAAACGGGGTACGCCGTGTAGAAGATGACAGGCACCTTCTGCCCGCGCGCCCTCAGCTCGTTGAGGAGGCCCCAGCCGTCCATCGGCTCGGGCAGCATCAGGTCGATGATCGCGACCTCGGGCTGGTCCGACTGCGCCTTCTCGAGAGCCTGGTCGGCGTCCTCCGCCATCGAGACCTTGTAGCCCAGCATCCGGAGGTCGGTTTCCAGGATGACGCGCCACGCGCGCTCGTCATCCACGACGAGCACCGTCGAGCCCCGCAGATCCTCCGGGGTCGGCGCAATAGGTTTGGGCGGGGTGAAGGGCACGGGGTTAGTGTATCGGTGGCAATGCCCAGCTCAGCGCGGTCAGGCGCCAGATCGCACGCGCCGTCCAGGGCGCTCAAGAGCGCGCCGGTGCCCGCCAGGCCAAAAGCTGCCCCCGGCAAGTCGCCAAACGGGTCGGGACTTTCGGCCTCTGCGCTCGTGCATGAGCTCGGCAGCTGCGTCACCGAGGCCGACCTTCTTCAGGTCCTCTATCGAGGACTCCATACCCGCTTCGGGTACGAAGTCATCCTGCTCCAGGTCCTCGAGCGAGAGGGCTGGTACCGGTCGCTGCCCATCGACTCGGGCGTGCTCCAGGACATGAGGCGCCTGGTTCTGAGCAAATCGACCTTCGCGAAGCTGTACGCGAATCCGCGCCTGACCGTGGTTCCGCTCGCGGTCAGCAGCCAGCAGCGCGGCAGAGGACCCGGCGTCGGCCGCCAGGTCCGGCTCGCCATCTGGGTGCCGGTGATGCACCAGGGCGAGGTGATCGGCAGCGTCGTCTATCAATCTCATCGCAAGCGCCGGGTGCCCGAGACGGAGGTTGCGTATCTCAACGAGGTCCACCGGCGGCTCGGTGTCCTCCTCGCCAACGCTTCCCTCAACGAGCTCACGCGCAACCAGGCCCGCCGGCTCGAGGCGCTGAACAGCATCGGGCGAGCGATGGCGTCGACGCTGGACGAGATGAGCGTGCTCACAGGCCTTCACACGACGCTTCGCGAGCTGCTGCCCGTCGACGCGCTCGAGATGGTCGCGATGCAGGACGAGAACGCGGACCGGGTCCGGCTGATGCACATCGAGGCGGACTCCGCCCCGACGATGCGGTGGCTTCCATCGCGATCGCCGGCGGTCGCCGCGGCGCGAGCCGTCTTCCGCGACGCGAAGCCGATCCTCGCCCACCAGCCCTCCTCGTCACTCTGGGTGCCGATCAAAGAAGGCGGCGTGGTGCGAGGAGCGCTCGGGATCCGGCACTCTCGCCCATTCGCTTACGAGGACTCGACCGCGGCCTTCCTCGAGCTCGTATCAGACGAGGCGACGCTCGCGCTGCGCAACGCTCGGAGCTACGAGGCGCTCGAGGACCAGAGGCGGAGGCTCGAGCTCGTCAACTCGATCGGGCGCCGCCTCGCGTCGAGCCTCGACCGCTGGTCGATCATGCGCACGCTGCGCGAGGAGCTCGCCTCCTTCTTGAAGTTCGACGGGTTCATCCTCGCCACCATCACCCAGAGCCCCGACGGGCCGGTCGCCGAGGGGTATCAGTACGTCAGCGGCATCGAAGAGGTCGTGCCTCCGGTGGCGCTGGCCGTCACGGGGCCGTCCCGCGAGGCTTACGAGTCAGGCAAGCCAGTCCTCGTTCGCAACTCGCCGTGGGCGCGCACCTTTCAGCGCAAGGACCTCGAACGCGAGGGATGGACCGTCGGCCGCGGCGCGGCCGTCTTCGTCTCCGGACCCAGTACCGACCGGCGGATTGTCTCGCGATCGTTCGTGTGGGTGCCGGTGCTGAGCGGCGATCGCATCACGGCGATGCTCTCGCTCCAGTCGTATCGCGAGGGGGCATTCGACGACTGGCACGTCAAGCTGCTCCAGGACGTCGCTGCCCACGTGAGCCTGGCCCTCGCGAACGCCGACCACTTCGCGCAAGCGCAGGCGGAGCGGGCGCGACTGGAAGCGCTTCACGTCCTCGAGATGGGCGTCGCGGGAGCATCTGACGAGCACCAGATAGCGGATGCGATCTTCTCGGTCGTGAGCGACTACCTGGATGCGTCGCACATGGTGCTGGCGTACCTCGACGTGGCGGGCGACATGGCCGGATTCACCGGCGAGCGCGGCGGGCAGGTGGTCGCCGTCGGACCGGTGCCGATGGCCGATGCACCATTCTTCCGCCGGATGATCGAGCAGGGTGCGATGCTGCTGGACGTCGGGCCAGCCGAGCCGTCCGACCTGGACGGCCCGATCGGAAACTACATCTTCAGCCTGTCCCCGAGCCACGTGGTGTGGGTTCCGATCACGCAGTCCGACCGCGTCGTCGGGGGGATCGCTGCCATGCGAAACGACGGCGGCCGCTTCCAGCCCGCCCAGCTCAAGCTCCTCGAAACCGCTGCGCCGGTGGTCGGCATCGCACTGCGTACGATGCGGCTGCACCACGCCAACGAGCTGGCGCTCGCCCAGTCGGTCCGCATCCAGGAGCTGGCGGCTCTCGCCGGTCACGAGCTGATCAGCGTGGTGACGAATATCGCCGAGCAGGCGCGGACGATGCTCGAGTGCGCGGGCGCCGTGTGCTGGGCGTTCGACATCGAAGGTCGCATCAGCGGCACGCGCGGCAGCGGTGACTCCGCCGCGGAGCAGGTGCTCTCGTGGGCGGGGCTCAGCTCCGAGGAGAGCTGGCGCGACGCGCCCGCCGGGCTGGTCAGCGGCACCACGCACGGGCAGGCCTGGAGCCTCATCCCGCTGTGGTACGGCGATCGCCTCGTCGGAGCCATCGGCTCGGTTCACGCCTCCACGCACCTCGCCGAGCCGACGTCTGCCGCCCTGGACTTCGCACGCCACGCGGCGGTCGCGATCGAGAACTCGCGCCTCGTGGCGGAGACCCGAGGCCGCATCCGCACCCTGGAGGCGGTCGCCGCGTTCGCCAAGCTGAACCCGACCGAACCTGAGCGCGCCCGATCCGAGATGGGCAGGCTCGTCAGTGATGCCCTGGCCGGATCGCAAGGTGAGCTGTGGCTTCTCGAGGACGGACAGCTGGTCCGCCGGTCCGACGATGGCGAAGACACGCCGAAGGTCCCCGTGAGCGACAGCACTCAGCTGTTGCGCGCTCTCTCCTCGCCCGCCGGAAGCCGCCGGCTGCGCGCCCTGCTCGACCTGCTCGGCGCCCCGGCCGATGCCTTCGCGATCCCGATCCAGGTCGAGGGCGGTCTCGCCGGGCTGCTCGTCGCGAGGATGACCGGCGGCGGGGCCGAGACGCGGCGCCTCGGT
>JBGPEO010000055.1:0-14611 GCA_041482895.1 Candidatus Dormibacteraceae bacterium | reverse complement strand
CCCGAAGGCCGCGGGGTCGACTACGTTCCGGGATTGCGCTGCTACAAGCTTGGCCGCCTCATCATCGGCGGCGAGTTCTTCGGCCATCCGAACGCGGTTCAAGTCTCAGGCATGGCCCGCCTCGTTGGCGAGATCGACCTGGCACCGGTTCCGCTGACGATGAACAAGAGTGATTTTGCTCGCGACGGAGCGGAGTGGGTCGCGGTCGAGAAAAGGATGCACGCCCTGCTAGCGCCGATCGCCAAGCGATTGGCTGAGGATGAGCAGGCACCGCCTCCGGCGTCCGCTCTCAAGACAGCCGACCAGGTCCGTCGGCTCCTCAGCCAAGTCCTGAAGCTCGTTGAGCGCGAGGAGGTGTTCCCCGGTCTTGCCGCTGCCCGTTCACAAGTTGCAGAGCGGGCGCCGGTCACCACTCCCGATTCGAACAGGCCGGAGCATCCTCGAGCGGCCGCCCGGTTGCCGGCCGAGAACGAGTCGAGGCGTCGGGGGTTTGGACAGGTCATCGTGCGGCCACTTGACCCTTCCATTCGCAGCCAGACAGTAATTGAGCACGAGGTCACGACTGTCGTCATCAACTCGCGCCATCCCCTCTTCTTGAAGCGTGGGGGTGACATTTGGTACCAGCTTGAAACTGCAGCGCGCGAAGTCCTCAAGTCAATCGAGGGTGCAAGCGCAGATGACTACGAGCGCCGTGTCAATGAAGTCATCTTGCTGGCGTTCCAACTTCGAGCGCGGCGCCGTGAAGCCCGAGCGCGTAAGACGGCGGCGCAGCTGCCGCTACTGAGCGGCTAGCCCGCTCGACCAATCCGGGCACTTGCTATCGACAAGGAGCTGCGGTCGGTACCTCAACGGGGCGCAGTAGTCCAGTCCTGCAGCCGAAGACCTCGAACCCTCCCGAACTCCGACGAGTTCGCTGTTACAAGCGTGGCTTTGTGCCGGAGCGCTTGGCCGGCGATCAAGAGGTCGTAAGCGCCAATTGGTTTGCCGAGCCCTTCAAGGGCTGCACGAACCCGTCCGGAGTGCTCGGCGTCGTCTAGGGTGAAGTCCAGAACCTCGAGAGGACCGGACAGGAAGGTGGCGATTCGTTCGGCATTCGCCTTAGGGCGCTGGCTCTTAGCAACTCCGTACCAGAGCTCGAAAAGCACCACAGACGAGGTGGCGACCACATCGTCACCCGCGCTGACCCGAGCAAAACGTCGCCGCACCGCTTCTGGCCGACCGTTGATCAGCGCGATACAAGCGTTGGTATCGAGCAGGTAGGTCAATCGAGGATCTTGCGGGAAGGTGTGATCGGCTGATCGCGCCCTTCCGCCATGAAGTCGCTCGGGCCGGCACTGTCTAGCCGGGCGAACCATTCCTTGGCGTCAAGCACGGGCTCGAGCAGGACTCCAGTGTTAACCCGCCGAACCTGCACCTTCTCTCCGCGGAATCGGAATTCTTTGGGCAGCCTGACGGCTTGGCTGCGGCCATTGCGGAATAGTTTTGCCACTACGCGATCAGGCATCGCGACCTCCCTAGACGAGAACCGCCAGGCCCTCAAATGATCTATACCCGAAGTATATCACCGTGTAGTAATTCGTGGACCAGGTGATCTTTCATCTCCTGGATGGGATCGACAATGACCAAATCCCGCTAGCCTGGCGTCGCGCGGACGGGTCGTGTGTGGCTCTCGGAGAGCTCGGGCAAGGTGGCTTGGTCGGTATTCTGCTCAGCGGTTCTTCGATTCGTTGACTGATCTCTAAAGATCGCTGGGCCGGAATTTCGGCGTACAAGCTATGGGGCCCCAGGAAATTACCGTGTCGTTGAGCGATTCACCCGCCGTCACTCACCCAGGCGTTCCGCCAACCAGTCCGCCATCAGGGGCCGGTACTTGTAGGCGATGTTGTTGCACACGTGATTCCCGTCGGGGTACATGACAAGCGTCGCGTTGCCGGCCTCGCGGGCGATGCGCTCGGCCTGCGCCGGCGGAAAGAGCCGGTCCCTGGCGCCATGGATCACAAGCAGCGGCTGGGTGACACGGCCCAGCACACCCTCGAGGTTGAGCGTGTACGCCTTGCGCTTCGCCTCCGCCTCGTCCGCCGACTTCGTATAGAAGATGTAGCCGCCCTTGGTCAGCGGGTTCAGCGCATCCCAGCAATCGCCGAGGTTGTAGGGCCCGGCCAATCCCACCACTGCGCGGAGGCGGGGCTCGTAGGCAGCCGCCCGCGGACCGTAGATCGCTCCCATGCTGATTCCCATCAGGCCGACGCGATCCAGGTTCACGCCCAGATCCCCACCGGCGAGCTCATCGAGCAGCGGAGTTATCACTGTCTCCCAGTTGGGCCGGATGGCGAAATGTACGGAGTTCTCCGACTGGCCGGGGCCGTCGATCGTCAGCGTTGCCAGCCCGCGCCGAAGGAAGTCCTCCTCGATCGCGAACAGCTCTTCCTTGGAGGAGTCGAGGCCCGGCACGATGAGGACCAGCGGAGGGCGGCCGTCGGACTTTGGCCGCCGCATATGGCCTGGGATGAACCGGCCTTCGAACGGTATCTGCAGGCGCTCCGCGGGCGGGTCGAGATGGGGGAGAGCCTCGCGGTAGACAGAGACGGACCGATCTCGCAGCTCGCCATAGGCCTCGAGGTCCTCGAACCACAGGAACTTGCCCAGGTGGTAGCACCACGAGGCGCGCTGAAATGCCTGAGCGGCGGACAGGTTGCGCCCGCGGTCCTGAGCCTCGCGGCCCAGCGCCTCGTGCATCTCGCCGACGGCGCGCCAGTTCGGGCCCCAGTCCTTCCACTCGGTCGTTTTCGCCACCGTGTCGTCGAAGTCGTTGACGTCGATGCCGTTGGCGACGAATCGCGGCCGCCAGTGGTGCGCCGCGACCTGTACGCGATTGGTGGTCTCTGGCGCGCTCACGGCTTGGCCGCGTCCTTGGGTGCAATCGCCTCTTTCAGGCTCGAGCCCAGGTCCTTCAGCAGGACCTCGGCGCAGTTGCGACCCGGCAGGCCGGAGACCGAGCCGCCGGGATGCGTGCACGCGCCGTTCTGGTACAGGCCGGCGACCGGCGAGCGGTACGTGGACCACCCTTCGACCGGCCGGAACCACCCGCTCTGCTCGGGAGAGTTGGCGCCACCATGGCACGAGCCCCGCCAGTTGGCCGGGTTCCGGCGCTCGAGGTCGAGCGGGCTGTCGACGTGCTCGCCCAGCACGATTCGCCGCGAAAGGTTCGGAGACAGGCGCGCGAGCCGCTCGAACAGCACTTGCGAAACATCGTTCTTGACCTCGTCCCAGTGCTCGGGCCCTTCGGCCAGCTCGTACGGGAGAAAGCTGACGACCTTGAACGTGTGCCGGCCCGCGGGCGCCCGTGACGGATCGATTACGCTGGGCGTCAGCGCGAGGAAGACGGGCTCTTTGAGGTCGATGCGGCCGGACCGGTAGCCCTGCAGCATCGCTTCGTAGGCGTCCAGCGACTCGAGCACGCCGGCCGTCACGCTGGGTTCGGCCCTGCGGTTGGTGTTGAACAGCGGCGCTTCGCTCAGCGCGTAGTGCGTCGCGAACATCGTCAGGTTCGGCTGCCATCGGTCGACCCCGGCTCGAAAGGCGGCCGGAAGGTTCTCCTCGCCGACAAGCGCGCCGAGGTGCTTGACGTGGACCGTCGAGACGATCGCCTGGCTTGCCTCATAAGTCGAGCCGTCCGCGGTCTCGACCTCGGTCGCGCGTCCACCTTCGACCCCGATCCGCACGACCCGTTTCGAGGTCAGCACCGTGCCCCCGTTCTCCTCGATGACGCGGGCCAGGGCCAGCGGCAGCCGGATCGAACCGCCCTCCGGCAGGATCCAGCTGAAGCGCTGGCGACCCGCTGCGAGTGAAAACGCCATCGTGCCGGTCTCCGGCTCGTCCAGCGGGTGCAGGGTCATGAAGGCGATCCAGGCGAAGAACGCGCGCACGTGGTCCTCGCGAAAACGCTGCTTGATGATCTCGAGCGCGGTGGCTCGCCGGATCGCAAGCATCTCCTCGCCCAGGCTGCTCTGCAGCGTCATTGCGTCGACCTCGTCCGGCGGGCGCGGAGGGGCGGCTCGCTCGGCGTTGATCACCGGGGCCATCAGCTCCCAATCGGCCAGCAGCTCTCGGTAGGCCTTCGCGTCAGCCGGCGAGAATCGAGCGAGCTCGCCGCACGTCTGATCCAGGTCTCGCCACATCGTGATCGAGGCGCCGTCTGAGAACGGCATGGTGAACACCGGGTCGGGGTAGAGGTACTTCAGCCCATATCGGTCGAGCTCGAGCTCGTTGTTGCGCATCAAGGGGTTGCTCTGGATGACGTTGTGCGCGGTGGCACAGGGGTCGTGGATGTAGCCAGGGAGAGTCAGCTCCTCGCACGTCGTGTTCCCGCCGATGCGCGGCGCGCCCTCGAGCACGAGCACGCGAAAGCCCGCCCGTGCTGCGTACGCGGCGGTGACGAGATTGTTGTGCCCCGCACCCGCGAAGATGACGTCGTAACCGCTCACGCGGTCGCTCCCAGGTACAGCCGGCCGATCTCCGGGTTGTTCAGCACCTCCGATCCAGGGCCTTCGAGGCGCACGCGACCGGTTTCCATCACGACGCCGTGCGAGGCGATGCCGAGACCGGATCGCGCGTTCTGTTCCACGAGCAGAAGCGTGCGTCCAGCCTTGTTCATGTCGCGCACCGTGTTGAACACCAGGGTGCGGGTCTTGGGGTCCAGCCCCATCGAAGGCTCGTCGAGGATGAGCAGGGCGGGGTCGAGCATGAGGGCGCGAGCGAACTCCACGAGCTTCTGCTGTCCCCCGGAGAGCGAGGCGGCAGGTTCCTGCCGTCGCTCGGAGACGAGGGGGAACATCTCGCACACGGTTGCCATCCGCCTCTCGACCAGCCGGCGATCGTGGACGGTGAACGCGCCGAGCCTGACGTTCTCCCAAACGCTCATGGTCGGGAACAGGCTTCGCTCCTGCGGCACCTGGACGATGCCCCGAGCGAGAATCGCGCGCGGGCTCCGGCCGGCAAGCGACTCACCTCGAAAGCGGACCGAGCCCGCGCTCGGTCGGAGCAAGCCGCTTATGACGCGCAGCACCGTGGACTTGCCGGCGCCGTTGGGGCCGACGATGCACGTGAGGCTGCCCTCCTCGACGGTGAGGTCGACCCCTTGAAGGATGTCGCCGCCGCCGTAGCCGGCCCGAACCCCCTCGAGCTCCAGGAAAGCGCCCACCTCAGGCTCCCAGGTAGGCGTCGAGCACGGCCGGGTCGTTGCGCACAACCTCCGGAGTGCCCGTTGCGATCGGCCGTCCTCGATGGAGGACAACGACCTCGGTGCAGAGGTTCATCACGAAGCTCATGTTGTGCTCGACCAGCAGGAACGTGATCCCGCGCTCGTTGAGGCGGCGGATCCGGTCGCCTATCCTCTCGAGCAGGGCGGGGTTGACGCCGCCGGCCGGTTCGTCGAGCAGTACGAGCTCCGGCTCCGCCATCATCACGGCGCCCAGCTCGAGCAGCTTGCGCTGCCCGTAGGACAGCGCGCCGCCCATGAGGTTGGCGACATGGGCGATCTCGAGGAACTCGAGCATCTCCATCGCGCGGGCTTTCTCGTGACCCCAATCGGCACGCGAAAACAGAGCGCGCAGACCCCTGCGCCTCACCGGGACCAGCATGTTCTCCAGCGCGGTCAGGCGAGGGAAGATGCGGGCGAGCTGAAAGGTGCGGCCGATGCCAAGCCCATAGATCCGGTCGGGTCCGAGGCCGTCGATCGGCCTGGCCTTGAAGCTCACGCTTCCACTGTCCTTCGGGATGAATCCGGTGACCAGGTTGAAGACGGTTGTCTTGCCGGAACCGTTTGGCCCGATCAAGCCCGTGATGCTTCCCTGCGCGACCGAGAGCGAGCAATCGTCGACCGCGAGCACACCGCCGAAGCGTTTGCAGAGCCCGTCGACCTGGAGCAGGCTCATCGCGCCGCCACCTTTGCGGGCGTGGATCCGGACGGCCCGGCACGTGCCCTCCGCCGCTCGATCAATTCCATCACCGACGGGACGATGCCGCGCGGGAGCAGCAGGATCACTCCCAGGAAGACCGCGGCGTACAGGACGAGGTAGAGCCGGGTCGCGCCGAAGTTGTAGGCAAGCCAGAGCTGGGTGGGTTCGAGGATGAGAGCTCCGAGGACGGGTCCGCTGAGCGTGCCGAGGCCGCCGAGAAAGACCATCAGCACCATCGAGATGCCGATCAGCGGGTCGACCACGAACTGCGGATAGATGTAGGTCACGTAGTAGCCGTACACGGCGCCGATCATTCCGACCAGGGCCGCGCTCACCACGAAGGCAGTCAGCTTGAACGCGCGGGTGGGGACGCCGACGGCGAGCGCCTTGTCCTCGTCATCGCGGATCGCGAGCAGGCCGAGTCCGAACTTCGAACGCCGGATTCGCCACGAGACGGCGAGGGCCAGCGTGGCCAGCGCGAGCATGGCGTAGTAGTAGGGGGTGTTGAAGTAGTCGCCGCCCCAGGGCGGCACGGGAAAGCTCAACCCCCCTCCGCCGCCCGTCAGCCCCACCAGGTTCTCCGCGAGCAGCTGCAGCATGAACATGAAGGCGATGGTCACGATCACGAACGTCGCCGCTCGCGTCCGCAACGCGAACCAACCGATGGCAACCGCGAGCACCGCGGTGCCAAGGCCGGCTATCGGGACGAGCAGGAACGGCGTGTAGCCGGCGGCGATCCCGAGGTGGGCGAGGAGCAGCCCGAGCGTGTAGGAACCGAAGCCGAAAAAGCCCGCATGACCGAGCGAGATGTAGCCGGTGTAGCCGCCCATGATGTTCCAGGCGGTCGCAAGCCCGACGTACATCATGGTGAAGACAGCGATGTTGGTCGTGGCGGGATCGGGCGAGATCGCCGGCAGCGCCAGCGCGACCGCGAAGACGGCGATGATGCCGCCGAGCTTCAGGACCCTGGCCTGCCGCAGCAGCGCGCTCACAGCCGTTCCCGCACCCGCACACCGTAGAGACCTTGCGGGCGGACGATCAGGACCGCGACCAGGATGACGAAGAACGTGAAGCTTGCCCAAACGGGGGAGATGACCACCGAGGTGATGTCCTCCGAGACGAGCATGATCAGCGCCGCGATCACCGCCCCGCGCAGGCTCCCGAGTCCGCCGAGCACGATGATGGTGAGCAGCCGCGAGATCAGGTCGTAGTGGCTGCCCGGGTTGAACGCGTTCGTGATGCCGAAAACGACGCCTCCGGCCGCCGCGGTGGCCATTCCGATTCCGAACGCCACCGCCGCCACACGATCGACGTCGATCCCGATGAGCTGGGCCGCGGTTCGGTTGAGCATGGTGGCCCGGATCGACGCACCGAAGGTGGTCCGATACAGAAACAAGAACATGGCGCCGAGGATCGCCAGGCACAGCACGAAGCCGAACAGGTACACGTACGTGACGCGGAAGTCGCCGACCGGAAAGCTTGCGGTGTCGTACCACGCGTGAAGCTGCACGTAGTTGGCTGTGAAGAAATAGCCCAGCAGGCCCTCGATGCCGAGCGCGATCGCGTAGGTGACCAGCACCGACAGCGCTTCGCGATCGGTCTTCAGCGGGCGGATGAACACGGTCTGGAGCAGGACTCCGAGCATGAACATGACCGGCATGGTGATGACAAGCGTCGCGAATGGATCCAGGCCCAGCGACCGCGAGGCGGCGAAGCTCAGATAAGCGCCAAGCACGACGAGGGCGCCGTGACCAACGTTGATGATGCGCATCACGCCGAAGATCAAGGTGAGCCCGGAGGCCATAAGGGCGTAGACGCCGCCCGTGAGGACGCCGAGCACGGCAGCTTCGAGGACCAGGGTCATGTTCGTGACAGTCGGGGACGGTGGTTGAAGATCACCGTCCCCGCTTCAGGTTACTGCCAGTTCTTCTTCGGATACTCAGGCTGCGCGGACGCGACGCTGGACGGGTAGACGAAGATCGCGTTGCCTCCCTGCCACTGCTCGATGTAGACGCCCACGCCGCCCTGCGGCTTGCCCGTCGCGTCGAACGACATCGGGCCCTGGACCGTGTTGTAGGTGCCCGTGTGAAGGGTGGCGATCAGCTTGGTGTTGTCGATGCTCCCTGCCTTGGCCGCGGCCTGGTCCACGACCTGACCGACGCTGTAGGCCTCAGCCGAGTCGGCGCTGATGTCGGCCGCCTTGCCACCGTACTTGGCGATGAACTCGCTCACGAACTTGTCGTTGCCGTAGGCAGTGGCGGCGGGGGTCCAGCCGGCGGGGACCATGATCCCTTCGGTGTTGGCGCCGAGCTTGTCAGAGAACTGTGAGCCCTGGTCCGGCCCAGTGGTCTCGATGATGGTCTTCGGGTTGTAGTGCTGCTGGATGAACGTCTTGGCGAACGCCACCGCATCCGGAAGCTGCGTGCCGAGGATGACCGCGTCGGCCTTCGAGTTGGCGACCTGCAGGGCGATGGGGGTGAAGTCGGTCGTCTCGGCCGGGTACACGTGGTAGTAAGCCGTCGTGACGCCGGCCGCCTCGAGCAGGCTCTTGGCCTTGTCGACCTGGGGCTGCGTGAACGGGTCGTCCTGCGTCGCGTACGCCACGCTGGCCGGCCTCTGGCCTGACGGCAGCGAAAGCAGCCATTTCGTGTAGCTCACGAGGTTGTCCTCGACCGCCGCCGGCTGAACGAAGAAGACGCTCTTCAATCCGCGGGTGAAGACCTGCGGGCCACCGCCGGCCGGCTCCGGGAATGCATACCCATAGCGGTCGACGACAGTCGAGGCCGGGATGGTCAGCAAGCTGGAGAAGGGTCCGAAAACGAGGGCCACCTTGTCCACCGTGATCAGGTTCTGGTAGTTGGTGACGACCTGCTGCGTGCTGCTCGCGTCGTCGACGTACTTCATCGTGACCTTGTGTCCCTGCAGGCCGCCCTTGGCGTTGATGTCGTCAGCCCAAAGGTCGTAGCCCTGCTTGAGCGCCGCGCCGTCGCCAGAAAAGTCGCCGCTCTGCGAGATCGAAACACCGATTGTGATCGGCGCGGCAGGCGCGGTCGGTGTCGTGCTGCCGCCGCACGCCGCCAACGTCAAACCCAGTGCCGCCACACCGGCCGAAATCAAGCGTCTGCGCATGCTGTCGCCCTCCCTACTCCGCACGCTGCGTGGCAAAAAATCTTTGTTCTGAACAAACGATTGCCTTATGGTATTCACACCGGAAACGAATGTCAATGAGGCGATTGATGTCATGCCGACGACCCTGAAGGAGCTGGCGGCGCGAGCCAATGTGCACCCGTCGACGATCTCTCGCGTCGTCAACCAGGACCCCAGCCTGCGGATCGGGCAGGCGACCCGCACTCGCATCGAGGCGCTGCTGCGTGAGACCGAGTACCGGCCCAATGGGGTTGCCCGCGGGCTCAAGCTCCGACAGACGCTCGTGCTTGCGGTCGTCATCCCCGACATCACGAACCCGTTTTTCGGAGGGCTGTTTCGCGGTATCGAGGATGGCGCAGCGCAACGCGGGTACCAGGTGCTGCTGTGCAACACCGACGGAAGCCCCGACCGCCAGCGCGCTCACCTGCACAGCCTGATCGCCCGCCGCGTCGACGGAGTGATCCTGGCCAGCTCGTTCCTCAAGGACCCCGCCGTCCGCTGGCTTCGCCACCAACACGTGCCCTACGTGCTGGTCAATCGGTTCAGCGACGAGGGCCTGGATCCCTTTGTCGGCTCGGACGACGTGACCGGGGCGCGCCTGGCCACGCAGCACCTGATCAGCGCCGGCCACGTTCGAATCGGCCATCTGGCCGGCCAGTCGTCCGTGAGCACCGGCGTCCTGCGACGCCGCGGATACCAGGCGGCGATGGCCGAATCCCGGCTGCCGGCAGGACCCGAGCTTCAGCCGGAATCAGGCTTCGTGGAGGAAGGCGGCATCCGGGCGATGGAACGCCTGCTCGCGTTGCCAGAGCCGCCAACCGCTGTTTTTGCGGTGACCGACATGGTGGCGGTCGGCGCGTACGCCGTCGCCCGGCGACTCGGTTTGCGAGTGCCGGAAGACCTCGCGATCGTCGGCTACAACGACATTCCGCTGGCTGCCAGGCTCATCCCCGGACTGACCACTGTGCACGTGCCGATACATGAGTTCGGCAGCGCGGCAGCGCGCGTGGTGCTCGAGCAGATCGACACGGGTCACGTCACGCCAAAGCGAGTCGTCTACACGCCGGAGCTCGTGGTCCGCGGATCGAGCGCCGCGGGGATGGAGGAGCGGGCGGCCGTCCACGCGTCCCGCGGTGTTGGCGAGTAGATTATGGAAAGATGCGCAAACGTTTGCGCCCGGCCGTGGAGCTTGAGGGGAACTACGTGAAGGCATCTGATCGCAAGCTGGGTTGGATCGGGACCGGCCGCATGGGCTACGCGCTCGCCAGCCGGCTGCTCCAGGGTGGCTGTGACCTCACCGTCTACAACCGCACCAGGAGCAAGGCCGAACCGCTGACCTCGCTCGGCGCTCGCGTCGTCGATCACCCCGTCGATCTCGCCGACTGCGACATCGTGATGGTGTCAGTCGCCGATTCACCGGATTTCGCTTCGGTGATGGCGGGACCGCAAGGTCTGCTGTCCAACGGCGGACCCGCGCCGAGGGTCGTCGTGGATACGTCGACTGTATCCATGGCCGTGTCGCGCGAGATACGAGCGAAGGCCGAGCGCTTGGGCACGGCGCTCCTGGCCGCCCCGGTGAGCGGCAACGCCAAGGTGGCGCGCGCGGGCAAGTTGACGATGGCGGTCTCGGGGCCGCGCGACGCCTATGACATTTCTCTTCCTTACCTGCAGATGCTCGGGACGAGCGTCGTTTACGTGGGTGAGGGCGAAGCCGCGCGCCTGGTCAAGATCTGTCACAACCTCGTGCTTGGAGTGGTGACTCAGATCCTGGCCGAGACCACTGTCCTTGCCGAGCGCGGCGGCATCTCCCGCGCCGACTACCTCGAGTTCCTCAACGGAAGCGTGATGGGCTCTACGTTCAGCCGCTACAAGACGCCGGCGTTCGTCAACCTCGATTTCACCCCGACCTTCACCGGCAAACTCTTGCGCAAGGACTTCGAGCTGGGCCTCGAGGAAGGGCGGCGCATGAACGTACCGATGCCCGTGTCGGCGCTGGTCCACCAGATCGTCATGAACCTCATCGGAAACGGGCTGGGCGACGAGGACTTCGCAAGCCTCCTGCAGCTCGCAGCCTGGGGCGCCGATTTCAAGCTCGAGCCCGATCCGCGTGTGGTTGCGGACGGGCTGAGCGACAAACCCGCCGATGGGCGTTCACGATGACATCGGCCGATGACGGCCAGGCGCTTGCAATGTACCGCGCGATGCTGCAGATCCGACTGTTCGAAGAGCAGGTCAACGAGCTCTACACGAGCGCCAAGATGCCCGGCCTCGCTCACCTATATATAGGTGAGGAGGGCGTGGCGGTCGGAGTCTGCTCAGCCCTGCGCGACGACGACTACATCACCAGCACGCACCGCGGCCACGGGCACTGTCTTGCCAAGGGGGCGAGGGTCGACATGATGTTCGCCGAGCTGCTGGGCAAGGAGGCCGGCTACTGCAGGGGTAAGGGCGGCTCCATGCATATCGCCGACCAGGAGAAGGGAAACCTGGGCGCCAACGCGATCGTCGGAGGCAGCGTCGGCATCGCCACCGGCGCCGCGCTGTCGATCAAGCAGCGTGGCACTGACCAGGTCGCGGTGTGCTTCTTCGGTGAAGGCGCCCTCGGACAGGGCGTTCTGTACGAGTGCATGAACATGGCCTCCCTCTGGAAGCTGCCCGTGATCTACGTCTGTGAGAACAACCTCTACAACGAATACACGCACTACCTGGAGACGACCGCCGGTGAGATCGCAGCGCGGCCGGCGGCCTTCGGAATCCCGTTCCGTGAAGCCGATGGCCAGGACGTGCGCGAGGTCTTCAAATCCGCCGAGGCGCTCGTCAAGGAGGCTCGGGCGGGGCGCGGTCCTTCATTCCTCCTGTGTCGAACCTACCGGCAGCGAGGACACCATGTCGGCGACGTGGATCGGTCCTATTACCGCTCCAAGGACGAGGAGCGGCGCTGGGCGGACGACCGCGACCCGTTGAAGATCCTCGCCCAGGCGCTCATCTCTGAAGGCGTCGCCGACGCGGTCGCGTTCGACCGCCTGGAGGAAGAGGTCCGCACGCAGATCCAGGACGGCGCGCGGTTTGCCATCGAGGCGCCGTACCCCGACAGCTCAGAGGTCGCGACCGATGTCTATGCCTGAGGCGCAGGTCGGCCAGCGCCAGCTGACCATGGCCGAGGCCGTGCGCGAAGCGCTGGCCCAGGAGATGCGGCGCGATTCGCGTGTCTTCATCCTCGGCGAGGACGTTGCGGAGGCCGGCACGCCCTTCAAGGTCTTGAGCGGCCTGGTGAAGGAGTTCGGCCCGGACCGCGTGATCGACACTCCAATCTCGGAGGCCGGGTTCACTGGGGTAGGCGTGGGCGCTGCCATGACCGGCATGCGGCCGGTGGTCGACCTGATGTTCGGAGACTTCCTCTTCCTGGCCCTCGACCAGATCGCCAACCAGGCGGCCAAGGTCCACTACATGTCAGGCGGCAAGCTCAAGGTGCCTCTGGTAATCCGCACGACGCTGGGCGCGACGCGGCGTTCGGCAGCGCAGCACAGCCAGAGCCTGCACGCGCTCGTCAGTCATATTCCAGGTCTCAAGGTCGCCCTGCCGGCAACTCCGTACGACGCGAAGGGGTTGATGAAGACGGCGATTCGAGACGACAACCCGGTGGTGATCTTCGAGGACAAGTTGAGCTACACGATCAAGGGCGGCGTGCCGGAGGACGACTACACGATTCCCTTCGGCCAGGCAGACGTGAAGAGGCTGGGCGAAGACATCACGCTCGTGGCCACGAGCAGCATGGTTTATGTTGCGCTGGCCGCTGCCGACCTCCTCGCCACGCGAGGCATCTCGGCCGAGGTGATTGATCCACGCACTACGGTGCCGCTGGACGTCGAAACGCTGGTGGGCTCGGCGATCAAGACCGGCCGCGTGATCGTGATCGACGAGGGTTATCAGAGCTACGGGGTCACCGCGGAGATTGCTTCTGTGATCACAGAAGGCGCGTTCTATCACCTCGATGCGCCGGTGAAGCGAATGGGCGCGATGGACGTGCCGGTGCCGTTCTCGCCCGCGCTGGAGGACCTGACAGTGCCGACGGCGGAAAGGGTGGCCGAGCTGGCGATAAACCTGTGTCGAAAGAGGAGCTGACCATGGGACTCAAGACATTCGGGCGGATGGGCGTCGACTGGGAGGAGCGGGTCAACTTCGACCGCCTGCGCCGCGAACGCCTGGATCGCGCAAAGGCGGAGCTGGCTCGATCTGAGCTCGGAGCCGTGCTCTGCTTCGACATGAACAACATCCGTTACCTGACCGCGACTCAAATCGGAACCTGGGCCTACGACAAGCTGATCCGCTTCGCGCTCCTGCCGCAGGGCGGTGAGCCGATCCTGTGGGATTTTGGATCCGCCGCCCGCCATCACCAGCTCTACTGCCCCTGGCTGGGCGACCGGTCGAGAGCAGGCCTTTCGACCTTTCGCGGTTCGATCTCGCCCGAGGCGGGGCGGCCACAGGACGTGGCGAAGAAGATCAAGATCGAGCTCGAGCAGCGGGGCCTCCTCGGCCAGCCGCTCGGACTCGACATCGCGGAGCCGCCCGTCCTGTTCGCCCTACAAGACGCCGGCATCAAGGTGGTCGATGGACAGCAGCTCATGCTGAGGGCGCGGATGATCAAAACCGAAGACGAGATCACCCTCCTGAACCAGGCCTGCGGCATGGTGGATGCCGCTTACGACGAGCTGTACGGAGCGATGAGGCCTGGCATCCGCGAGAACGACTGCGTCGCGGTGGTCGCCAACAGCCTCTACCGGCAGGGATCTGAGTTCGTGGAAGGAGTCAACGCAATCTCGGGAGAGCGATGCAGCCCGCACCCACATAATTTCTCCGACCGAGCGCTGCGACCAGGCGATCCTGCCTACTTCGACGTGCTGCATTCGTTCAACGGATACCGCACCTGCTACTACCGGACGTTTGCCGTGGGCAGCGCCTCGCGCGCCCTGGTCGACGCTTACAAGCGCTGCCGCGACTACCTCGACGAAGCGATCGCGCTGGTGAAGCCAGGGGTGACCACGGCCGAGGTGACCCAGGTGTTTCCGAAAGCGGAGGAGTTCGGTTTCCCCAACGAGGAGGCGGCGTTCGCGCTGCAGCTCGGGCACGGGGTAGGCCTGTCGATCTGGGAGAAACCCGTTTTCTCTCGCCTGGTCTCGCTGGACCACCCCGAGGTCATCCAGGAAAACATGGTCTTTGCGCTGGAGACGTTCTGGCCGGCGACGGATGGCTGGTCGGCGGCCCGGATCGAGGAGCAGCTGGTGGTGACCAAGGACGGGGCCGAGATCATCACGCGCTTTCCGGCGGAGGAGCTGTTGATCGCGGGCAAGCGCTATTACACGGCAAGCGGCTCTTTACCGACCACGCGCGAGGCTCAGTCCAACCTGAACAGCAAGGGGCGGAACCCGGTCGTGCAGGGGGCCCGCCGCGAAGGCGCCAGGGTCCGGACCCAAAACTGAGTTGCCGATCGAGGTCGTGATGCCCGCGCT
>JBGPEO010000054.1:0-14740 GCA_041482895.1 Candidatus Dormibacteraceae bacterium | reverse complement strand
GCGCAGGGCGCAGTAGCGGCGCGCGCGCAGAGCGCAGTAGCGGCGCGCGCGCAGAGCGCAGTAGCGGCTCGCGCGCAGAGCGCATCAGCTAGACGGCGTACACCCCCCCGTCGGTTCCGATCTGGAGGGCGATCGCCGCCAAAGGTGTGGGGGCGGGGCCGGCGATCACCGCCGCCCCGTTAGCCGGATCGAATGCGGCGCCGTGGCACGGGCACGCCAGCACCTTCTGGCTCGAGTCATAGGACACCGTGCAGCCGGCGTGCGTGCACACCGCATCGAACGCGACCACGTTGCCTCCCGCGAGCGACACCGCAACGGCCGGATCCCCTGTGGCGGGGTCCTGGAACGCGAGGGAGCCCTGCGACTGAATGTCTGCGAGCGCTCCGATCCGGATCCCGGTCGGGGAGGCGACCGGTGTCGGGCTGGGCGCCGGCGTCGCGCTGCTCGAGGCGCCCTGCACGACTGACGGCCGGGCTCGAGGCAGCAGGGCAAGCACCCAGATCAGGGCGACAGAAGCGCCGCCAAGCTGAAGCAGGAACCGGCGCCGGCTCAAGTCCGTGGTTGCCGGCCGGCCGCGGACATCGATCTGAGGAGGTCCGAAGATCCACGGCCTCACGGTCAGCACGCCCTGGTCGCCAACCAGCACGAGCGTGATCCAGGCGACCGCGTAGATGCTGTCGGAACCGAGAAAGTAGGGCTGAACGGACCAGCTGGCAGTAAGCAAGAAGACGACGTTGACCAGAGCGCCCGCGGCGGCCGCCCAGCGCGTCGCGAGGCCAAGCAGGACGAGCAGCCCGATCACCAGCTCGACGGCGATCACCCCGATGCCGGCGAGCTGAGGCACCGGCAGCGCGAAGACCTCGATCAGGAAACCGATCGGCGAGTGGGCGACGAAGCCCTGCAGCTGCGTGCCGATGTAGGTCGACGAACCTGGTTGAAGGAATCCCGGGTCGGAGATCTTCTGCAGCCCCGCGTAAACGAAAGTCACTCCAAGGAACAGCCTGAGCGGCAGGGTTCCGTATACGAACCACCTGTCCGCCTGCTGCGGGTGCGGTTGCGGTTGGGGACGCGGCGGCTTCTTGGCCAAGACGAAGGGACATTACCCGGAAACCGCTGCAAGCTTCCTGTGCCCAGGCTGTGAATTGGCCAAGAATTGCTCCTAATTAATTGAACAGACTGTCTGTTAAGGTAATTAGCATGACCCGCCGAAGCTATCAGCTGGGCCGGCGCCAGGTCGAGGTCGACCGCACGCGATCCGGCATTCTTGCCGCCGCTCGCGAGCTGGTCGCCAAGCTCGGTCCCGCATCGAGCATGGGAAAAGTGGCCGAGCGCGCCGGCGTGTCTCGAATCACGATCTACAACCAGTTCGGGTCGAAGGCCCGCTTGCTCGAGGCGTTGACCGCCGAAGCCGGCTCCATCTTCCCCGACCCGCCGGCGGTGGAAGCCGGCGACCCGAGCGACGACCTCAGGCGGCGGGTCGAGCAGGCCTGCGCCGCCTGGGCGGAGAACCCGGACCTCTACCGGCAGCTCGCCGGCCACGGCCGGCATGACCGGCAAGCTGACGCCGACCACGCGCTGGCGCTGAGGCTTGCCGCCGATGACCGCCTGCGGCCGGGATGCTCGATCAAGGAGGCCGAGGACGTGATCGGGGTCGTCACATCGTTCTCGGTCTTCGACCGCCTCCACCGTGGGGGTAGGCGATCGCCGGCCGGTGTCGCAGAGATCCTCATGCGAATGGCCTCAGGCGTCATGAGACCGCTCCCCCGGGTCTAGGATTGACGCAGTGCGCCATAAGACAGCGGACCTGGACGGGCCGATTCACTACCTGGACTTCGGAGGCACCGGCAGACCGCTTGTCATGGTGCACGGGCTGGGCGGCAGCTCGCTGAACTGGATGGCCGTCGGCCCCGAGATCGCAAACAGCTATCACGCCATCGCCCTCGACCTTGCCGGCTTCGGCCAGACTCCCCTCTTCCAGCGCTCGGCCGCCGTGGGAGGCAACGCCGAGCTGGTGCACGAGTTCATCGAGAAGGTGATCGGAGAGCCGGTGGCGATCATGGGCAACTCGATGGGCGGCCACATCGCGGTCCTCGAGGCGGCCGCCCATCCGGCGTGGGTGAACGAGATGATCCTGGTGGATCCTGCCATCCCCGGCGTTCATGTCACACGCCCCGAGCCCACCCGGCTGGGGGTGATGGCGGCGCTTACGGTTCCGGGCCTCGCGGAGATCCTGCTCGCCCGGCGCGTTCGCGTGCTTGGTCCGGCGGGCCTGGTCCATGAGACCCTCGCCATCGTCTGCGCTGATCCGTCGCGCGTGCCACCCGAAGTGGTCGAGGCCCACGTCCGGCTCACTAGCGAGAGAGACAAGCTCGGACGCCAGAACGGTCGCGCCTTCCTGCAGGCGAGCCGGTCGATCGGCCTGCGCATGGCCGATCCCCGTTTCTGGCTCCAGGTGACGAGGGTGCGCGCCCCCACCCTGGTGATCCACGGGAGCCTCGACCGGCTCATTCCGCTCGAGGCGGCCAGAGAGCTCGCCCGCCGGCGCCCGGACTGGACCCTGGATGTCCTCGAGGGTGTAGGTCACGTCCCGATGATGGAAGCGCCGGACTTGTTCATGGCGGCGCTAAATGCGTGGGGCCCGTATAGAATCGCCGCCGAGGCGGCGGGCTAAAGCCATCCCAGTTTTCACAACGGAGTAAGCGCTCAAGCACAACTTTGGCAACAGCCCGAGAACTTCATCACAGCAAGCGCCGCGGCCGGCTCGGCATCGCCATGTCGGTCCTTCCCGACCTCCGGCACCTGGGTCGTTGGGACCCGATTCCGCCGATGTGGCTCGAGGGCCGCATCTATCTCGAATACCTACGACTGATTCGCGATCCGGTCTTCCGCGGCCTGGAGATCCCACCCGGCCTCGGAAAGCCGGTGATGTTGATACCGGGCTTTCTCGCCGGCGACTGGACGCTCCACACGCCCTTCCAGTGGCTGCGGCGCGTCGGTTACCGGCCGCAGGTGGCGGGCGTCACCTTCAACGTCATGTACTCGGAAGTGATGCTCAGGCCGCTGATCGATACGCTCCGCGAGCTGCGACGGCGGACGGGCGCGCGCGTCTCGCTCGTCGGTCACAGCCGTGGCGGAGTGCTGGCCAAGGTGCTGTCGCACAGAAAACCCGATCTCGTCGAGCAGGTGATCACGCTCGGATCTCCGCTCAACGACCCGTTCGACATTCATCCGCTGACGATGGCCGGCGTGCGCGCGGCGCACCTGTACAACGTGTTTCGCTATGGGCACCCGGCTTCGGTCGAGGAACGATTCCTGCGCGACCTCGCCGCCGCGCCACGCGTACCGACCACATCCATCTATTCGCGCTCGGATGGTGTTGTCAACTGGCGAGCATGCCTCCGGCACGACGTGAATGCCATCGAGGTGCCAGGCAGCCACATCGGGCTCGCGCTGAACCCAGAGGTATACCGCATCCTCGCCTACCTTCTGCCCGCCCCTTGGCGCGAGAGTTGACCAGGTAACATCGAGTCCAGCGGGAGCTCGGCCTCAGCGGATGAGGCGGGCTGAGAGGGCGCCCTGACGCCGACCGCATGAACCTGAACTGGGTAATGCCAGCGGAGGGAGACACATGAGCGACGTCGCAGTCCTTGCGGTCGATTCGGATTCGTTCGGCAGAGTCGAGAGCCACGGCATCGACTCGATCCCGGCCGCCGAGCGGCATGGCGCGCCGCGCGAGCTCATGTTCCTGTGGGCGGGCGCGTTCGTCAATTACGCGAGCCTTTTCACGGCGAGCCTGCTGACGACCTACTACGGGCTTGGGGTGTGGGACGGCCTCCTGGCGACCGCTCTCGGAACCGTCGCCGCGGCTGTGATTCTCGGCTTGCTCAGCAATACAGGCCCGAGGTCGGGCCAGCCGCAGATCGTCTACACGCGACGGATCTTTGGCGTGCGTGGTTCGTATCTGGGAGCGGGGCTCACGCTCTTCCTCGCGATCGGGTGGTTCGCGGTCGACTGCGTGATCGCGGCACAGGCGGGCGCTCAGCTCCTGGGCGTGGGCAATCGATGGGTGACGCTCGGTCTCGTCCTTGTGATCGCCACGATCAGCGTGGCCGTCGCGATCTTCGGTCACGAAACGATCAAGGTCCTCGCGACGTACGGAGCGATCGCGTTCGCAATTCTCTCGCTCGCACTCTTCATATTCCTCGCTCCTCAGTTCCACTGGACCCAGGGTCCCACCGTCTCCGGCTCCGACTACCCCGGAGCGTTCGTGCTCGGATTCATGACGTGCTTCGCGCTCGTCGCGTCGTGGTATCCGTTCGCCAGCGATTACTCGCGCTACCTGCCGAAGTCGAGCTCCACGAGCGCGATCACGCTGTGGGCGATGGCGGGCGTTGTGCTGCCGATGCTGTTGCTCGGCCTGTTCGGGCTTCTCCTTCCTACGATCGACGCCGGACTTGCCGCCGGCCAGGGACTGCTGGCGGTGATCAGCCGGCATGCTCCCACGTGGGTCGCGGTTCCGTTCTTCGTCTTCGTCGTGCTAGGGGAGGTCTGGGCCAACTACTTCGACGTGTACACGGCTGGACTCGTCACGCTCGCCATGGGTTTGAAGCTCCGCCGCTGGCAGACCGCCCTGGCCTGCGGACTCCTCGGGACGGCGCTCGCGTCGTACGCGGTAGTGGTGAGCGATTTTCACCTCGCGTACGAAGACTTCCTGATCCTCACCTATCTATGGGCGCCCGCGTGGGCGGCGGTCGTCCTCCTCACATTCTTCTTCTTCGAAGGCCGGCCAAGACCTCGGCTTGCGCTGGTCGCCTGGCTCGCCGGGACTTTGACAAGCCTTGCATTCGTCAACTACAGCAACCTGTTCAGCAACCTGTCCGGAGCGCCGACGTTCTTCAACGGCGGCCTCCTGAACGCAATGCACGGAGCAGACGTGAGCGGGTTGGTGAGCGTGGCGGTGGCGGCCGCGGTTTACTTGACCGGGCGGCGTATGAGGGCCGCTTGAAGCTGCCGGTCGCGCTCACGATCGCAGGTTCGGACTCCGGCGGAGGCGCCGGCATCCAGGCGGACTTGAAGACATTCGCGGCACTTGGGGTGCACGGGACGTCGGCGCTCACTGCCATCACCGCGCAGAACACGCTCGGTGTGACCGACATCATGGAGGTGCCACCGGCGCTCGTCGCCGCTCAGATCGAAGCCGTGATGCTCGACATCGGCGCCCAGGCGGCCAAGACAGGCATGCTCTCGAGCGCCGAGATCATCGAGGCGGTCGTAACCGCCATCGCTCACTTCAACATCAGGAATCTCGTCGTCGACCCGGTGATGGTGGCCAAAGGCGGCGCGAGGCTCTTGCGCGATGACGCGGTCGATGCGCTGCGGCGCCTGCTGCTGCCGCTGGCCGCGGTCGTGACTCCCAACCTTCCCGAGGCCGAGGTGCTCCTCGGACGACCGATCAGAACTCTCGACGATCGCCGCCAGGCCGCACGTGATCTGGTCGCGCTGGGGGCTCGCGCCGCCGTGGTCAAGGGCGGCCACGGCGACGAGGAGGAGGCGATCGACCACTATTTCGACGGGACTGAGCTGATCGAGCTTCGATCGCCGCGTATCGCGACGGCGAACACCCACGGGAGCGGCTGCGTCTTCTCCGCGGCGATCGCGGCGGGGCTGGCCAAGGGCAGCGATGCCCTGGCGTCGGTGCACCTCGCGAAGGAGTTCATCACGGGGGCGATCGAGCGGTCGGTGGAGGTGGGTCGTGGTCACGGCCCGGTGAACCCGATGTTCAAGTTCGTCGACTGAAGCGGATTTCTCGCCGGGCGCGCGCTGAGCGCATCATGGCCGGGCGCGCGCAGGGCGCATTCTTAAAGAAGGCTGAGGTCTCAGGAGCCGGTTAAGCTGTGCCCTCATGAGCAAGCGGAAGCGACCGAGCAAGACCCCGTCCGGCGCCGACCAGCCCGTCAGCGAAGAGGGCCAGGCCTCCGCCGCCGACGATGCGCCGAAAGAGGACATGGCCCATGTCGGCCGGGACGTGATGGCGGGCAGCCCCGACATCTTCGCCCCCAAGTGGACCGAGGAGTCATCGCCGGCTCCCGAGAGCGCCGGCGAGCCGGTTGTGACAGAGGCCGCAGCCGAGGCGGTCGAGCCGGCTGTCGAAAAGCCGGCCGAGAGCATCGAAACTGCGGCCGCCACAGCACCGGAGTCGGAACCTGCGCCGGCGCCGCCGGCCCCGGCCACGCCGCTGCTGCCGCACTACGTCGCGCCCAGGACTCGCCCCGCCTCGTCGCGTGGGGGCGGTTCCAGCGCCGCGCTGGGCATCGTCCTGGTCGTGGTCGGCCTCTTCGCACTCGGCATCGTGGTCTTCGGCATAGACCTGACCCAGTACGGATGGCCGCTCTTCGTGATCATCCCCGGCCTCACCTTGCTGGTGGTCGGCTTCCTCGGCGGCGGCCCCGGAGCGTCGGTGCCGGGTGGCATCGTGACCGCGCTGGGACTGGTCCTCGCGTACCAGAGCAGCACCGGCGACTGGGCGAGCTGGGCTTTCACCTGGGCGCTGGTCGCGCCCGGAGGCGTCGGCCTGGGTCTTTACCTGCAGGCGCTGCGCGACCGCGATCCGGCGATGTTGCGGCGAGGCCGCACCCTGATGTTCATCGGCGCGATGATCTTCATGATCGGGTTCGTCTTCTTCGAATCGATCCTGGGCATCAGCGGGATGGACTATGGGATCTTCGGCAAGGCGGCGCTGCCCGGGCTCCTGATCGTGATCGGGATCATCCTCCTGGTCCGCAGCCTCCAGAGGAGTCGCGCCGCGTAAGGCGTTACCGCTTTCGAGCCGGCTGTTTTCTGATCCGCGCGGACAGACCGTCGCGGCTGATCTGGTACTCGGTTTCGGCACGAAACTGCTTGAAGCCGAGCTTCTTGTTGATCGCAAGCATCGGCGCGTTGGAGCCGGCATTGTCAGTCGCCACCCATTCGGCCTCCGGGTGAAGCTCGTGGATGTGGGCGAGCATGGCGGCCTTGATCCACTTTCCCAATCCCCGGCCGCGTGCGTCAGGTCGAACTCCAGTGAATCGCTGCTCGACGATGGTCGGCCGGTGGGGCGCCCAGCTCGTGTCTGTGATGGCCGAGATCACGCCGTCGGGCTCACGAGTCAGGATCGTGTGCAGCTGCTCATCGGCGATTTCCAGCCGCGCGTAGTAGTCGCGCATGTGGTCGGGAGTGATGATGATCTCACCGTGGTCGAGATCCTCGAACGGGATGGTGTTGAGCATGCTCGACAGCTGCGGCGCGTAGTCGTCCCACATCGCTTCGGGCAGGGGGCCGTCGTAGGTTTCGAGCTTCGTAGCGGTTGAGCGCCTTGGTCCTTCGCGGACCCAGTCGTCGACCATCTTCCAATCCACGTCCGCCAGCTTCAGCCGGTTCTCGGCTCCGACGAGCCTTGCCTTGGCTCCCAGCCACCGGAGGAACGCATGGCCCGAATCCTCTTCGGCGCCCATGCCCACAACCGCGCAGCCGTGCGCGTCCATGACCTCGGCCAGCACCGGCAGCCAGGAGGAGCCGAGGCCTCGCCGGCGAGCATCCGCACGGACATACAGGTCGGCCCAGAAGAGGTGCTTGTTGGACTCGTGGCCGGGTGTGCCCGGCTTGCTGGTCGAACCCGACATCCAGCTCATGAGGCGGCCGTCCTCGACGATCTCGTAGTGGTACTGGATGTCGAAGAGGCTGTCGCGCTTCATCAACGTCTCTTCGAGGTCATCCGGCCGAATCGGATCGTCGGGGCGCGACTCCTTCTGTCTCAGCCGGCGGTACTCGTGATAACGCTTCCAGAAATCCGCTCCTGCCGATTTGAACTCGACCCGTCGGGCCTCGTGCGCAGCCACTGTCGATCGATAATCTCACAATGATGAGCGCCTCCCGTCCCTTCAAGGTTGGCGTGACGATCCATCCGCAGCAGTGCACGATCGGGGAGCTTCGCGATGCCTGGCGCCGCGCCGATGAGCTGGGCGTGGACAGCATCTGGTTCTGGGACCACTTCTTTCCCCTCTATGGCGACCCCGAGGGAAACCAGTTCGAATGCTGGTCGCTGCTGGCCGCGGCGGCGCTCGATACGCGCGCGCCTCAGATCGGACCCATGGTCACGTGCATCGGCTACCGCAATCCCGACCTGATCGCATACATGGCAGGCACCGTCGACCAGCTCTCCGGCGGAAGGCTCGTCCTGGGCCTCGGCGCCGGCTGGTTCGAGCGCGACTACGCGGAGTGCGGCTACAGGTTCGGAGAGGCCAGGGACCGAGTGCGGGATCTCAAGGAGGCGCTGCCGCGAATCAAGAGCCGCATCTCAAATCTCAAGCCCGGACCAGCAGGACCGCTGCCGATCCTCATCGGCGGCGGTGGCGAGAAGGTGGTGCTGAGGCTGGTTGCCGAGCATGCCCAGATGTGGAACGGCGGGGGGCCACCGGACGAGTTCGCTCACAAATCCGCCGTGCTGGACGAGTGGTGCGGTCGAATGGGCCGTGATCCGAAACACATCGAACGGACGGCCAATGTCGGTCCGACGACGCCGAAGCTGGTCGACGAGTGGCTCAAGGCAGGACTGCAGCACTTCGTGGTCAGGTTGGCTCATCCATTCGACACCAAAGCGCTGGAGCGGCTGGTCAAGTTTCGGGATTCGTGAGCGGCTTCACCGGCGCGCCTGTCGATGGCCGCCTCAGACGTTGGGCCTCGGCTTCCAGGGCAAGGCGATGGCAGGTGCGCATCGCCTGCATGAGCTCCTGCGTCGTGACTCCGAATCGATTACGAATCACACCGTCGAAGTAGGTCATTCCGGTGAGCCGGCTCAGCGGCGTCTTGCGTGGCCGGACCAGGGCTCGGTTGAGCCGGTAGAAGATCACGTTGGGTACGGTCTTCGGGTCCTGCCACTCGCTGCCTTCCGACATTCGTATGCCTCGGAACGGTCCTATGTGCGCTCCCATGAAATCGGTGACGTGAGCCCATCGCACCGTGGTCCCGGCGCGCGGACGGCCGACGCTGAAGCCCTCAGTGGTCAGGGTCAGCTGCTCGCCGATTCCTTGCATCGCGCTGACATAGAAGGCGTTGAGCCCGACCATCAACAGCACCGTCACCGGAGCCAACCAGGGGTAGCTGAGGTCCGCGAACAGGCCGAGCACGAGCGCCGGTGGAAACGCGATCCACCCGACGATCCGCAGCCAGCGGACGGCGCTCGGGAGTTGTGGTGCGACCAGGACGACCTCCCCGCGGCGCGGATCGAGGTTCGGGGTGCCGCGCTCACGCCGCCGCCACGCGTCCCACGCTCCGATTGCTGCGGCGGTCGAGCCTCCGATGCCGACGGTGTAGACGGTGAGCAGCGCCACCGTGATCACGAGAATGGTCCCGGCGTCCACTTCCGGCATTGTAGGGAGCACAACTAGTGGCGCGGCTATTTGTGGACCGGCCACTAACAAAATGTAAAATCCCAGCCTACGATTCGCGTTACCACACCCTCTTCGCGGCGCGAGCCTCCTGCTGCTTGGCAGGAGGCTCGTTTAATCGTAGGGGAGGACAGAAAGTCGCAGGGGAGGACAGATGTCCTCCCCTCCGGGAACCCCTCCCTCCTCAGCCACGCGGAATTGTGCTTGGAAGGTGGCGTGCTTGGGTTCCGGCCGGAGTGAATCCGGCCTATAGCTCCATTTGGAATTTACCTGGAAAGAACCGCGGTTACGCTGCTTTTACAGCAGCTACCAGCTTTGTCAGCGAGTCTTTGGCGTCGCCGAAGAACATCAGCGTCTTCGGGTCGAACATGAGGTCGTTGTCGATGCCCGCAAAGCCGGGGCGCATCGAGCGTTTCATGAAGACGATGTTCTTCGCCTGGTCGGCGTTGAGGATCGGCATGCCGTAGATCGGGCTTCCCGGAGCGTTACGCGCCGAGGGGTTGACCACGTCGTTTGCGCCGACGATCAGCGCGACGTCGGCGTTCTTGAACTCGTCATTCACCTCGTCCATCTCTTTGAGCTGCTCGTACGGCACGTTTGCCTCGGCGAGCAGCACGTTCATGTGTCCAGGCATGCGGCCGGCCACGGGATGGATCGCGTACGTCACCTCGACACCGCGCTTCTCGAGCACGTCCGCAAGCTCGCGCGCCGCGTGCTGCGCCTGGGCGACCGCGAGCCCGTAGCCCGGCACGATGATCACACGCTGGGAGTACGCGAGCAGCGTCCCGATGTCCTCGGCCGAGCCCGACCTGACGCTTCGCCCTTCCTTTCCCGCCACGGCGGCCGCAGTGCCGGTCTGTGTTTGCCCAAAGGCGCCGAACAGGACGTTCGCCAGCGAGCGGCCCATGGCGTCGCTCAACAGCTTGGTGAGGAGGCTGCCTGAGGCCCCAACCAACGTCCCGGCGACGATCAAGGCGAAGTTGTTGAGCGTGAACCCGCTGGCCGCCACCGCGAGGCCGGTGAACGCGTTGAGCAGCGAGATGACGACGGGCATGTCCGCGCCGCCGATGGGCAGAACGAAAGCGACGCCCAGCACCAGCGCAAGGACCATCAGCGAGATGAAGGAGAACGGGATCGACGCGACCGCGAGCACTGCGATCACGAAGCCCAGAATCGCCGCAGCCAGGATTCCGTTGACGATCTGCTGGCCCGGATAGGTGATCGGCTTCCCGGTCATCAGCTCCTGGAGCTTGGCGAAAGCGACCATGCTCCCGGCGAACGAAACCGACCCGATCACGATGCTGAAGACGCTCGGAAAGGCTTCCGCGAAGGCCGGATGCTGGCCGAAGCTAAGCAGCTCGGCCACCGCCACCAGGGCCGCCGCCCCGCCGCCGACGCCGTTGAAGAGGGCGACCATCTGCGGGATGGCGGTCATCTTCACCATGCGGGCGCCGACGCTTCCGACCGCCGCGCCGATCACGACCCCGATCACGATGATGATCACGCCGGCGGTCGTGAAATGCAGCAGCGGCAGCGTGGCGAGGAGCGCGATCACCATGCCCACGGCGGCGATGAAGTTCCCGTTGCGGGCGCCCTTCGGCGAGCTGAGCTGCTTCAGCCCGAGGATGAAGCAGACCGCCGCGACCAGGTAGGCGAGCTCGATGAGGGTGGTCATTTGGCCGGAGTCGATTCTTTGGTCGCTGGTGACTGCTTCTGTGATTGATTAGGTGCGCCCTGCGCGCGCCCGGCCCGGCCTTTGAACATCTCCAGCATCCGGTCTGTGACCACGAATCCACCAACCACGTTGGTGGTGGCGAGAGTTACCGCAACCACCCCGAGGATGATGTTGACCGGCGAGTTCGCGCCCGCCGCGATCACGATCGCGCCCACCAGGATGATTCCGTGGATCGCATTGGTCCCTGACATCAGGGGCGTGTGCAGGATGGTCGGCACCTTGGAGATCACCTCGATACCGACGAAGATCGACAGCACGAAAAAGGTCAGCTCGTTGAGCAGCTCGTTGCTCATTTCGCCGGTTCCAGGAGCTGCTTGGCCCGTTCGTTCACGATCTCGCCGCCGTGGGTCACACAGCTGCCCTTGGTGATCTCGTCTTCGAAATCCAGGGTGATGGCGCCGTCCTTGACCAGGTGCAGAAGCAGGTTGGCGACGTTGCGCGCGAAGAGCTGACTCGTGGCCAGCGGCATCGTCGAGGGCACGTTGCGCGTGCCGATGATGGTGACCCCGGCCACGTCGACATCCTTCCCGGCCTGCGTCAGCTCGACGTTGCCGCCAGTCTCGGCCGCAAGGTCGACGATCACAGAGCCGGGACGCATGCCCTTGACCATGTCGCCGGTCACGAGAAGCGGAGCGCGGCGGCCGGGGACCGCCGCGGTTGTGATCACCACGTCCGATTTCGCGACGTGCTCGCCGATCAGCTCTCGCTGCTTGCGGAGAAATTCCTCTGACTGCTCGCGTGCATAGCCGCCTTCGCCCTGCTGGCTCTCGAGCGCCAGCTCGATGAAGGTCGCACCCAGGGATTGGACCTCCTCTTTCACGGCCGGGCGGACGTCATATGCGGAGACCACCGCGCCGAGCCTGCGTGCGGTGGCGATCGCCTGGAGCCCGGCGACACCCGCTCCCATGACGAGGACTCGAGCGGGCGCGACCGTCCCGGCCGCGGTCATCATCATCGGGAAGAACTTCCCCAGCCGGCCCGCGGCCAGCAGCACGGCTTTGTAGCCGGCGGCGGACGCCTGCGAGGAGAGGGCGTCCATCGACTGCGCCCGGGAGATGCGCGGCAGGAGCTCGAGGCTGAACGCGGTCACGCCGCGCTTGGCCAGCCCCCTGACGATGTCCGCCTGTGTGGCTGGCTGCAGGAAGCTGATCAGGACGGCTCCACTCTTGAGCAGGCCGATCTCGTTCGGGGCGGGCGCCTGGACCTTGAGCACGGCGTCCGCATCCTTCAGCAGGGCGTCGGCGGTCTTCACGACCTTGACCCCTACCTTCTCGTAGGCATCGTCGGGAAAGTAGGCGCCGGCGCCCGCTCCCGACTCGACGCTCACCTCGAGCGAGACCGCGATCAGTTTGGCCGCCGTATCGGGAACGAGGGCGACGCGATGCTCGTCCTCGGCCCTTTCTTTCGGAATGGCGACCTTCACAGAGTGGTCACTCTAAGGAATCGAGGCTCGTTGCTGCAGGCGCGTAAAATCCTGTGTCCGCGGCAGAAAGAACAAATTGACGCAGCAGATCATCAACGACCTCACCATCCAGGCCGCCACGGTCAACGGTTCCGGAAGCCAGACGGCAAACCTGGTTTTGACCAGGGCGATCTTCCACATGGGAATCCCCGTCGCCCCCAAGAACGTGTTTCCCTCCAACATCGAAGGCCTCCCGACCTGGTATCAGCTCCGAGTCACCCCCGAAGGCCACATGGCGCGGTCTGACAAGGTCGACATCCTGGTCGCCTTCAACCCCGGCACCTGGCACCAGGACCTCAAGACGGTCCGCCCAGGGGGCGTCGTGATCCACGAAGAGGTGTTCTCCACAGCGGACGTGCGCTCGGACGTGACCTACTACCCGGTGCCGTTCGCGAAGCTTGCGAAGTCGAAGATCCAGAACGACACGCTGCGCAAGCAGCTGGCGAACATGATCTATGTCGGCGTCGTCGCGGGCGTGCTCGGCATCCCGCTGGAAGCGCTCGAACACGGCGTCAAGCGCCAGTTCAACTCCAAGCCGAAGGCCGTGCAGGTGAACGTGGAGGCCATCAAGGTCGGCCACGACTACTGGCAGGACAACTTCTCGAAGAAAGACCCCTACCGCCTGGAGCCGATGACCGGAAAGGTTGAAGGCAAGGTGCTCGTCGACGGCAACCAGGCGGCGGCGCTAGGTGCCCTGATGGGCGGCGTCACCGTCGCAGCCTGGTATCCGATCACGCCCTCTTCATCCGTCTGCGAGAACCTGATCGCATATTCGGAGCGGTTCCGGACGGATCCCAAGACCGGCGAGAAGCTGATCTCGATCGTCCAGGCCGAAGACGAGCTCGCCGCGGTCGGCATGGCGATCGGCGCAGGCTGGGCCGGTGCGCGCGCGATGACCTCCACCTCGGGACCTGGCATCTCACTGATGGCGGAGTTCGTGGGGCTCGGCTACTACGCAGAGGTGCCGGTAGTGATCTTCGACATCCAGCGCATCGGCCCTTCCACCGGACTGCCGACGCGAACGTCGCAGGCGGACGTGGCCTTCGCGTTCAACCTGTCGCACGGCGACACCAGGCACATCGTGCTGCTGCCCGGCACGGTCGAGGAGTGCTATGAGTTCGCGCGGGATGCATTCGATTACGCGGACCGCTTCCAGACCCCGGTCTTCATGCTTTCGGACCTCGACCTCGGGATGAACCTCTGGATGACGCCGGAGTTCAAATATCCCGACAAGCCGTTCGACCGCGGCAAGGTCCTTTCGAAGGCAGACCTCGAGCGCCTCGCGGGCGAATGGGGACGGTATCGAGACGTGGACGGCGACGGCGTGACGTACCGCACCCTTCCCGGCACCGACCACCCCGCCGCCGGCTACTTCACCCGAGGCTCCGGCCACGACGAGTTCGCGCGGTACACGGAGGGCGCGGAGGCGTACCAGCGGAACATGGACCGGCTGGCCCGCAAGCTCGAGACGGCACGCCATTTGCTGCCCGCCCCAGTCGTCGATGAGAGCACCGGGGCCTCCACAGGTGTGATCGCGTTCGGTTCGACCCACGCCGCGGTGGTCGAGGCACGGGAGGCGCTCGCGGCGGCCGGCAAGCCCGTCGACTACCTGCGCCTGCGAGCCCTGCCCCTCTCAGACGAGGTGGCTGCGTTCGTGTCGCGACACGAGCGCGTTTACGTCGTCGAGCAGAACCGCGACGGGCAGGTCTTTGACCTCGTCCGGCTGGCGCTGCCCTCGATGCTCGTCGATCGAGTCCGCTCCATCCGCCACTACAACGGCCAGCCGATCCCGGCCGCGGCCATCACCGAACCCCTGATGCAAACGGAGGCCGTGCCCGCATGAGCGCAACCCTGAACCACGTCGGACTACCCCGCGATGCCTATAAAGGCGCCGCCACCACCCTATGCGCCGGGTGCGGTCACAACTCGATCACCAACCACATGATCAAGGCGCTCTACGAGCTCGGGATCGAGCCGCACCGGCTGGCCAAGATGTCGGGCATCGGCTGCTCGTCCAAGACGCCGGCCTACTTCGTCGAGGCCGCGCACGGGTTCAACGGCGTGCACGGCCGCATGCCCTCGCTCACGACCGGCGCCCAGCTCGCCAACCGGCAGCTGATC
>JBGPEO010000053.1:0-14912 GCA_041482895.1 Candidatus Dormibacteraceae bacterium | reverse complement strand
GCCTGCCGGCAGCGGCTCGTCTCGACTCTTGCACTTGGTGCCGGCCTTGCGTTGGATGGACCGTTGGGTCTGATGGCTGGCACGAATTGCTGCGTCAGCCGCAGCGTGAAAGCGACGCAAGGCATTTCGTACAGCAACGGCGGCGCGAATTCTTTGGCTCTCTAGCTCAGATGCCGTAGATCAAACGTGCGTTGTCCGCGAGGATCAGGCGGGCGGCGGTTCGCGCTGCATCCCGCGACAGGTTGCCCGCGTCGACCGCGGCGCCAAGGCACGAACTTAGCGCCGCGCGTCCCTTTTTTCCCGCGATCCATTGGAGCTCGGGCGAACCGAAAGCGTCCGACGAATAGACGACCTTTGTGAAGGGCGCCTGCTCGAGGATGGTAGTGATCACCCGGCCCACGCCCGGCCCGATCATCGGGTTGAACTCGGACAGGTCGAGGTACACGTTAGGAAAGACGGTGGCCAGATAGGCCCCCTCCTCGTAGAAAGGGTAGGCGCCATGCAGAAGGATGATCTTCGCGTGGCGAAGCCTCTCGTCCCGAAAGACCGCCGCCAGCAGCCCCGGCCGCGCGGTCTTGATGTCGAGGTCCTGGTCGCCCATCCCGGAGTGGATCTGAAAAGGCAGATTCAGCTCGATGCTCAACTCGAGCGCCCTCCACAGGATGTAATCCCGCACCCGCTTCACGTCGTCCCGGGTCGAGCGAGGCACGTGGATCCTAGCGAACAACCCGGCAGAATCAGGGCTGCGCTTGAGTCTGTCTACTGACGTCGAGACCTCCTGGGCCGTGAGTGGCTGGAGGTCCAACCCAGTCCGGTAGGCGATGACAGTTTTCAGCGAGATGATCTTCGGGTCCGACGCGACCTTCCTGATCCGCTCGTCGAAGGCTTTCTCGAGGTCTGCCAGGCTGTCGTGCTGGTCCCACAGCTCGCCGATCAGGATCTCGATCCGGAAGAGCCCATAGGCGGGCGCTCCCGTGAGTGCCTCGAATTCCTCAAGGTTGACGTTCGTGGGGTTGCCTAGGTCGACAATGTTGGACTCGAGATTAATGTCGCGATACATGCCGCGGACATACGCCTGGTAGTCGGCAACCTTCGCGGCGCGGGCTGCGATGATCGCTTCCGGGGTCGCTTCGCAACCCAGGTAGCGGGCAAGGGCGTGCATCGCCTCGTGGAAGATCATCGTCTGCTGCTGGTTGATGGTCAGCTGCCGCCTCTCGTGGTCAGTTGGCGTGTGGCCGCCGGAATCGAGGAATTCGATCCAGTCTCCGCCTAGCGAGAAGGTTGCTAAGGGATCGAAGGTGGGTTGATTCGACTCCGGTTTGAATATGTGAACGTGCTGGTCGATCAGCGGCAGGTCGTTCAGCTCAAGCATCTGTTCAGCTCCTAATCAGCCAGACCGAGCAGGTCCGGGGTTGTCTGAGGCGGTAGATCGAGCGCCAGCTCAGGACCACTCCAGATAGGTGGCGCGCTCCCAGTCGCCAACCTCGAGTAGGTACGCGGCCGCCTCTGATCGCCGGAGTCGCAGGAAGCCGGGGCCGATAACCGGCCCCAGAGCATCCATGAGGACCTTATCCGCCTCGAGGGCGTCAAGCGCCTCCGGCGCCGAGCGCGGCAGCAGCTCAAGTCCGCGAGCCGACGCGTCGGCCGCGCTGAGGTGGCCGACGTCGTCCGGGGTCGGCTCGCCGAGGAGAAAGCCCTGCTCGATGCCGTCCAGGCCGGCGGCGAGCAGACCGATCAGCGTGAGATAGGGGTTTCCGGTGCCGTCGCCAGCTCGGAATTCGACATGCTTGGTGCCCGAATCAGGTACACGAACGAGTACGGCGCGGTTGCTACCGCCGTAGCAGATGTGGCTCGGTGCCCACGACCCGGGAAGGAGCCGTTTGTAGGAGTTCACGGTTGGCGCCGCGAGGCCGCTCAGGCCGCGAGCGTGCTTGAGAAGGCCGGCGACGAAGGAGGTACCAAGGGGGCTGAGACCGACGGGCCCATCGCCTTGCATGGCGTTGCGCCCCTCCAATGACTCCGCGCCCAGGTGAACATGCAGGCCTGAGCCGGGCATGCCTGCGAAGGGTTTGGGCATGAAGGTCGCGATGAACCCGGCGGCGCGTGCGAGCGCCCGCAGTTCTTCCTTCACCGTCATCAAGTCGTCGGTGGCTCGGAGCGGGGGCTGATGCGCGATGTTGATCTCGTACTGTCCCGGTCCAAATTCCGGAGCCACCTGCTCCAACTCGACTCCCATCTCCGCCAGGGAAGTCATGACCAGCGACATCAGCACGCGCTGGCTCTCAAGCGCGTTGAGTGAGAACATCTTCGCTCGCGCCGCGGGCTTGGCGCCTTCATCGGTCATGGCCAGCAGGTAACACTCGGGCTCGAAGGCCACCCGCATCGCCAGGCCGCGACTCAGGTACCGCGCATCCATCGCAATGAGGGCGGCCCGGGCACAGCCCGCCCAGGGCTGGCCGTCGGCATCGTGAAGGAACGAGTAGGTTCGCGCCGCACCCGGATGGTGGGGCACCCGCGCGTAGGTAGCGGGGTCGGGGACCGCCAGGAAGTCGCCCGTCTCGGCACCGAAAACAAAGTCGGGCACCTGGTGATCGAGAACGTTGAAATCGATGTTCGCCCGCGCGAACGACACTCCACCCGTGAGGACCCGATCCAGGCGTTGGTGCGGAACGCTCCTCACGTGGGCGCGGCCGCTCAGGTCGTGGTAGATGACCCACACCTCGGAGATTCCATCCTCCTTGGCCCGGACGACAAGGGCTGCTCTCGCGTCGGCGGGGCTCGGGGTTGATGCCACGGTCGGGTGGATCGTAGGCAACCTACGGGTGAGGGTCAAGCACGTCGAAGCAGAGTGCTCGGGTCGGGACATCATTTCGACGCGACCAAAGCGACAGGACAACCGTGTACCTGGTTAACCTGCTCCATGAACCGTCCGCCACGAAGTTGAGGAGTCGTGATGGGTGAACTTGCTGGCAAGCGAACCGGCGAGGACCTGGAGGCAAGGATCGCAAGGCTCGAGGATATCGAGGCGATCAAGAATCTCAAGGCACGCTATGCGTACTACTGCGACCACGGATACGACGCCGACGGAATGGCCAGCCTCTTCGTGGATGACTCCACTTGGGAAAGCAACGCGTTCGGCACCTACCGCGGCCGCGATGCCATCCACGCGTTCCAGTCCAACATCAGCAAAGAAATCGTCTGGGCGCTCCATTTCATGATCTGTCCGGTGGTCAATGTGAGTGCCGACGGGCATTCGGCCACCGGCAGCTGGTACCTGATCGAGTTTGCGACGATGGTGGGCCCCGATCGGGGCGAAACGCCGAGCCCTCGAGATGCGGTTGTAATGAGCGCCATCTACAACGACACCTTCGTCAAGGAGAACGGCGAGTGGAGATTCAAGAAAGTAGAGGTTGAGTTTCATCAAGTGTCCGATCTCGACAAGGGGTGGGTGCTTCAACGGTTTCGGGGCGCCTGAACCGATAGGCAGGTAAGACCGATGCTCGTTTCAGGCCCTCAGGTCGCGGGCCATCTCGGCAAAGTTATCGACATAGCGCTGGACGTCCGCCACGTTGTGCTGGACCGATAAAGTCCAGTTCTCCTCTGCGCCGGGCGCCATCAGCACGCCGCGGTTGCACTGGTAAAGCCAGGCGAGGTAGGCGGCGGGTTTGTCCATCTCAAGGTAGTCGCGGTAGTTGCGAACCCGTTCCGGCAGGTACCCAACGCCCCCTCGCGCCGCCATGGTTGTCACGTGGAAGGGCAGGCGGTGCTCTGCGATCACCGTCTCGAGCCCGCCCTCGAGAACGTCGGCCATGGCATCGAAATGGGCATAGGCGCTCGGCGTCAGTATCTCTTCCAAGGTGACTTTGGCGGCCGCGATCGTGAGCGGGTTGCCATTGAAAGTTCCCATCTGGCTCACCCGCTTCTCATCGATCAGGGCCATCACATCTTCACGGCCACCAATCGCACCGCACGGCAGGCCGCCGCCGATCGCCTTGGCCAGGGCGACGATGTCCGGCTGAACCCCAAATCGCTCGCTGGCGCCACCAGGCGCGATCGTGACACCGGTTTTGACCTCATCGAAGATGAGCAGCGCACCGTGGCGATGGACGATCTCCATCGCCGCCTCAAGGTACCCGTCGTCGGGAAGCGCGATGCCGACGTTCATCATCGCCGGCTCCACGATCAGGGCCGCGACATCGTCCGGGTGGCGGGTGAAGGCTCCCTCGAGCGCTTTCAAGTTGTTGAAGGGGACGATCGTTACCAGATCGACCACGGCGCGCGGGATGCCTTCGCTCTGCGGCACGGAGGCTGGGGCATCGGCAGGACCCATCAGTCTGGGGTTGGGCTTGACCGAAACCATCAGGGAGTCGTGGTGGCCGTGATAGGAGGCCTCGATCTTGAGCAGGCGCTCCCGGCCCGTGAAGGCGCGTGCGAGGCGGACGGCGTCGTTGGTCGACTCCGTTCCGCTATTGCTGAACCGCCACTGGGGCTGCCCGAAGCGCCGCGCCAGGTTGCGCGCCACCACGGCCACATCGTGCCCTGGCTGCGCGAAATGGGAGCCCTTGGCGATCTGCTCACTGACCGCCTTCACGATCAGCGGGTGGGCGTGGCCGACGACCATGACCCCGAACCCGTTGTGAAAGTCGACGTACTCGTTGCCATCGACGTCCCAGATCCGGCTGCCCTGGCCGCGCTCGACGAATATCGGCTGCGGCGCCGCGTCCTGGTGGGAGGAGGGCACGCCGCGCGGCTCAACCTGGCGAGCCTTGCGCCACTCTTCGTCGGAGCGCCGCCTGCCGGCGCGGAAGGCATCCTCCTCGCGCGTGATCAGGGCTTTGATGCGATCAGCGCTAAGCGCTACCGCTGCGGTGTTGCTTGCCAAGTCGCCTCCTCTTCTCTGTGCCGCATCGTAAGGGTCGGTGGGGTGAGCAAGAATAGCGCCGTGCAGAAGCGTCACTCAGTACTGACTCCGGAGGGAACCCGCGTGGCCGGTGTTCAGTCCCTTATGGATGAGGAGTTCCTGATCGCGGCGCTGAGGTGGATGATGAAATCCCGCCTGTACGACAAACGCGTGATCACGCTCCAGCGGCAGGGCCAGTTCGGCGTCTACTCTCCCGGAACTGGTCAGGAGGCTTCGATCATCGGCTCCGCCATGGCGGTGGATCCAGTGCGGGATTGGATGGTTCCTCAGTACCGCGAGCTGATGGCGACCGTCCACCACGGTCTTCCGCTGGAGGTCATCTCGGCACAATACCTCGGCAAAATCGCCCCAGCCCGGATCCCGGATGGAGTCAAGGTCTTGCCCAGCCAGGTCTCCATCGGGGCTCAGTTGCCGCACGCGACCGGCCTTGCGTGGGGGTTGCGCCTCCGGGGTGAGGATGCTGTCGTGCTGGCGTACATCGGCGAAGGGGGCTCGTCCGAAGGCGACTTCCACGAAGCCCTCAACCTGGCCGGCGTGATGAAGGCCCCGGTGGTCTTTTTCTGCAGAACAATCAGTGGGCGATTTCGACTTCGCGTCGGGTCCAGTCGGCGACATCGAGCTTCGCGCTTCGCGCGGCCGGATACGGCTTCGAGGGCATCGAAGTCGACGGCAACGATGTAATGGCCGTCTACGACGTTGCGGTTGCCGCCGTCGAGCGGGCTAGAGCGGGCGACGGCCCGACCCTCATCGAAGCAGTGACCTACCGCATGGGCTTCCACAACACCACCGACAACCCGTCGCGTTACCAGAACCCGGACGAGCTCGAGGAAGCACGCCGGCGGGACCCGATCGAGCGGGTCCAGAAGTACCTCGCCGGGTTGGGCCTGTGGGATCAGGGCCGCGAGGCCAAAATGACCGAGGAGATCCGCGATGAGATCGAAACGGCGCTCGAGGCGGCAATGGCAGCGCCGGTCCCCGGTCCCGAGGACCTCTTCGAGAACGTTTACGAGCACTTGCCCCAGCGCGTACTTCAGCAGCGCGGCGAGCTGCTTGCTGGGCAGCCGGACTAACATGCCGCAGCGCAACATCGTCGAGGCGATCAACAACGCCCTCGCCGAGGAGATGGAGCGCGACCCCCGTGTCATGGTGCTCGGGCTGGATGTGGGCAAGCTGGGCGGCGTCTTTCGGACGACGAGCGGGCTCGTGGAGCGATTCGGCGGCGCGCGTGTCGTCGACACTCCACTCGCCGAGGCAAGCATCATCGGCGCGTCGCTGGGCCTCGCTCTGGCGGGCATGGTGCCGGTGGCCGAAATCCAGTTTCTAGGCTTTAGCGCCCAGGGGTTCCACCAGCTCGGTCCTCAGCTCGCAAAGTACCGCCAGCGCTCGCGCGGGCGGTACCACTGCCAGGTCACGATCCGTGCCCCCTTCGGAGGAGGAATCCGGAGCCCCGAGTTCCATTCGGATGCTGTGGAGGCGCATTTTGTCCAGACGCCTGGGATCAAGATCGTCATGCCTTCCAACCCGTATGACGCCAAGGGCCTGCTCCTGGAGGCAATCCGCGACCCCGATCCGGTCCTCTTCTGCGAGCCGGACCGGCTCTACCGGGTCGGACGGTCCGAGGTGCCGGACGGGGCATACACCGTTCCATTTGGAAAGGCGGCATTGGTCCGCGAGGGAGTGCACATCACACTGGTGGCGTGGAGCGCCGCCGTCGAGCTTTGCCTCCGAGCGGGGGACCGGTTGGCGGAGGAAGGCGTCTCGGCTTCGGTGGTGGATCTGCGTACCCTGGTGCCGCTCGACGTGGAGACGCTCTGCACCGAAGTGGCAAGGACCAGACGCTTTGTGGTTGTGCACGAGGCGCCTCTTTCTGCCGGCTTCGGGGCAGAGGTAGTCGCGACCCTGATGGAAGAGATCTTCTATGACCTGGACGCGCCCGTCGCCCGGGTGGCGGCGTTCGACGTACCCTACCCGGCCGCCTCCCTCGAGGACTATTACCTACCGTCGCTGGAGCGGGTGCTGACGGCGGCGAGAAAGACACTGCAGGGCTGAACGCCCGCTTCAGAGCTCGAAAGCGACCCCTAGCGGGCGGCTCACAGGTGGTCCTGGGGCCTCTTCCAGTCCGAGGTGTCGATCTGACCGGCCGCTGCCGTCTCGACTGTGTGGGGTATCTGGCGCGCGAACTGCGGCAGCACCTCGGCGGCCACCCACTCCAGCATGTCGAACTGGTCGTCGCGAGGCTGATCAAGGATGAATTGGTTGACGCCCGCCTCGATATAAGGGTTGATCACATCGTAGAAGGCCTGTTTCGATACCCAGGGGTCAGCGTCCGTCGTGGGCACCCAGTAATAAAGGGAGCGGTCCAGCGTGTCCGGTTCGCGCCCGATCTCGCGGCAGTAGTCATCGAGCATCTGATTGCGCTCGCGCATCTCCTTTGGGGTCCCGAACGCATTCCAGGTGTCCGCGTACGTGGCGACGATTTTGAGCATCCTCGGCCCGAACGCACCTAACACCAGCGGCGGGCGCGGCTTCTGGATACTGGGCGGGCGCGACTGGGCGTTCCTCAGTTGGTAGTACGAGCCTGCGAAGGAGCTGGTGTCCTCCCGCATGAGGCAGTCGATCACCTGGACCGCCTCGCGGAAACGCGCGACCAGTTCCCTGGTCTCCGGAAAGGGAATTCCGAACATCTCGTGCTCCGGTTCGTACCATCCGGCTCCGAGCCCGACCTCTAGCCGGCCGTTGGAGATGTGGTCGACGGTGACTGCCATCTTGGCGAGGACAGATGGGTGGCGGAAAGTGTTGGACGTCACCAGCACCCCGATCCGGATCTTCTCAGTCCGCGCGGCAAGGCCACCAAGCAACGACCACGCCTCGAAGTACGGTCCCTGCGGGCGGCTAGGCTGAACGAGGTGATCGCAGACCCAGGCGCTCTCGAAGCCAAGCCGCTCGAATAGCTGCCACCGCTCGACGTTCTTCTCCCAGGTCATGTTCTGGTCGGTGCAGATGCCGAATCGGAATCGACGAGTCATTGGCCACCCCCGTGCGTGCGGTCGACGTCCATGGATTTGGATGAGCCCTCAGTCTGCGGCCATGAGAACCTGGGCGAATCCAGTTCAACGGTCACGATCGATGGACGTCAAGCCCCCTTGTACCACCGAACCCGCAGTCTGCGACCGGCGGGACAGCGTCGGAGTACGTCCTGCAGATTGCATGGAACGGTCGCTGCTACAGCATCCACCTCCTGTTCATATCTGTTCCGGTCGAGACGGCGACTGCGGTTGTTCGGGGCGTCGTGACCAGTTTCCGCTTTGCCAAATAGCCCGCCCAACAGCTTAGCGCCGCCCTCGCCCATCTCTGGATGTGCTTGGTTCAGCTTGATTGGCTGCTGATCGCAACCGCCGTGGCCGACCGCGCATCGCCCATTGCTCCCAGCCAGACCTTCACTCCCATCCGCTCCAGCATGTGCATCATGGGCATGCCCATGTGGTTCGCCACCACCGCCTCGACGTGGTGGTCTTGGAGGAAGCGAGCCACACCGGCGTGATGTGAGCCCTCGGTCCCTGCATCGTGGAGGGCGTTCCACCCGACGTCGTACTCTTTCCAGGCCTCGATCCCGTCGCCGGTTACGTGCGTGATTGCGACACGATCCGCGCGTCCCCAGCGAAGGCGTTCACCGGCTGGCTCGTCTGGGACCGAGAGAGAGCGGGGCCGGGCGGCACGCGGCTTGCCGCACCCGACCACGTCGGGGTTGAGATGGCTTTCCTCGCCGTCGTCTCGGGCCGAGCGACCGGCGATCAGGAGGGCGTCGCACGTCGCCAGCGACTTCTCTGGTTCCTCGGCCACGCTGCGGCATGGTTGCCGAAGTTCGCTGACGCCCTAGGCTCTGCCGACCCTGCCACCGGGCTGGGGCGGTGGACGGCGTGGGCGGCGGATGTCGTAGAAGTCGATCTCCGGCGTCGCGGCGGGAAGGGCGGGCCGGCCCGCTAAGCGTCGCGCCAGCGCCCGGTATGCGATGGTCCAAGGCGACGACGTTCGAGCGCCGACTTTGCGGGAGGTGAAATCACGATGGAAAAGCCGGCCGACATGCACGAGTACTTCTCCGACCTGGGCTTACGTCTGAGGCGCTTGACGCAGGCGCACGGATTGGAGATCGAGGCTCCGGTGATCGAAGCTGGCGTCGCGGCGGAGATCTTGGCGCTGGCAGGCACGGTTGCGCACACGAGTGAAAGGAAGTTCGCGCCGATCGCGACTTTTGCCGCCGGCATCGTAGTGGGGAAGCTGAAAGCAGCGGGCCAGTTGCCGTCCGACAAGGAGGTAGCCGACCTCATCGCTCAACTGCGAAGGGAGCTCGACCAGCGATAGCGGCGACCTGTCGGTCTCGCTTCCAGAGCGACGGCTTCCCAATACCCCCATAGGGTCTATCGCCTTAGCAGCTCGGGACCATTGGCCCTCGGTCACCAATCAACCGGCATGTACGGTGGGTGTACAAACCTAGGAGGTTGATTGAAATGATGTGGGGTTACACGGACGGATGGAGCTGGCTCTGGATGAGCGGAATGATGGTGCTCTTCTGGGGCGGTATCATCGCTTTGGCGATCGTTGTCATTCGAGGCATTTCAGGTCCGAGGGGCGGCGACCAGGCCGTCGAGGTTCTCAGGCGCCGGCTGGCTGCCGGGGAGATCTCCCAGGACGAGTTCGAGAAGGTGCGCAAGGCGCTCCAGGGTTAGTGCCATGAGGCAACGCAGTCTTCTAATGGTCGGTATCGCCGCCATCGCAGCCTCGCTGTTGCTCGGCCTTGCCGGCGTGGCCAACGGACCGAACGGCTGGTCGATGGGCGGGATGATGGGCAGCCTGTTCAATGGTGGGAACCAGAACATCGGTATCGACAAGGCGGTCACGATCGCCCAGAGTGTGGCTGGTTCATACGCGGGCGGCGGCCTCGCTGTCGACGAGGTGATCGAGTTCAGCAACAACTACTACGCATCGATCCGCGAGAAGTCGACCGGCATCGGAGCCTTCGAGATCCTGATCAACAAGTCGACCGGGAGCACGATGCCCGAGCCGGCCAACATGATGTGGAACACAAAATACGGCATGATGCCGGGCCGGATGATGTCTGGCGGCATGATGGGCAACTTCGGCGTCGCCGGCACGGGCCCGATGTCTGTGACCTCCGACCAGGCGCGCGACATCGCCCAGCGCTGGCTCGACGCCAATCAATCGGGCGCCACCGCCAACTCCCCCGATCCTTTCTACGGCTACTACACCGTCGACTTTGCCAAGGCCGGAAAGCTGGCCGGCATGCTCTCGATCAACGGTTACTCCGGTCAGGCTTGGTACCACACCTGGCACGGCGACTTCATCCAGACGAAGGACCTCGGCGCGTAAGTCTGTTGAAGAGGTGGAGACTGGAATGAAACAAGCGAATACCCCCAAGGGGTATACTCAAGAAATGCCCGGCTACAAGACGCACAAGGAGCAGGTGCAGGCCCGTCTGAAGCGCGTCGAGGGCCAGGTTCGTGGCGTGCAGAAGATGGTCGACGAAGGCCGCTACTGCATCGATGTCCTGACCCAGGTCAGCGCTATCAAGGCGGCGCTCGAAGCTGTGGCCCTGCTGCTGCTCCAGGATCACACCCAGCATTGCGTGGTCGAAGCTGTGCATGCGGGTAAGGGCGGCGAGAAGATTCGCGAGCTCAACGAGGCGATTGAGCGCCTCGTCAGGGGCTGATATTCCGACTAAAGTGGAGAAGCCGTGAGCACGCCCGACCTCGTGGTGGTCGCCGTTGCGGTGGTGCTCAGCGCGCTTCTTGTCTGGTTCTTCTTCGGGCCCAAAAAGGCCCGCTCGGCCGAGCTGGTCGGCAACCTGCAAGAAGTTAAGGTCACAGTCAAGGGCGGTTACTCCCCCGACCTCGTGCGTGTGCGCCAGGGAGTCCCTCTGCGCATCGTTTTCGACCGCCAGGAGAGCGGCGAATGCACCTCCCGCGTGGTCTTTCCGGACTTCGCGCTCAACCGTTCCCTGCCGGCTTACGCGCAGACCGCGGTCGAGCTGATGCCAGACCGGGTGGGCCGGTTCGGATTCGCGTGTGGGATGAACATGGTGCACGGCACCCTTCTGGTCGAGGAGGCGCCCGACGGCAACGGCGCCGCCGCACATGTCACAGCAGAGCCGGCGCCGACGACTGAGGCGCCGGTTGCTTCCCCAGAGATCGGTCCGCAGTCCGAGGACGCTGAGCAGGCGGAGCGGACTGCGGAGATCAGAGATCTCACGCGAAGGGTCTGGATCGGGGCAGTGCTGACCGTGCCGGTGTTGTTCGCGGTCATGGCCGGCCGCTTCGTCTCCGTTGGCATCCTGGCCAACCACTGGGTGGAGCTTGCCCTCATCACCCCGGTGATGCTCTACTCGGGCTGGCCGATCCACAAGACAGGGTGGCTGAGCCTGGTCCATCGGTCGGCCGAGATGAATACGCTGATCACGATCGGCACCTCGGCCGCATTTGGCTACAGCCTGCTCGTGACGATAGTCCCCAATTTGCTGCCGGCCGGACTCCGAGATGTCTACTTCGAGGCCGCCGGCGTGATCATCACGCTGATCCTGCTCGGCCGCCTGTTCGAGGCCCGGGCGAAGGCGGGCACGGGCGAGGCCATTCGCAAGCTGATCGGCCTTCAGGCCCGGACCGCCCGCATCGTGCGTGACTCCGTCGAGGCGGACATCCCGGTGGAGGAGGTGATGGTGGGCGACGTGATCGCCGTACGTCCGGGCGAGAAGGTTCCCGTCGACGGCGAGGTGGTCGATGGCCAGTCCTCCGTCGACGAGTCCATGGTCAGCGGCGAACCGATCCCGGTCACCAAGCGGGCTGGCGACATCGTCATCGGCGCCACGATCAACCAGACCGGGGCTTTCCGGTTCCGCGCCACCAAGGTAGGTCGGGACACGATGCTGGCCCAGATCATCAAGCTCGTCCAGCAGGCTCAGGGATCCAAGGCGCCGATCCAGCGGCTGGCCGACACGGTGTCGAGCTTCTTCGTGCCCGCGGTGATGCTGATCGCGACCTGGACCTTCGTCGCCTGGTTCGTGTTCGGGCCCCAGCCGGCGTTCACGTCTGCTCTGGTCAGCGGGATGGCGGTGCTCATCATCGCCTGCCCCTGCGCCCTTGGCCTCGCCACTCCACTGTCGGTGATGGTGGGGACGGGCAAGGGAGCCGAGCAGGGGATTCTGGTGCGCTCCGCCGAGGCGCTGGAGATTGCCCAGAAGCTCGACACCATCGTTCTCGACAAGACCGGGACCATCACCCGCGGGAAGCCGGCCCTCACCGATGTCATCCCCATGGGCGGTTTTACAGCCGACCAACTACTGCGCCTCGCGGCATCCGCCGAGAGCCCGTCGGAACATCCGCTGGCAGCGGCGGTGGTGTCGGGGGCAAGAGACAAAGAGCTGGTGCTCGCCGAACCCCGCGGCTTCGATTCCGTAACGGGCAAAGGCATTCGCGCCGAGGTGGCTGGACAGAGCGTGCTGATCGGCAACCCGGCCCTGCTGCAGGACGCGGGGGTCGAGCTGGCAACGCTGACCGAGGTCTCGGAACGTCTGGCGGGCGACGGCAAGACACCGCTGCTGGTCGCCATCGACGGCCGGGCGGCGGGTGTGCTCGCGGTTGCTGACACAGTGAAAGATGAATCGGCCGCGGCTGTGGCCACGCTGCGAGGCCTCGGTCTGCAGGTGGCCATGATGACAGGCGACAACCGCCGCACCGCGGGCGCGATAGCGCGCCAGGTCGGCGTCGAGCGCGTGCTGGCCGAAGTCCTCCCCGACCGCAAGGCGGCGGAGGTGCGGCGGCTGCAGGCTGAGGGCCGGCGCGTAGGCATGGTCGGCGACGGCATCAACGACGCGCCGGCGCTCGCCCAGGCCGACATCGGGATGGCGATAGGCACCGGCACCGATGTTGCAATCGAATCCTCGGACATCACCCTGATCTCGGGGGCCCTTACAGGAGTGGTGACCGCGATTCGGCTCAGCCGGGCGACCATGCGCAACATCCGTCAGAACCTGTTCTTCGCATTCGCCTACAACGTGGTTGGGATCCCGATCGCGGCCGGCGCGCTGTACCCGTTCGTCGGCCTGCGCCTGAGTCCAATGATCGCGGCCGGCGCGATGGCGCTCAGCTCACTGTCGGTCGTCTCCAACGCCAACCGTCTCCGGCGCTTCAAGCAGCAGTCGCCAGCTGTTACGGCACCCGCCGCGGTAACGGAGCCTCTCGTAGAGGTCAGCGCTCCCCAGCCGGAGATGGCGGTTGATCCGGTGTGCGGAATGGAGGTCGACCCGACCGAGGCGGCCGCCACCGTCGAAATCGATGGAAGCGCATTTCACTTTTGCTCCATCGGCTGCCGGGACCAATTCCTGGCCACTCGCCACCATCCGGATTCACCACCTATCACTGTGTAGGCCGTTCGGCCCTACCGGTTGGGGGTATCGGTCACGACCGAACAAGGCCCGATGACCCTGCCGCTCGAAAGCTCTTACGGGGAAGATGACGGTATCCGAATTAGACGGATGCACAGGACCACAAACAAGGAGCAAAGCAAAAATGGCAACCAAAGTGACGGAGGGAGGCGAGTATTCCCCGCTTGCCTCTTGGAGGCTGAAGGGCGGCGATGGGGAGATGAGTGCCGAGCGGCCCGCTCACTTGCAATCCCGGCCTCCTCGATGTCGGCCGTCACCACATACCAGCGCTTGCCCAAGTGCAACACGCCGCGATGGCGCTGTGCCGTCCAACTCTTGGGCGTAATTCCAACCCTTTCTGTCTCGTTCATATCCAGCGCTCCTTATAGGTTATCGTCAGGCCAGCGAGGCGGTCGCTATCTGGCGCGGTTAGCGCGCGCCCGCCGGCCTCGACGGGACTCTGCGACCCGTCCTGCATCGACCTGTCGCTCGTTGGGCGGGAAGGATCGCGATCAGACACCTGAGGCGGTGCGCTGCAGTAGTTTCGCTTGATCAATGGCTTTGAGGGCTGGCTCGGAAGCGCGTCTCGGCAGCTTCGAGCACAAGCTTGGCGCATGTGTCGAGTGGAAGCGCCGTGCTGTTGATGATCAGGTGATAGACGCTCGGGTCTGCCCAGTCGTGGTGATAGAAATGACGCACGTAGAGGGATCGGGCTCGATCCGTCTGCCACAGGGCGCGGCGAGCCTCGTCCTCGGACATGCCTAGCGCTGCCATTGCCTGCCGGACGCGCGCCCCCAGCGGCCCGTCGAGCCGGACGTGCAGAGCGTCGGGGCGGTCACCCAGAACGAAAGCGGCCGCGCGGCCTACGACGACAGCATTCGATCTTTCCGCCAAGCCCCTAATGACCTCCTCGGTCTGCGCCTTGAAGATGTCTTCGCGGGCCAACGCCTCCGGCGGCAGCTCTCCGCCAGCCATTGGCGCCAGCCAGATCGCCCATCTAGAGAAGAGGCTGCTCAGGCCGCTCTCGATCCGCTCATCGTGGGCGAGAGCCTCTTCGAGCGGCCGTGAAAGCCGCTGGGCCACCTCCACCGGGATGGCGCGGTTGACGACCTGCCAGCCCAACTGTGTTCCAACGTGCCTGGCCACAACGCTGGCGCCGGCGCCAAAGCTCGAGGCGATGCTTATGACCGCCATCGGCCCGCCGTCATCGGTGGAGATGGCCGAGGACATGCTGAGCGCAGACGAGTGGGATCAGGTGCGGGGACTCTGGACGGAGGCGCTGGCCGCGATGCTACCGGCCTGGCAGGGCCTGGTGACCGCGGCATTGCGAGGCACTAGGTCCCGAGCCGTGTACTGATGAATCGGCTTCAGCCTGCGCCGCCAGCAGGAGAGTGTGTGAATGCGGGCTGACGGAAGACGTCATAGCTACCCGGCAGGCAGGTTTGATACCCGAAGGGGATGTGCCATTCGGCGCTTCCGCGGATCAGCCGCGGCAGAGAGAGCACGAGGCCGGCACACGGAACGGTGCCGTCCGCGAGGACTCGCGGACACTTCCCAGTG
>JBGPEO010000052.1:0-15019 GCA_041482895.1 Candidatus Dormibacteraceae bacterium | reverse complement strand
CTGATGAGCCCGCCGATGGCAGCCGCGGCGGCGGTGACGGGGCACGTCGTGGACGTGCGGGAGCTCCTCTAGATGGAGGCGGTCTCGCAGGTCTCGGGGCGGATGGCGCCGCTGGACCGTGCGGACGTCGATACGGACCAGATCATCCCGAAGCAGTTCCTGAAGCGGATCGAGCGCACCGGTTACGGCCCGTTCCTCTTCTTCGACTGGCGAGCGGACGGAAAGTTCGTGCTCGACAAGCCAGAGCACGCGGGCGCGTCAGTGCTGGTGACCGGAGCGAACTTCGGGTGCGGCTCCTCGCGCGAGCACGCGCCGTGGGCCCTGCGCGATTTCGGGTTCAAGGCGATCATCTCGCCGAGCTTCGCCGACATCTTCCTGGCCAACTGCTACAAGACGGGCCTGCTTGCGGTGACGCTTCCGCAGCGGCAGGTGCGACACCTGATCGACCTGGCGTCCGAGGATCCGACCACGCAGGTGACGGTCGACCTCGAAAAGCAGGAGGTTCGTGGCGAGGGCTTCACCTACAAGTTCGCGGTCGACCCTTTTGCGCGCGAGTGCTTGCTGGGGGGCCTGGACGAAATCGGGTTGGTGGAAAGGCACACCGCCGAGATCGGCGCCTTCGAATCGCGCCGGCAGGAGTGGCTTCCCGCGGTTAAGGTAAACGGCCTGGATTCCGCATCTCTGACGCCAAACGAGTGATTCAAAGCTCCATATTCCGCACGTTTGGCGTCAGACGTGCGAGCTAGGGCTTGAGCATCGCCCCTTCGGAGGCCGAGCCCACCAGCAGCGCGTAGCGCGCCAGCACGCCTTTGCGGTAGTGCGGCTCCGGCGGAGACCAGCTCTTCAGGCGCGATTCGATGTCGACGCCTTCGACCGCCAGCCGGCGGCTGTCCACGTCGATCTCGATGATGTCGCCGTCCTCAAGCGCGGCCAGCGGGCCGCCCACCGCCGCCTCCGGCGCGACATGGCCGACCATCAGCCCCTGCGTCGCACCCGAGAAGCGCCCGTCCGTGACCATCGCCACCGAGTCGCCAAGTCCCTCGCCGACGATCGCGGCCGTCACCTGCAGCATCTCGCGCATGCCCGGCCCACCTTTTGGTCCTTCATACCTGATTACCACGGTGTCGCCTGGCTTGATCCGGCCGGAGTAGACGGCCGCGAAAGCGTCCTCCTCTCGATTGAAGACCCGCGCCGGCCCGCGATGCGAGGTCGGCGTGTGCTGCGTGATCTTCACGACCGCTCCATCCGGGGCGAGGTTTCCGCGCAGCACCACCAGGCCGCCCTCTGCGCGAAGCGGACGAGACAGCGGCGCCACGACCTCCTGACCCGCGGTCTCTGTCACCGACTCGCACTCCTCGCCGAGCGAGCGACCGGTCACGGTCAGCGCATCCCCGTCGATGAAGCCCCCGTCGATCAGCCGCCTCGTCAGCAGCGCGATGCCGCCGGCGCGGTGCAGCTCAACGGCGGCAAACCGCCCGCCAGGCTTGAGGTCGCACAGCAAAGGAGTGCGGCGGCTGATCCGGTCGATGTCGTCGATCGCCAGGTCGACGCCCACCTCGCGCGCCAGCGCCAGCAGGTGAAGCACTGCGTTGGTCGAGCCGCCGCTCGCCGCTACGGCGGCGATGGCGTTGTCGAAAGCTCGCCGAGTGAGAATCCGCGACGGCCGCAGGTCCTCCTCGAGCGCGTTCATTACGACGCTCCCCATGCGCTCGGCAGCGCGATGCTTGTTCGGATCCATCGCCGGGATGGAGTTGAATCCAACCGGCGATAAACCGATGACCTCCATGACCATCGACATGGTGTTTGCGGTGTACTGGCCGCCACACGCCCCCGCTCCCGGGCATGCCACCGCTTCGATCTCTGCAAGGTCGGCGTCGCTGATCTTGCCGGCAGCCGCCGCGCCTATCGCCTCGTAGACATCACCCACGGCGACCTGCTTCCCGCGAAACAAACCCGCCATGATCGAGCCGCCGTAAAGGAGCACGCCGGGTCGGTCGAGGCGCGCCAGCGCGATCGCGGTGGCGGGAATGGTCTTGTCGCAGGCGCACAGGCCGCACATCGCGTCGAACATGTGGCCGCGCCCGACCAGCTCGATGGAGTCGGCGATCACCTCGCGGCTGACCAGCGAGGTTTTCATCCCCTCCGTGCCCATCGTGATGCCGTCGGAGATGGCGATCGTGTTGAACTCCATCGGGTTCGCGCCCGCCGCCCGGATGCCCGACTTCAAAGGGACCGCGAGGTCGCGCAGGCCGAAGTTGCAGGGCATGGTCTCGGTCCAGACGTTCGAGACACCGATGAAAGGCTTGTCGATGTCGGCGTTGTTCAGGCCGATCGCGTGGAGGAAAGATCGCGCGGCCGCGCGGTCACGTCCTTGATACAGGGTGCGGCTGGGCAGCTCGCGGGGCGGCACAGGCGAAAGTTTAGGCCAGCGCTGATTCGAGGTCGGCGATCAGGTCTGCCACGTCCTCGACTCCGACCGACAGCCTGATCAGGCCGTTCCCCACCCCGGCGCGTTCGCGCTCCGACAACGGCATCGAGGCGTGGGTCATACGTGCGGGATGCTCGGCCAGGGACTCGACGGCTCCGAGCGACTCGGCCAGCGCGAACAGCTCGAGGCGCTCCAGCGTGCGCAGGGCGGCCGCCTCATCGGCGACCTCGAAGCTGACCATGCCGCCGAACATTCGCATCTGCCGCGCGGCGATCGCGTGGCCCGGATGCGACGCGAGCCCGGGGTAGTGCACCCGCACCACCGCCTTGTTCTTGTCCAGCGCCGATGCCACCTCCATCGCGTTCGAGCAGTGGCGCTCGACCCGCAGCGCGAGGGTCTTGATCCCTCGCAGCAGGAGCCAGCAGTCGAACGGCGACGGAACCGCTCCGACCGCGTTCTGATGGAAACGCAGCTGCTTTTCGAGCTCGTCGTCGTTGGTCATGATCGCGCCGCCGACCACGTCGCTGTGGCCGCCGATGTACTTGGTCGAGCTGTGAACGACGAGGTCCGCGCCGAGCCGAAGGGGCTGCTGAAGAAATGGGGTCGCAAACGTGTTGTCCACGCAGACCATCGCGCCGCGACTGTGCGCCACCTCGCTCACGGCGTCGATGTCGACGACGCGCAGCAGCGGGTTGGTCGGTGATTCCAGCCACACGAGCTTCGTCGCGGCGGTGATCGATCGCTCGACCGCGTCGAGGTCACCGGCGTCGACTGCGCTGAAGCTCAGGCCGAAGCGCTTGAGGACCTTGTCGAACAGGCGGTACGTGCCGCCATAGACGTCTTCCATGTAGACGACATGGTCGCCCGGGTTGAGGAGCAACAGCATCGTCGTCTCAGCGCCCAGGCCCGAGGCGAAGGCCAGACCGTGCCGAGCACCTTCGAGCCCGGCCAGGCATTCCTCCAGCGCGGCGCGGGTCGGGTTGCCCGAGCGCGAATACTCGAATCCCTTGTGCTTCCCCACTCCCTGCTGCGCGAAGGTCGTAGCGAGGTGGATCGGCTGAACCACCGCACCGGTCGCCGGGTCAGGACCCTGGCCGATATGGAGCGCGCGGGTGGCGAAGCCCCAACCTTCAGCTCGATTTTCGGTCAAGCGTTCTGGCCGCGGTGGGCGACGAACTCGAGCAGGTCGGCGCGCGTGATCACCGCCACCGGCTTGCCCGCTTCCACGACCAGCACCGCCTGCTCACCCCGGAGCAGTGGCTCGAAGGCATCGTCCAGCGACGAGTCGACGCCGACCTGGCTGAGCGGCGCGTCCATCGCCGAAGAGACCGCAGTCGTCACGACCGCCGGGTCGCGGTACACGCGATCCAGCAGGCTGCGTTCCTGGAGCGTCCCGACCACACCATGGCCGTTCGAGTCGTCGACCACCGGCAGCTGCGATATTCCGTACTGCTGCATGAGGTCGATCGCTTCGCCGACCAGCTTGCGCGCCTCGACCGTGACGAGCTTCGGAAGGCCCTTGGGATGGGCCAGCAGCACCTCACGGATGCGCACCGCGCCGAGGCGCGCGAGGTAACCGTTCTGGCGCATCCATTCATCGTTGAAGAACTTGCTGAGGTAGTTGCGACCCGTGTCGGGAAACAGCACCACGATGACCTCGTCAGGTCCGCGGTCGAGCGCGACCTCCAGCGCCGCATGGAGCGCGAGCCCTGATGAGCCGCCGACCAGGATGCCCTCCTCTCGTGCCAGTCGCCGCGCGGCCACGAACGACTGCTTGTCGGTGACCTGGACTATCTGGTCGACGAGCTTGATGTCCATGGTCCCAGGCATGAAGTCCTCGCCGACGCCCTCGACCTTATATGGAGCGATGGGTCCCGAGTAGAGGGAGCCCTCGGGGTCCGCGCCGACGATGTGCACCGACGGCTTGCGTTCCTTGAGGAACTTCGCGACTCCGGTGATCGTGCCCCCGGTCCCCATGCCCGCGACGAAAACGTCGACCCGGCCCTCGGTCTGCTCCCAGATCTCGGGCCCTGTCGTCGCGTAGTGCGCCTCAGGGTTGCGCGGGTTGAAGTACTGGTTGGGTTGAAACGCGCCGGGAACCTCGCGGGCGAGGCGGTCCGCCACCGAGTAGTAGGACTGGGGCGACGCGCGCTCGACGTTGGTCGGGCATACGACCACGTCGGCGCCATATGCCTTCAGCAAGCTGATCTTCTCGGCCGACATCTTGTCCGGCATCACGAAGATCATCTTGTAGCCCTTGATCGCGGCCACCATGGCGAGCCCGTGTCCGGTGTTGCCTGAGGTCGGCTCGACGATGGTGCCGCCGGGCCGCAGCTGCCCCGAGCGCTCGGCTTCTTCGATCATCGTCAGCCCGATCCGGTCCTTGACACTGCCGCCAGGGTTCAGCTGCTCGAGCTTGGCGAGGACGATGGGCTTGAGGCCTTTGGCGACCTTGTGCAGGCGCACCAACGGCGTGTTCCCGACGATGTCGAGAATGCTCTCGTAGTACTTCACCGCACCCCTGGCGATTCTAGCCCTCCTCCCGGATTCCGCCATTTGGGCACAGTTGGGCCACCGCATGAGGCCACTAGCCAATCGGGCACAAATGGTTGCTTGCACGAGAATCGGTCAGCCAATAGGGCACAGTTGGTCGGGCTTAACGACCAACCTTGTCCGATTCGAGCGGGGTCGCGATCCTTGTTCGGTGCCACTCAAACGCGCGGTGCCTGCCGCGCTCAGGACGGGGCCGTTCACGCGTGCGGAAGCCAGGGGTGTTGGTATCACGCGTGGCCAATTGCGGGGAGGCGGCTATCGCCGGTTGGGCGCCGGTCTCTACCGCTGGGTGGGGTTGAAGGAGAGCCCGCACCTGATGCTCACCGCTGTCGCGAAGCGATTGCCGGTAGGCGCTGCATTCTCGGGCCACACCGCGGCGTGGCTGCACGGACTCGACCTGGCGCCCTGCGATCCGATTGAAGTCACCATGCCGGAGCCGACGGGCAGCAGCCGGCGGGCCGGCGCATCGGTTCGCCGCGCCTCGCTCGCTCGCCAGGAGATCGTGCGGCGACGGGGCCTACCGACCACGTCGGCTTTGCGTACGGTGGTCGACCTCGGCGGGAGAGATCCACTGACGGAGGGAGTCGTTGCGCTTGATCTGTTCCTTCAGGCAGGACTCGTTTCCGACGCCGAGCTGCGCGGCTATGTCGCGGAGCACCCGGGAGCGAGGGGCATCGCTCGGCTTCGGCGCGCTCTTGACCTTGCCGAACCGAAGGCCGAGTCGGCGATGGAGACTCGGCTGCGCATGCTGCTTGTGCTCGCACGACTTCCCCGGCCGGAGGTTCAAGTTTCTGTTCATGACGATGAAGGTCGGTTCTTAGGCCGTCCAGACTTGCTTCATAGCCGTCAGCGCCTGGCCATCGAATATGACGGCGGCAATCACCGGGATCGAATGGTTGATGACAACCGCCGCCAAAATGGCCTCGCCCGCGTCTAACTCCGCCATTCGGGCACATTTGGTCGCATCTGGTACGAGATCCAGCCAATCGGGCACAGTTGGCGGATCTGGGGCAGGGGGATCAGCTTGGGACGGCTTGGGCCCGGTCGGCACGCTGCTCGCCTGTGAACCAGCGGACGAAGACAGCGATCGCCGCCACCGCAAGCGTTGCCTTTCCCAGGACCATCAAAACCGCGCCGGCCACGGTTTGATCGATCAACGGCGTGAGGGACGGGATGAGCCGCGGCGCGTGTGTGTAGAACTCGTAAAACGGAACGCGGGAGAAGATCAGGGCAAGGGCGACGCCGTCCTGCGGCAGGGTCGCCACGAGCATGTAGATGAGCTTGGCGCCGGGCGACATGTTCCAGCGCGCGTGTGCTGACGTGGCTTCGAGCATCGGCCAGTACATCACGAGCCCCGCGCCGATGAACATGACGTGCTCCACCACGTGGAGCAGGCCGGAGTAGAGGGTGGCGTCGTAGAGCGGAGGGAGATGCCAGGCGATCATCACCAGCCCCGCGATGAGCTGCGCCGGCACGGGTTCGGTCATGGCCCGAACACCCGGCACTCGGACGATCCTCTCGATCATCTGCGCCGATAGGCCGAGAAGCATCAAGGGCGGTGAGACGAAGCCCAGCAGGACGTGCTGCAGCATGTGAACGCTGTCGAGGTAGTAGTCGCTTATGGTGTCGAGCGGCGTCTCGAGGGCGACCCACAACACGACCAGCCCCAGCCCGAAATACAGGGTGTGCTTCCGCTGTGCGTCGGTCACCTTGCCGGCAAGCCACGCGTGCCCGAGAAACAGGACGACCAGGCCCGCGTAGACCGTCAGGTCCACGGGCCACGTCACGCTCCTGTTCTCCGCATCTCCCCACCGGCGCTTCGCGCCACCTCCCCGCGAGCGGGGAGGCCGGGCCAGCCGATCACGACCTCACCCTACCCTCCTTCGCTCTTGGCAGGGAGACCAGGAAGATCACAAGCACCAGGAGGTGGGCCGCGGTGCACCAGACGCAGACCGCGCCGAGCTGGACGATCTCGACGTAGACCAGGAACAACACCGTGGCCAGGCCAAGGGCCGCCCACCCCATCTGAACCCGGGCGAGCCCCTCACGGCCCGCGAGCAGCCCCGCCGCGAGGAGTGCGCTCACGGCAAACCACAAGATTCCCGCTGCCGAGGTCGGAACGGGGGAGCCGCCGATCACCCCATAAGAGCTGGAGAGGACCTGCTCGCAATTGACGACCGCGTTGGCTGGGCAGGCCAGCGGGATCGAGGAGTAGTGCACGAAGGTCAGGTAGATCGAGACCCCGAGGCCCGCGACGCTGGCTGCGAAAGCCAGCAGATGCCACCGCATCTAGCCGAGAGTCTTCTCGATGCTCTGGATCGTTGAAGACGAGCACACAGACGCCGGCTGGTCCGCGGTGAGCTTGCAAACGGCCGCCGTGATGAGGTTGGCCGACCCCAGGATCGCTTTCGCCTGCGGCGAGCTCGCTTGGGCCAGCGCGTCGGCGACCGCGGTCCAGGTCATCCCGCTCAGCACGTCGGGCAGGTACATAGCGCCCGAAAACGCGTAGCGGTTGCCGATGTCGACGAACGGTATTGATCCGGAGGTGTCGTACTGGTTCGCGAGCGCCTGCTGAGCCGAGGTCGGAGACTCCAGGGGATGGCGATCGCGATCGGTCGTCTCAACCGCAGCGAAGTCGACGTACTGGCTCGTGTACGTCGCGCCGTGGAACGTGAAGGTGGGCGTGTTGGGGTAGACGTCGCTTGACGACGAGGATGTGGTCTTGAGGCCGGAGAAGGCGCCGAAGCGTGACAGCGCGATGATCATCGGCCACCTTTCGGCTGCGCAGTACGGGCAGTACTCGGCGCCCAGGTAGAACACCTCGGGGTGACCGTTCGGGCCCGTCAGTGGGGTCCCCGACACAGGCTTGATCAGGTTGTTCGCGCTGCCGGCGCCGACCGCATCGAGCTCCGACTGCGGGAGGCCCGCGATGCTCGAGAGTACCTGCTGCGCCGCGTCGACGTTGAGGGGAGCAGGAGGCAAAGGTGTCGTGTACCAACGGATGACCAGGAACGCGACCACCAGCAGGGCGATCCCGGCGACCACCGCGACCGGCGCGACCCAGGATGGCGTGTTGGAGACCGGCTTCCGCATGGACCGCGGGCGCGGCGGCCTGGCGCTCATCCAACCTCCCGGGTGATTGGCTGTGCAAGGATCCAGAGGCTCGTCATGGTGTACATCACCATCAGTAGCAGCATGGGGTATTGGCTGAGCAGCGCGCGCTGGGCGGTGCGGAAGCGCTCGCCGGCCCGCAGGTGCGCCAGGTACACCGCGATCACGTGGCCGAGGACGATGAGCACCACCTGCGCGTACCAGACCGTCGACGCCTGGGCGAGCGCGAAGCTGGGCGTGAACCCCGCCACCGCCGGCCAGAGATGCCAGCCCTTCTGCAGCGGGTCGTTGAGCAGCGGGATCAAACCCTGGGACTGCACGACCACGTAGCTGTAGTTGTGCGCGGCGTTGTAGACGAGCGCGATGGGCACGAGCGTGAGCGCGAAAGCTGAGACCGTCGCCTTCAAGTCCACGCTGCGCTTTCCGAGGTAGACGACGAGCTCCATGAACGTGATGAACACGAGCAGGAATGTGACCGTGAGGAGGAGAAGGCCCAGGGTCTTCACGAAGAAGAAGCCGAAGGCGCCCATCGGCAGCCAGATGGGCTCGAGCGCGATGTTGAAGTCCTGCCATGAGGGCGTGGCGAGGATTCCGTCGAAGGCGAGCGTCGACAGCATCAGGATCACGAAGACGACGCGGTCCCAGCCAGTTGGTGATGGCTTGAGCAGGCCCACGCCCCACACCCGCAGGTAAACCGTGCTGATGCGCCCCATTTCGTCCCGCTCAGCCTCGACAGGGCTGAAACGGCCGACGATGCCGAAGAGGACGGTGAATGCTTCGCAGTGATCCAGCCACTCGTCGCGGCCGAACAGGAACATCCCGGCAAGGGTCACGGCCGAGTAGACAAGAGCGAGGATGGCGACGAGCCAGGGCCGGTTGGCCATGCCGGTCGTCAGCTCCAGGCACGCGAAGGAGAGATAGGCCGCCGCGGCCGGCCAGATCCCGACGTTCGGCAGCTTCAGGCTCCCCGCCATGCGGGGAGCTCCCCCGCGCAGCGGGGGTGAGGGGCGGCCCAACTTTGCAGCCGCGTCGTAGATGGCCGCCCACGGGTTGACCAGGTACCAGAGATTTCCGACCAGGCCCGCGATGATGAAGAGCCCGGCCCAGAAATAGATCCAGGTCAGGTATTCCGCGGGGTTGTACAGCGGGTTGGATGAGCCGAACAGGCCGGTGACAACGATCCCCAGCAGGCCCGCGACGCCGATCACACCGCCGGCTCCTCTAGGCCATGGCGTGCGCGCGATCGAGGCCAGAGCCGGCGCCGGGCGTCGTGGGTACTGCAGCGCCTTGGCGCCCACCTGGTCGCCCGTGAACAGGACTACCAGTACGAACGAGATGACAACCACCCCGGCCGCTGCATATAGATAGAGCGCGAGCGAGATCGGGAGGTCGTACCGCTGCCCGAAGCCGTGGAGAAGGATGGCGGTCAAGCTCATGGGCTCACCGTCAGCGAGCCGAGCGCTGCGCTGGTGCTCTCCCACTCGATGTCACAGCCGCACGTCCTGTCGGCCTTGAAGGTGTGGCTGACCGTCTGACCTGCCTTGGTTTCAAAGGCGATGTCGTAGACGTGCAGGTGCACCTCGCCGTCCGTGTCGCTTGTGATGTGGATCGTGATCGTGTCGTTTTGATGGGCGGACAGGCTGCTGGGCGACATGGTCTTGGCGCCGGTCACGGTGACGTTGAAGGTCACGTTCTGGCCACCTTGATGCTGGCCGGCCCGGATGATCACTGCGCCGACCGCAGCAAACACGACCAGCACGCCGATCACCACGGCGATACGAATTCGGCTCAACGACCTCCTCCTTTGATTGATGCGCGGGTGCGCGCGCGTGCGATCAGTTCGAGCTGAAACGCAGAGAGGAAGGAACCAGCAGGTGTCCCAGCTGCGACAGAAGGACGCCGAATCCGACCAGACGACCGGCCGACTTGAGCGGCGGGCTCACGCGCGGATCATACCTTCGGGTGTCGCGCGCACCTCGCCCCTGGGCCGCGTGCGAAGCCAGAAGAGGAAAAAGATCGGAACGATGGTGAGCAGCATCGCGACCGAGGTGAGCTGGGCCTGCTTCAGTCCCCACAGGAGTACGGGCGTCTCGTAGTCGGTGCGCCACTCGAACAGGATCAGCTGGCTGACCGGATAGAGGACGAGGTAGGTCAAACCCAGGATTCCAGAAGGCACCCCGCGTCGCCGGAGATAGAGGAGCACCGCAAGGATCAGCAGCGTGCCGATCGCTTCGTAAAGATTGGCCGGCGTATAGGCGACGCCCAGGTGCGGCGCCATCGAGGCCGGGTTGGTGTAGCGGATCGCCCAGGGCAGGTTGGAGGGCGGGCCCAGTATCTCCCCGTTCATCACGTTGCCCAGCCGGCCGATCGGCTGGCCGGCGGCGCCAAAGAGGACGCCTGCGTCCAGCAGGTCCCAGAAGGGGATGTGATGACGGCGAGCCATCACGACGAGGACGATCAACGAGGCGAAGATCGCGCCGAAGAAGGCCATCCCTCCTTCCCAGAAGGCAAAGATGTGCTGCGGATGCGTCAGGTAGAACCACCAGCCTGACTGGACGTCGTAGTAGAGCCGCGCGCCGATGAGCCCGAACACGATGGTCCAGAAAGCGATGTTCCCGGAGACGTTCGACGAGATCCCCTTCCGTTCGAGGTGCCGCGTGGCAACGGCGGTGCCCACGAGGAAGGCGACGGCGTAGGCGATCCCGTAGAAGCGGATCTGCAGCGGCCCCAGGAAGAAGCCGGGCGGAAACGGATCTGTGATGACGAGCCACGGCACTAGAGTGTCACGCCCCCGAGGTTCCGGGCATCTTCGCGCCCTAGGCGCCCGGGCGCATGCCCACCCCACGAAATCTGCGATTTCGCGGGGACCCCGGGCGGCGCTGAAGGCTGCGTCAAGGGGCCCGGCGCTGCGTCATCACGCATCTACGATGCGCTCCTAGCAGCGCCACCCTTTCCTTGCCTCCGGCCGCCGATGGCGCGAATCTGCTCCGGACCTCGGGGTCGTGACACTCAGGTGCAGCCTACGACGCGACGTAAGCGCGGGCAAATCGGGCGAATTACAATTCGGGCCTAGGCCCGGCACCGCAGGCCAAGGGGAGGATTGTCATGAAGCTACGAACGACATCGTCAATGGCGATCGCTGTCGCCTTCACGCTCGCCGCGTGCGGGGGGTCATCGACCCCAACCGCCACTTCAGGCGGACCTGGCAAGGTCGCCACAATCGCGAGCGAGGTCCCGTCGACGGTTTCGGGGCCGATTCAGATCGCCACGGACGCCACCTACGCCCCTAACGAGTTCATCGATCCGAACACTGGGGCGATCTCCGGTTGGGACATCGACCTCGGCAATGCCATCTGCAAGGTGATGGGCCTGGTGTGCACCTTCAACAACGTCACCTTCGACGACATCATCGCCCAGCTCAAGGCCAGCACACCGAGCGAGGTCGCGGGCGGCGACAAGCCGCGCTACTCGTTCAGCATCTCGAGCTGGAGTCCCACGCAAACGCGCGAGGACAACGGCATCGACTTCATCACCTACTACAAGGCCGGAGAGGCCTGGATCGTCAAGGTCGGCGGCGCAACGATCAACTCGGCCGCGGACATGTGCGGGCACACCGTCGCAGTCGAATCAGGCACGATTGAGGAGTCGGACGCCTGGGGCTACATGGGCCAGTCGGTCGGCGGCACACCGATCTCCGGCGACAAGGACAACTGCCCGGCCGGCAAGGACATCAAGGTGTTGAGCTTCGGAACCCAGACCGACGCCAACTCGGCGCTGCTTTCGGGCCGCGCCGACTTCGGATGGCTGGACCAGCCGGTCGCCGACTTCCAGGTCAAGCAGTCCAACGGCAAGCTCAAGATCGGCGGCCAGCCCTGCAGCGTCGCGCCGTATGGCATCGCCTTGGTCAAGGGCAGCGCGCTGGAGAAGCCCATCACCGATGCCGTCAAGTACCTGATCGACAACAACGACTACTACAGCAACATCCTCAAGAACTGGAACGTGTTGGACGGCGCCATCACCAGTGCAGACGTGGCGCTCAACAACAACAACTCGATCGGCGCGACGTGCGTGCCGTCGTACTGAGGTAGAACTTTATAAGTTGAAGTGACCGACATCGCCTCCGGCCCGCCGGCGCCCGGCTCGCAAGCTGGCCCGCGGCCGGAGGCGATCAAGGCGATACCGGTTCGCCACCCGTGGCGGTGGGTATCCGGGGCGCTGGTGCTGGCCTTCGCCGCCGATGTCGTCTACACGTTTGCGACGGCGCCCGACCTCCGCTGGGATCAGGTCTGGAAGTGGCTCTCGGGCAGGCTGATCCTGGAAGGGATTGTGATCACGCTGGAGCTGACGGTGCTGGCGATGGTGATCGGCATCGTGCTCGGCATCGTCCTGGCGGTGATGCGGCTCTCACCCAGCCCGGTGATGTCGTGGGTGAGCTGGATCTACATCTGGTTCTTTCGCGGCACCCCGGTGCTCGTCCAGATCTTCTTCTGGTTCAATCTGAACACAGTCCTCCCGCACATCGGAATCGGCATTCCCGGCACTCCGCTGCACTGGCAGGAAAGCACCAACTTGCTCATCAGCGCTTTCACCGCGGCAACGCTTGGCCTGGGGCTCAACGAAGCCGCATACATGGCGGAGATCGTGCGGGCCGGCATCATCTCCGTCGAGCAGGGCCAGACCGAGGCTGCCCAGGCACTGGGCATGAACAGGCTGCAGGTGATGCGCCGGATCGTCCTTCCCCAAGCGATGCGCGTGATCGTCCCTCCCACCGGGAACGAGACGATCTCGATGTTGAAGACCACATCGCTCGCCTCGATCGCAGCAGTGCCCGAACTCTTCACGCGATCGGAACAGATCGCGAACTTCACCTTCCTGGTCATCGAGCTGGCGATCGTGGCGAGCATCTGGTACCTGGCCATGACGACGGTTCTGACCATCGGCCAGTACTACGTGGAGCGCTATTTTGCTCGAGGCGCGCAGCGAGAGCTTCCACCTACACCCTTCCAGAGATTCCGGCGGATGCTCGTCACCTTCCACGCCGCGCCTCCGACGGTGCCGGCAGTGGGACGCAGATGAGCGCCGGGCCCATGGTCAAAGCCGAGGCGGTGCACAAGAGCTTCGGCCGCCTCGAGGTGCTGAGAGGCATCGACCTCGAGGTGCAACCGAAAGAAGTGATGTGCGTCATCGGGCCGTCCGGTTCCGGGAAAAGCACGTTCCTCCGCTGCATCAACCACCTGGAGAAGATCGACGCCGGCCGGCTGTCCGTCGACGGAGAGCTCGTCGGCTACCGCGAGCGCGCCGACAGGCTCTACGAGCTTCCGGATCGCGAGGTGTGCAGGAAGCGCTCCGAGATCGGCATGGTGTTTCAGCACTTCAACCTTTTCCCGCACATGACCGCGCTCGAGAACCTGATCGAAGCTCCCATCCACGTTAAGAAATCGAGCCGTTCAACGGCGGTGGCGTACGCGCGCGCGCTGCTCGATCGGGTCGGCCTCGCCGACAAGACGGACGCCTACCCGAAGCAGCTTTCCGGCGGCCAGCAGCAGCGTGTTGCGATCGCCCGCGCGCTCGCGATGAATCCGAAGCTGATGCTCTTCGACGAGCCCACCTCCGCGCTGGATCCCGAGCTGGTCGGCGAAGTGCTCGACGTCATGAGACGCCTCGCTGCAGACGGCATGACCATGATCGTGGTGACGCACGAGATGGGCTTCGCCCGGGAGGTGGGCGACACGCTCGTGTTCATGGACGGCGGGGTGATCGTCGAAGCCGGCAAGCCGCGCGACGTGCTCGCGAGTCCCCAGCAAGAACGCACGAGATCGTTTCTTTCTAAGGTCCTCTAGTGCAGGGACTCTCCGGGCGCGGCGCCTTCCCAGGCCGTCGTCTCCCAGTTGTCCTGGCGGCCGTCCATCGGCATCCAGGGCGGGAGCTCCATCAAAAGCTCGTGGCTCAGCGCGATGGCGTACGGCTCGTAGCCCTTGCGCAAAGCGTTCAGCCGCTCGCGAAAGGAAGCCAGGTCGACGTCTTTTCCAGCGGCCGTCAGCGCTTCGTGCAGCGCGAGCAGCTCCGCCTCGGACAGGCGGTCGGGCGCATCGAACTCGGGCACAGCTCGAAGCACCTGGCTCAGGTCGCCGAGGGCGTGGCGGCCGATGGCATACACGCGCCTGGCCTGCCAGGTCTTGCCGTGATCCTTGCTCGCCTGCCAGATCGCGGAGAAATCCATGATCGCGGTCAGGGCGGCGACCCAGGACTGGTTTTCATGCTGCGAGCGGAAGTAGCTGAGCACCTGGTATGAGAGGTGGCTCTCGAGCAGCTCCGCGGTCCAGGTCTCCCAGCGCCCCATCAAGGGCACCAGCTCGTCCATCTCTCCGGATTCCGAAGCGCGGCGGAGGAGATCGCCGGCGCTGGGTGGCGACCCCGCCCACTCGTCAAGCATCGAGATGGCGATCTCCCGCCGGGAGAAGCTCTGGTACAGGACGGGCAGGTAGGAGATGAGGATCGCAAGGAAGCCGAAGCCGGTGCCCGCTTCGACCACGGTGATGAACCGCGACAGATCGCTGTGCGGGGTGAAGTCGCCAATGCCGAGAGTGGTGAAGGTCGTGCCGCTCACGTAGAGGTGGCCTGGGCCGGAGAGGTTGACGTCGAATCCGGATGCCCACAAGAGAAACGCGAAGCCGGTGATGAGGATGCCGCCCCAGAGCACGAACAGCAAGATCAGTGAGAGCGGCCCATAGGTGCTCAGGTAGGTCTCGCGCCAGTCGCTGGAGCGGAGTCGCCGGCCGGCGGCCTTCCACGGCCTCCAGGTGACCTGGTAGAAGATCTTCGACACGCGGAGGCGGGCCGACACGCGGCGCGGAAGGATGATCGTCTCGAAGGCATCCCTCAGCACGATCGCGACGAGAAGGATTCCGACGATTGCGGCGACTATCT
>JBGPEO010000051.1:0-15321 GCA_041482895.1 Candidatus Dormibacteraceae bacterium | reverse complement strand
GTGTCGGAGGTGAGGTAGTAGAGGGTCTGCGCATTGGCGTTCACCAGGACAGATTCCTGCTGTCCTTTTACGGACTTGGCCTCGACTGCGACCACAAGTTGTCCGGAGGGCGTCGGGCTGGTTGAAACCTGGGCGGCAGGCGAGCTGCCACATGCAGCGACCATGACTCCGGCGACTGCGAACGCGAGCGTTGCTCTCATGGCGGACAATACGTGCCCGAGTTACAGGCCGTCGCAATCCGGCACGTGGGTCCGTCAGGAGGTGCAGGGCATAGCTACACGTACAACGGCATCGACCCCCTTCGGCCATGGCGACGGGCCCATCGACGATTGCCTGTCAATCCGAAATGGCGTCCTGTTCATCGAGGGCTGTGACTCAACCGAACTCGCCGCGCGCTTCGGCACGCCCCTCTACGTCATGTCAGAGGATCAGGTCAGACGGAACTTCAGAAGCTTCCAGGCTGAGTTCCAGCGCGGCTGGCCCGACGGACCCGTCGTCGTAATGCCCTCCATCAAGGCAAATTACGGGCTAGCCCTCCGCCGGATCCTCACAGAGGAGGGTGCCGGCTGCGACACATTCGGGCCCGGTGAGCTGTATGCCGCACTGTCGACGCGGGTGCCACCGGATCGGATCTCCTTCAACGGCAGCTCGAAGACCGAGTCGCTCCTCGTTCGCGCCGTCACGGCAGGAGCGCGAATCACACTCGACTCGGCTCGCGAGGTCGAGCTTGTGATCGCGGCAGCCGAGCGCGCAGGCAGGACGGCGAAAGTTCGGCTGAGGGTCAGGCCCGACTTCGACATCGAAGCCCGGTCAGATTTCTACTCCGGGCCCGTCTCGTTGCGCACCGCCTCCCAGATGTACAAGCCGGGCATCCCGACCGAGGAACTGGCCGGGGCCGCTCGCCGCCTTCTCGACGCGGAAGGTGTCGAGCTCACAGGTGTGATGATGCACGCCGGCCGCCACACGACCAACCTCCGCGTCTGGGGCCGCATGATGCAGAGCTTCGTGGAGGTGATCCGCAGGCTGCGCGAGGAATCGGACGGTTGGGAGCCCCGTGAGATCGACATCGGCGGTGGTTTCGCCGTGCCACGGGATCCGCTCGGGCGGAGCGACCGGCGGCGAGTCGCGGCGCCGAACGCCCCATCGATCGCGGAGTACGCGCAGGCCATTACCCGAGCACTGCGCGAAGGGCTGACGCGTATCGGTATTTCCACTGCGATCAGGCTCGAGGTCGAGCCCGGACGCAGCATTTATGGCGACGCCGGGATCCACCTCGCATCCGTCACGAACATCAAGCATCAAACCGCGCCGGTGAACCACACGTGGATTGAGACCGACACGTCCGACTCCTTTCTGCCGGATGTGAACCTGGAGCGCAACCGATGGACTGTGTGCATCGCGGGCCGAGCCGCGCCGCGCGCCACCGCCGCCGGGGACGTGGTAGGCATCTCCTGCAACTTCGACGTCATCGTTCCAGACGCGAACCTGCCGGAAGTCCGCGTCGGGGACGTGCTTGCGTTCATCGACACCGGCGCCTACCAGGACGCCAACGCGACGAACTTCAACGCAATGCCTCGACCGGCAACGGTGCTCGTGACAGGCGATCAAGCCGAGATCGTCAAACGTGCGGAGAGCATCGAGGATGTGTTCCGGCGCGACGTCATCCCTGAGCGACTAGCGCCCAGATGACCGTCACCCGGATCGATCACGTCGGCGTAACCGTGTCCGACATGGACCATGCGCTTGGCTTCTACAGGGACCTGCTCGGTTTGCGTGTGATCGCGGACAGCACCATTACCGAATCGGAAGTGGCTGAGCTGCTCGGGCTCGATTCTGTCCAGCTTCGTGTCGCTGACCTCGACTCGGGCGATGGGAGGATCGTCGAGTTGATCCAGTATGTCCAGCCCAAAGGGCGGCGCATCGCCTACGAAAGCTCAGACCCGGCGTCTGCGCATATTGCGTTCACAGTCGACGATCTGGAAGCCGTGCGCGAACGACTTTCGGCCGCAGGCGCCACCATCGTGTCGCGCCGGCCGATCACGATCAGCGAGCCCGGCGGGTCGTTTGACGGAGCGATCTGCCTGTACGTTCGCGACCCGGACGGTGCAATCCTGGAACTGGTCCAGCGGCGGGCCGACGAGCCGCCATTAAACCGATAAACCGGTCCCGCAAGGAGGAGACCAGACATGAAGAGCCTCATCCGCTACAAGACCAAACCCGAATCCGCCGATGAGAACCAGCGCTTGGTGGAGAAGGTCTATGAGGAGTTGACGGCGCGAGACCCTGGCGGCGTGCACTACGCGACGCTTCGATTGGCAGACGGCGTCACCTTCATGCACGTCTTCACCACCGACTCCGACGAGGCAGCCAATACCCTGCGCGGCATCGCCGCTTTTGCCGAGTTCCTGCGAGATTTGCCCCAGCGGTGTGCCGAGCAACCTGTCGCACAGGACGTCACCGTCGTCGGCTCGTACAGGATGTTCTCGCACAAGCCGGACGAACGGGACGTCTGCTAAGTCGAGACCGCGTCGAGATCAGGTGGGATGTAACCCCGCGCGATCGCCTGTTTCATCCCAACCTCGCCGCGCCGCATTGCGGACTCATGGTTTCGTATGAGCAGGCGCCGCCCGCCGATCCTGGCGGTGAGATTGATCAGGGCCCATTTTGTCTCGGTCTGCTCGTGCAGCGTCAGCCTTGTCTGGTTTAGAGAGGTCTCTTCCAGTCGCCAATCGATCTCACCTTCAAAGAAGCCCTGCACGCGGGTCTTCACGTAAGTGGGCGGCTGGTGCTCGAGCACCGTGAACTCGAAGTCGACCGTGTAGGGCAGGTCGGACTTGACCTTCACATGCCATCTCGTGCCCGGCCCGTGCTTCCCGTCCGAGACGATTTCCGCAAAACGGTAGTCCGGCCACCACGCCGGCCAGCCGGCGACGTCATCGACCATGCGCCACGCGAATGCGATGCCCACCGGAACCATCCACGCATCGGTGAAGTCATACCGTTCGCCCATCCGGGCCTTAATCATCCGCGCTGCAGCCGCTGGGGTGGCGCGATAGGCCTACCCTTAGCGCTCGAACCGCACGATGCCGAGTCAGCGAACCGGGGCCAACAGTGACGATGGAGTTGACGCGCGCAGCCGCGCGGCCGTCACTTCGCTCTTTTCGGTTGCCGGGCCTGGGCCGGCCGCCTACCTGTTGAGGACGGCGCGCCAGCGAACGGCTTGCGCCGGCGAACTGCTCATCGGCGAGCAGCAGACGGACCACGCCGGCGTGTTGATCGATGGAATGCTCCGGACCGTTGTATCGCTGCCAGACGGTCGGGCGGCAACCATTCATTACCCCAGACCGGTTCAACTCTTCGGCTTGCCAACTGTCTTTTATCCGATGGCGCTGAGCGTGTATGTCGTGAGAAGAGCCACCGTCGTGGAGCTCGAGGCGCAAGAGGTGCGTCGATGTGCGCGGAAGTTTCCCGAGTTCGGTTTCTTCGTATCTCGACAGCTGGCGGCGATTGTTGGACGAGTTCCCGGAGTCATCGAAGACTTCGGCTTCAGGACGGTGAGCCAGCGCGTGGCGTCCCACCTGATCAGCCTGTCTGAGCCGGCGATGGTCACCGGTGAGCGCACAGCTCATGTCACGCAGGTGGCGCTGGCCGAATACGTGGGGTCGGCACGGGAGGTCGTGTCCAGGTCTCTGCGGTCCCTCTCCGACCAGGGCATGGTGGCGATCGGACGCGGATGGGTTCGCATCATCAACGAGGCGGGCCTGCAGCGGTTGGCGGGTCAATCCTGAGCTAAGGCTTGCCGCCGGCCCGCGAGCTACGGCCCGGCTGCCGCCTCGGCCGTCAGGCCCAGGTCGCCGAGCTGCTTGTGGAGCTTGGTGACGTCCTCCTTGGGAGCGCCGTCGGCGGCCGCTATCGCAGTGATAAGAAGCCTCTCGCCGAGGCCGATCTCAACCGGCTCGAAGAATGGCGCGAGCCGCCCCTGGACCAGGTAGGTGATCGGCCCGAGCTCGTCCGCCGAACAGGCCGCGTAGACCCCGGACAGGATGCGAACCAACTCGTTCCGTTTGCTCGTCGCCTCCATCTGGTCGAGGCTGGCGGCCAGCTCGCTGAACTTCACGGAAGTCACCTTAGTCAGGCCAGGGAAGTTGCCACGAGGTCCGCAGCACACTAGGCTGCACGGCGGGGCATTGGCAAGACTCACAGACGACATTCACTGGGACAGGACGTTCCCGAGCTCGTCGTGGTTCGACGTGCGTGAGCTCGAGCCGGGCGTGCACCTGGTGGGTGAGCCGGGACACGTGAACTCGTTTCTCGTGCAGGGCGAAAAGTCCGCGGTGCTCGTGGACACGGGGCTCGGCGTCGCGGACATCCGGGCGGTGGCCAGGGAGCTGACGGACAAGCCGCTGCTGGTGGTGAACTCGCACTATCACTTCGACCACACGGGCGGAAACCACCTGTTCGATGAGATCGCGATCCATCGCGTCGGGGCGCCGCTGCTCGAACAATCGACGGCGGAGAGTGACGCCGAGCTGTACATGGAGTACACGAAACGCGTGCTGGAGGCATGGGGTCCCTACAAGAAGGCGGACGACCTCTACTTCCACCTCGTCACTGCGGAACGCCTGATCCGCCCGCTGCCCAAGGGCTTCGATCCGGCCGCCTACCGCATCATCCCCTCGAAGGCGACCCGGTTGCTGGAGGACGGCGATGTGCTGGACCTGGGAGGCCGGCGGCTGGAGGTGCTGCACACGCCAGGCCACTCGCCCGACTGCATCTGCCTGATCGACCGCGAGAACGGCCTGCTGTTTGGCGGCGACACCGTCAACACAGGCCCGGTGTACGCCCAGTACGAAGAATCCAGCCTGTCGAAGTTCGCCGAGTCGCTCGCGCGTCTCGCCGAGATGAGCTCAGACCTCCGCCGCGTGTTCGTGTGCCACTACCTGAGGTTGGAGAACGAGCCGTCGCTGCTGGCGGAGATGGCCGAGGGCTTCCAGCACATCCTCGCCGGCGATGCCCCTCTGCGCGACAACGTCGACTGCTACAACGAAGCGGTCATCGAGGCGTGCTTCGACCACTTCTCGGTGTTCATCGGCTACTCGAAGGACGAGAAGAGATGAAAGCGATCGCGGCTGCTAGCTATCGCGTTCGATGTCGTTGATGAAACCGATGAGACCTTCGAAGTAGGTTTGCTGGTCGTCGTACATCGCCATGTGCGAGCCGTTGGGGCAGAGGTGGAAGCGACCTTTCGGGATGCGCCCGGCGATCGTTTCCATGTGCTTCGGGTCCATCGTGTCATGGGCTGCGCCAATCACAAGGGTCGGCACCTCGATCCGGTCGAGATCGCGGGTGCGGTCCCAGTCGACCAGCCTCCCGCTTGCACCGAGCTCGCTCGGGCCCTGCATCAATGTATACAGCGGGTAGTTGAGCTTGGCAAACGCTCGATTGACCGGGTCGGGCCATTGGTCGGCGGGCATTCGCAACACGTGCTGGACGTAGTGATGCTGCATCAGCAGCTCCATGTAGCGGGGTTGGGTGAACTCGCCGGTCGCCTCCAATCGCTCGATCTCGGCGAGCCCGCCGGGATCCATGCCCGGCTTGAGCACTTTGTTGGCGTACTCGTTGTAGGCCGGGATGCTGGCCATCATGTTGGAGATCACAAGACCTTTCAGATTCCGCTGAAAACGGAGCGCGTACTCGATCGCGAGGATGCCGCCCCATGAATGACCTACCAGGTAGAAGTTGTCACGGTGCAGATCGAGCGCCTGGCGCACCTGCTCGACTTCATCGACGAACCGTTCGATGTTCCAGAGGTCCGGATCGTCCGGCTGGTCGCTGTACGCGGAGCCCAGCTGGTCGTAGTAGTAGTACTCGATGCCTGCCGCGGGCAAATAGCTGTCGCAGGCTTCCCAGTACTCGTGAGTCGCGGCCGGCCCGCCGTGCAGGAGCAGCACCCTGGCCTTCGGGTTGTTGCCAACTCGCTTGGTCCAGACCTTGAAGGCGCCTTTGGGTGTCGTGATCGGGATCATCCTGACGCCGCCGGCGATCACGTCGTCGCGGCCGGTGTAGTCCAGGTATCGAGTTTCAGCCTCTATCACGCAGCGTCCCCCTTGTCAGCGATGGTCCAATGCGCCCATGAACTTGTTCCGGCAGCAATCCGCTTCGATCCGACAAGCGTCGCCGGATGACGCCGGCATCATTGGCGGCATCTTCGTCCGGGCCCGGGATGCCATGACGTACCTGCCTCGGATTCCCGACGGCGATCGTCCGAACCTTGGCGGCTGGATCACAGCCCGGTATGAAGTGTGGGTGATCGAGGACCGAGGCCGCATAGTGGGTTTTGCCGGGCTCTCGAAAGGCTGGCTCGACCATCTATATGTAGATCCGGACTCGCACGGCGCCGGGTTTGGCTCGATGCTGCTGGAGCACGTCAAGAGTCTTCAGCCCGAGGGCGTGCGGCTGTGGCTGTTTCAAAAGAACGCCGGGGCCCGGCGGTTCTACGAGCGCCACGCCTTTCGATTGGAGAAGGTGACCGACGGGTCGGGCAACATGGAGCGCGAGCCGGACGCGCTTTACCTCTGGTTACCCGGTCAGGCGATGCTCCCTGCCAGCTGAGGCTGCTGAGTCGGAGCCGCGACCCCATCTGGGCCTAGCTCGGTGGCGCCGCCCCTTGGCCCGTCAGGCGGCGAACGGACGTCCTTGCTCTCCATACGGAAACCGGCCGCCGCCGGATCCTTGCCGACCAGCGAACCCCGGGCAAAGGTGGTAGGCTCCGAGACCGAAGGCGGGGTGACCGGTGGAGGCCCCTGCTACTTCATGGGCGGGTGAGTTGTGGTCGCGCCGGTTCCCTGGAACCAGCGCCGCTTCGATACTGGGGAAAGACTCGATGTCGCTGCAGAAGATCAATGGTCAGTGGATCCATTTCGAGGACACTGGCGGGGACCTACCGCCGCTCGTCCTGGCGCACGGGCTGCTCATGGATGGACAGATGTTCGGCCCGCAGGTCGAGGCTCTCAGCTCTCGGTGCCGGATCGTCACCTGGGACGCCCGCTGCCACGGCCAGACCGAGACTACGGACGACCCGTTCTCCTACGACGACCTGGCTGAGGACCTGAGAGGGCTGCTCGACCATCTCGGCATCGCCCGGGCGGTGATCGGCGGAATGAGCCAGGGCGGCTTCGTGGCTCTCCGCTTCGCGCTCAACCACCCCGAGCGGGTGGCGGCGCTGATCCTGATGAGCACGCAGGCCGGGGCCGAAGATCCCGACAAGGTTGCGCTCTACCAGACGATGCTCGAAGTGTGGGAAGGCGAGGGGTTGAACGACCAGCTGGCGGATACGATCGCCGCGATCGTCCTCGGTAACGAGTGGCCGGGTCGCTTCGAGTGGATCTCAAAGTGGCGGCAGCAGCCGCGCTCGCTGTTGCGGCCGGCGTTCAACGCGCTGGCGACCCGCGAGGACATCCACGATCGGCTGGGCGAGATCAAGGCTCCTGCCCTGGTGATCCACGGCACCGCCGACGCCGCGATCCCCATCGAGCTCGCCGAGCGCCTGTGCTCCGGGCTTGCCAACTGCTGGAAGCTGGTCCCGATCGAAGGGGGCGGCCACGCCTCCAACCTCACGCACCCGACGCCCGTGAACCAGGCCATTGAGCAGTTCCTGATCGAACTTGACCTCGAGGCGCCTCGAAGCGCCGAGCGGCGAGGCGAGAGCAGGCGCTCGGAAGTCACACGCCGGCTGGGTGAGAGACGGGATCCGGTTCGCGCAAGCGCCGGCCGCCGAGTCCAGTTCCCCTACGACAGGCGGGTCGCGGAGCGGCGCGGGCACGAGCGCCGCCAGGCCTGGCAGGTGCTCAGCTCAAGGACGGCCCGCTTCTAGCCGGACAAGGGGCAACCCGACTCCGGCGAGGGCCCCTAGTGCGTCGGCAGGGGGGTTTCGGCGGCGGCGGATTCTTCCGGGGTGTCCCCCATCAGGTCCGGCGACTCGAGGTTGTCACCCACGTTGGTAGGGTGCTCGCGCTCCCGGTGCTTCTCGAGCTCTTCAGAGTTCTCGACGGCCTGGCCGCAAATGTCACATTTCATGATTGCCTCCCCCGCGATGACACTAAGCCAAGCCGAAGGGGCGGTCTTGCGACGGCACCCCCTCCGCCTGACAAAGATGACCATCACCCAGGAGCCATAACAAAAGCAGCAACCATGCTCACGATCACAGGTCACGACCGAATGATCGTGGGCGGCCAGCTCCTTGAAGTCGCGCTCTGTGATCACCAGAACCACCCGGCCAAGAGCCACTGGCTCCCCTACCTCGTACCGCTCCCCCAGCTGGCGGAACGTGTCCTGGGAACGTCAGCGACCGAGGCCGTCGAGCGGCTGAACCCTGATCTCCTGAAGCCTTTCGAGCGACACAAAAAGTGGCTCGGCTTTCTCGGCGAGTCCGAGGTCCCGAGCTCTCCGAGGGCACTCGCTCGCGGATCCAGCCTGAATCCCAGAACGAGGCCGAGGGGCGGCCCACCGGGAGCCGCCCCTTTTAGCGAATCAGTTCAGGCTTTGGTGCCTGCGGTGAGCGCCGGGACTACGCCCAGCTGCTGGAGCAGGCCAAACATGTCGTAACTTGCCCAGGCCTCGACCACCTTGCCATCGTGGAAACGGGCGATATCCACTCCGGTCACGATCCCGTGCTTGTTCGTTGGCGCGATGCCCATCAACAGGCCTTTGTGGGTGCCCGTTGCGGTCCACCGGGTAACGACTTTGTCGCCCTCGGCGATCTGGTCGTTGATCGTGAAGCGTATGTCCGGGAACGCGCCCCGATAGATCTGAACGAACTTCTTCAGGCCTTCCGGCCCGGTGAATTTGCCATCTGGCACGTTGGGGTCGTTGTAGGTCGCGTTGGAGGCGGTCAGCTCGTCGATCACGGTGAACTTGCCCTGATTCCAAACTTCCTCAAGAGAGCGACGCGCAAGGGCCTTGTTCTGCTCGGACATTGTCGACTCCTTCCCTTCGGGTTCGCGTGCCGGCATACCATGCCAGGCGTTCCTGTGTGCCCCTTGCCGAAGGGCTTGAAGGAGCCGGGGAGCGTCGGTGCCAGCATGATAGCAGAAAATGGTTGCGGTTGCGTGCCAATTTCTTCGGAATCGCCCGGTCGTGCCCCGGGTTCAAATCGGGCACCCTTTTGGCCTAGATTGTTTCCCCAAGGAGGGCGGCATATGACAGAGAAAGAAAGAGTTGGAATCACACCCAGGAGTTGGGCGGCACAGCGGCATCATGGGGTGTTGCATCTGGGCAAGCGCTGGTATGTGCTGAGTGCGGACATCGACGCTACGGGGACCGCAAGAGGCGTGCGTCTCGATGGCCCCTACGCAGACCACGCGACAGCGGAAGCGCAAATTGAACGAGTTGATGAGGAACCCTTCCGACCAGAGAACTGATTCGAAAGGCGCGTTCGCGCTTGGCCGGTCGAGTCCACTGCCGACCGGCTGAACTCAGCGGGTGTCCGACGTATCGCTCAACATGGATCCGCTGGGCCGGTTACCGCCAGGTCAACTTGCGACCTCAAATCGGATCGCGGGCAGCTCGGACAACAGAAGCGACACAAGCTCTCGATCCCACTGCTGGCCCGCGCCTCGCATCAAGGTCTCGATCGCTTCCTCTGGATTGCGTCGAGCCCTGTAGGGCCGGTCGCTCGCCAGCGCGTCATACGCGTCGCAGACCGAAACAATCCGTGCCAGGAGAGGAATCTTGTGGCCACTCAGTCCGTCTGGGTAACCACCGCCGTCGAATCGCTCATGGTGATGGCGAATGATGGCCAGGGTGTCCGCGACGGAAGGGAGTGGCCTGGCGATGCTTTCTCCGATGACCGCGTGAGCACGCATCTGCCTTTCTTCCTCGGCATTCAGCGGTCCGGGTTTATGCAGGATTGCGTTAGGCACACCTATCTTGCCGATGTCGTGGATGAGGCCGCCACGATACAACGCAACCAGGTCCGATTCCTGAAGTCCCAGTCGCGTGCCGAGGTCGACGGCGGTATTCGCCACCCTCTGGGTGTGGCCTTCCGTGTACGCATCCTTAGCCTCCGCGGCTGCTGCCAGCGCGAAGATGACGCATTCCGAGTCCGCGCGCACCGGCAGATTCATGTGCTCTCACTGTTTACGCCGGCGCCCTCCTAACGTCACCATGTGCGGGCACGGCGCCCTGGCCCTGAATTCACAGGAATTGAAGGCCCTAAATTCAGAGGGTTATGCCCGGGGCGCTAGCTCAAATTTCGCGTTGACCGGGTCAAGGTCTAAGCCCCGTTCAAATCCCCGTCCCCAAGTTGCTCCGCGAAGATATGCGCGCACGAAGAGACTATTGCTCATGATGAGTCTCGACCCGGGGGTGAAGGTGCTCAACGCCTCGTCTCGGGCGAGGAGGGCGAGGCCCAGTTGATACCTGAGCTCGCGGCCATTGACGACCTCAGGACGGTCGCTGCCGCATTCGGGCTCTGGGCGTCACGTGCGGCCAGTCCATGGGTCGACGTTCCCGACGGCCACGTGCGCATGGCCGAGAAGTTTCTGAGCCTCGGATCCCCTTTGCCGGCATACGACGTGGCCACAGATGGATTGAAGACCTGGCCGGACAACGTCCGGCTGAAGCAGCTGCAGAGCCTTGCCCTGATTCGAGTCAGCGCGTTTCAGCGGGCGCGCGTGATCCTCGAAGCCCTGCATGCGAATGGAGCCGCCGATTCGGAGACGATCGGACTCCTGGCGTCCGTCCACAAGTCCACCGGGTTGTCGACCCAGATCGCGCGAACCCGCTTACGCGAGCTTCGGCGAGCTCGAGAGCTCTATCTCGACGCCTTTCGCCGATTTGGACTCACGTGGCATGGCATCAACGCGGCGTCGCTCTCGCTGTTGCTCGGTCAGCGGCGGATGGCAACCACGATGGCCAGGGAAGTACTGGAGATCTCGCTCAACGAACTGGAGGCAGCGTCGGGCGACCGGTACTGGAGCGCTTCCACCGGCGGCGAGGCTGCGCTGTTGCTGGGTGAGGTCGACCAGGCTCGGGATCTTTATGCGCAGGCAGGCGCTGTGCGGTCAACGCGAGTGGGTGACCTGGTCACGACCCGGCGCAACGCGCTGCTCGTCGCCCGCTCTCTCGGCGTCGATGCGACGTGGCTGGATGCGGTGCTGCCGGTGCCGAAGGTCGCTGTCTTCGCGGGGCACATGATCGACCTCGTAGGCCGGCCCTCTCCACGGTTCCCAGAGGCCGCCGTCATTGCGGTGGAGAAGGCCATCCGAACGGTCATAAGCCAGCTAGGCGATGTCGTCGGATACACATCAGCGGCCGCCGGAGGCGACATCTTGTTCGCCGAGGCGGTGCTAGACAGGGGAGGCGAGCTGCATGTCGTGCTCCCCCAAGGCTGGCCGGGCTTCTCGGCCGAGAGCATCGAGCCACACGGCATCGACTGGGTAAGGCGCGCCGAGCGTGTCATCGAGAAGTCGGCCAGCGTGACGGCGGTTTCCGATTACCGGATCAGCAGCGAGGGGCCCGCATTCAGCTACGGAAGTCGCGTGCTGTACGGGCGCGCTCGACTGCACGCCGACCGGCTGCAGCAGTCGCTGGTCGGATTGTGCGTTTGGGACCGAAAGGAGGGCGACGGGCCCGGCGGAACAGCAGACGCCGTCAGGACCTGGAGGCGAAACGGCCTCGAGCCGACGATCATCGACCCGACCGCTTTCGCGGGCTCGTCGAAGTTGTTGGAGATCCCGGTCCGGCGGGCGCGCCGGAATCGCGGAAGAGCATCGATCGTGGCGATCCTGTTTGCCGACGTGGCCGGCTACAGCCGCGTCGACGAGAGGTTCGTGCAGGGATTCACCAACCATTACCTCGGCGTGGCGGCGAAGCTGTTTGGCAAGTTCACGCCAGTCGCGCGGAACACATGGGGAGACGGTCTATACGCCGTCTTTCGAGATGTCGGAACCGCCGGGACGTTCGCCATCGCGTTGGCGTCGAAAATGGCGGCGATCGACTGGGAAGGACAGGGCCTACCAGCCGATTTGGGAGTCCGGATCGGGCTGCATGCCGGCCCCGTGCAGAGGTTTGTCGACCCGGTGACGGGCATCAATAACTTCGCCGGCGCCCACATCACGAGGGCGGCTCGGATTGAGCCCGTGGCCTTTCCCGGCCAGGCGTTCGCGAGCGAGGAATTCGCGGCGCTTGCCGCCGCTGAGCAGCGAATAGGCTTTCGGTGCGAATACGTTGGGCAGACGCAGTGGGCAAAGCACGCCGGCGTCCAACCGACCTATGTTCTGATTCCCACTTAAAGGCCCGGCGCACGCGCCCGTTTGGCCGTAGCGAAACAGCGCGGGGAACCACTGAATGTGCTTAGCCACCTCGCCTCCGCAGGCGTAGACTGACCGCGCTTTAGGGCGTCGTGGCGCGGTTCGCCCTGAGCCGAAAGGGGCCATGGAGATCAGGTATCGAGGGAAAGGGGTAGCCCTGAAGTGACCGGCGACAGCTCCGGTAGCGACCTAGTGAGATTCGCCTCACACGAGGGGGACCCGCAGTCCCTTCGCATCTTCATCTGCTACCGGCGCGAGGACACAGCTGCCAACGCGGGCCGTATTGCCGATGCGCTGGTGGAGCGGTTTGGACGCAACAGCGTATTCATGGATGTCGACACCATCGAGCCCGGGGTTGATTTCAACGACGAGATCGACCGAGCCATCGGCCAATGCGATGTGCTCATCGCTCTCATCGGTCCGCGCTGGCTCGAATCGGCCAACGCCCGCGGGCGACGCCTGGACGATCCTCAGGACTTCGTCCGGGTTGAGATCGGACACGCATTGGATCGCAACATCCGTGTCATTCCAACCCTCGTGGGAGGTGCGGAAATGCCGGAGGCAGATGAGCTACCCGACGACCTGGTCAAGCTGGCGAAAAGAAACGCCGTCGAACTGACCGACAAGCGTTTCCGCAGCGACATGCAGGCGCTCCTGGAGCCGCTTGACCGAATCGCACAACAAAAGCGCGACGTTGCGCTCCCGGCTGCGGCGGTGCTTGTCGCCCCACCCAACCGGCATGGCGAAGTGATGGCAGTCGCCACAGAGCAACCAGTTCCCGCGTTGGTCACCGTCGTTCCGCAGGGCGTCCCACCTGGCGACAAACGGGCGCCGGCTCCAGCACGCAAGGGCCGAAGGATGCTGCCTCTGGTGGCTGTGCTCGTAGCGGTCGCGCTGCTCATCGCGGGCGCAGGGGTATTGGTGCTGAATCGGCGCGGCACCAACGGTGTGGCATCGAAACCGACGAACCTCCTTTCTTTGCCGGCCGGTTACGCGGGCTCCTGGAGAGGTACCGGGCACGAGTTCAGCCCGGCCGCCGACTTCGCCCTCGTCGTGACCATGAGCACAGGAAAGATCGGGTCGAAGGTCGGGGCCATCGATCGGCCCAGTCTTGTAGGGAGCTGCCACCAGGATCTGACCCTGGACAAGGCAACCACTCAGTCGATCACCATGACCGAGAACGGCGGTTATTGCGGTGCCGTTGCTGCAGGAACCAAGATCGTGGCTTCTCTGAGCGGAGCCTCCATGAGCTGGAACGAGTATCAAACCGATCCCTCCGCCGGCAACCCGATGGCCAGGGCAATCCTGTCCCAGGCCGGCTCCGGAGCCATCCCCGGCACGTCGAATTTGGTCGCTCTGCCAGGTGGTTACGTGGGGACCTGGAAGGGCTCCGCGCACGAGATCAGCCCCTCCGCCGACTACGCGATCATCATGACCGTGCAGACAGGGGAGATCGGTACGGTAGTCGGCCATCTCAATCGGCCCAGTCTCGGGGGGAGCTGCCAGCAAGATCTGACTCTGGATAAGGCAACCACTCAGTCGATCACCCTGACCGAGAACGGCGGTTATTGCGGTGCCGTTGCTGCAGGAACCAAGATCGTGGCTTCCCTGAGCGACGCGTCTATGAGCTGGAACGAGTACCAGGCCGACCCCTCATCCGGCAACCCGATGGCCAGCGCAATCCTGTCCCAGGCCAGCTCCGGAGCCATCCCCGGCACGTCGAATCTGGTCGCGCTGCCGGATGGTTATGCGGGGACCTGGAAAGGCTCTGCGCACGAGATCAGCCCCTCTTCCGACTACGCGATCATCATGACAATGCAGGCGGGGCAGATCGGCACGGTGGTCGGCCACATCGACCGGCCCAGTCTCGGGGGGAGCTGCCAACAGGATCTGATCCTGGACAAGGCAACCAGCCAGTCCATCACCCTGACCGAAAACGGCGGTTATTGCGGTGCCGTTGCTGCAGGAACCAAGATCGTGGCTTCCCTGAGCGACGCGTCTATGAGCTGGAACGAGTATCAGGCCGATCCCTTATCCGGCAACCCGATGGCCACGGCAACGCTCGCAATGACAACGTAGGCGAATACGGTGCGATTTGAAACCGGGACCTCACGGTCCCGAAATCTAGGCCGTCTCGTCCACCGAGACCGTTTTCGAGGGGTTTGAGCTCGATTGGCGGCATCGCGCATGCCTACTAGACCGGTTTCGAGCCATTACACAGCCTCGGGTTACTACATGAACTACTACACGACATGCTCTTCTTCGTGCGCCCCGACGTAGACAAGGTCAAGAGGATGCCGATCCTCGTGCTGGGCGGGGCCGCCGACTGGAGCATCAGCCACGCTGACATCGCGAACACGGCAAGTCTTTACGGTGCCGAGACCACCAGCTTCGCCGGGCAGTCTCATGACCAAGGTCTGAGCCTCAACGAGAGGTATCTATCGGTCAGTGGCTCGGTTGGTGAGAGCTCAAGATCCGAGCGAACGCGAATGCCAGGAAGGTGCCAAGCGCGACCGTGGAAAGCACGACCGGTGCTCCGCCCAGGCCCGTGCGAGCCACGGCGACACCGATGGCGGCAGGGATCAGGGCGCCGCCCAACATCGCGCCTGGAAAGAGCCAGGAGGTGGCGTGCGCGTCACGCGGTAAAAGCTTGGCCAGCCAGACGATGCCGGTCGGAAAGATGGGTGCCATGACGAGACCGGCGACGACATATGAGATTGGAGCCGCGCGCCCGGAGACGGCCGCCAGCAACGAAAGTGCGCCGAGCGCCGACGCGGTAGTCACGATCACCCACTCAGGGATTCGCGAGGGAAGTAAGGCGACGAGCAGGCGGCCAAGTCCGAGCGCGAGCCAGAAACCGGAGGTCAGGGCAGCCGCCGACGCGGACCCCAGGCCGATCGACTCGAGGTGTGAAGGGGCCCACCCGCCGACGCCGGCCTCCGTGCCGACATACAGCGTAAATGCGAGGACGAAGATGAGGATCAGGGCGTTGGGCCGCCCGGCGGTTGCC
>JBGPEO010000050.1:0-15434 GCA_041482895.1 Candidatus Dormibacteraceae bacterium | reverse complement strand
GCTGAGCGAGTCCGAGCTCGAGCTCGTCGATGGCCACTGTGACGGTGGAATGCTGTAGTCAGGCGCGACGATGTATTGAGCTGTGGTCCGGGACGACGCAAACGATCCCTGGTCGTCGGTCTTCGAAACCGTGATGAGGAAGAAGTAGTCGTTGCCCTTCACGAAAGCGAAAGCGTCGATGTATGTGTTGCTTGCCGCAAGCGTGGATTGGGCGCCGAAATACTGGTCGATTCCAGTGACGGTCAGTGGATGGCTGTAGTTCGGATCTGCCTTGTCTGCCAGCTCCGAAGCCACGAGCCATCTCTTTGCCCCGTCGCCGCCGCTGAACCCGATCGCCCCTTCGATCAGGACACTACGCGTCGTTCGTTGAATCCAGGTCCGTCCGAAAGCCGTGACAAACCCGTCGCGCTCGAGGGTGGCTTTTATCGCGGAGGGATTGGCTGGATTTGCGGTGGCAACGTACTGATCGGCGTCAAGGTTGCCCTCGATCACACCGGGTGCGGTCTTGTCAGCTTCGACAAAATCGGAGCTGGGCGGCGCGGCCAGCATCGTATCGAGGCCGGGCGACGGGCTGGGGGAAGCCATGGCGCTCAATGGCATGAGCGCCGCGGTCGCAAGGCCGGCGATGTAAACCCAGCGATTCATCGGCGGAAATCGTAAGGCTTGTTGTTGAACCTTCCAGATAAACCGAGCCTGTACCACTTCATGTAGCGCGGCAGCCACTGCCATAGCTGAAACCGGCTCTGGCCCGCGGTGCGGTCGCGCCAGGTCGTCGGCACCTCGGCCACCGTCAGGCCGAGGAGATATGCCTTGACCGTCAGCTCGATGCCCAGCTCGAAGCCGCCCGTCGATTCGATCGTCACCTGGTTCAGCAACCGCTTCGAGTAGAGCCGGAAGTTGCTCGTCGCGTCGTGCACCGGGACGCCACCGAGCCAGTGAAGGGACAGCCCGGCCACGCGCGACATCGATCGCTTCAGGAGAGGTCCGCCCAGTTGGCGCCCGCCGCGCATGTATCGCGACCCGGCGACGACGTCCGCTCCAGCGCGAGCCAGCTGGTACATCGGGTCGATATCGTCGGGATCGTCCGAGCCGTCGCCCATGGTGACCAACACGTAGGGAGCTCTGGCTGCACGCAGGCCTGACTTCATCGCGTTGAGCACGCCGCGTCCGAGGGTGTTGCGATGAAGACGCAGCTCGGGCATCTCGGCCTGCAGGCGCTTGATCACCGGAACCGTGGTGTCCTCGTCGAAGTCGTGGACGATCAGAACCTCGAGCGGCCGAGCACGGGTTCGCTCCACGACCCCGCGCAGGGTCGGCACGACGTTTTCCCCCTCGTTGTAAACCGGGATGACGATGCTGAGCGCGGGCGAGTCGTCGATCAGATCCGGCCCGCCTTGATCTCTTCGCCGATCCAGGGAATCACCTCGTCGAGCATCTCGTCGAGCGAGGTCGTGGCCTCGAACCCGAGCACCTCGCGCGCCTTGCGCACATCCGGCACACGCATCTGCACGTCGTGCTCGTACGGCGCGTCCGAAACGAGGTTGAGCGGACGATCCGGCCCGTGCACCTTGCGCCAGATGACCTCGGCCAGCTCGCGGACCGTCGTCGATTCAGCGGTCGAGAGGTTGAAGTCGTCGTTCAGGGCCTTCTCGGATTCCATCGCGATGCGGATTCCCCGGGCGAGGTCGCCTCCGTACGTGTAGTGCCGCACCTGGCTGCCGTCGCCAAGGATGTGTAGCGGGTCCTGGCCTTTCACCGCCTTCTGGACCAGGTCGGGGACGACGTGGCTCATGGCGAGCTTCACGTTGCCGCTCATGACCTGGTGATCGCGCAGGGCGCGGCGTTCGCCGATGCCGACGCAGTTGAACGGTCGCACGATGGTGAAGGGAAGGCCGTACTGCTCGTGCGCCCCGTGTGCGAAGAACTCCGTCGCGAGCTTCTGAAACCCGTATGTCGATCTGGGTGGCGGGCTGGTGGCCTGGGCGCCCTCGGGAGTTGGAAAGGTGGTGGCCGATTCGAACACCATGCTGCTCGAGATGACCGTGATCTTCTGCAGCCGCCCGAGACGGTGAGCGCTGATCGCGGCGTCGAATGTGGCCGCGCAGATGCGCTCGTTCTCCGCGAGGAGGTCATAGGCGAACTCGTGGAAGTAGGAGATACCTCCGATCATCGCGGCGCCCGCGACGAGCTGGTCGCAGTCGGCAGCGAGCTCGGTCAGGAGCTCCGCGTCTTTAGCGTCGCCCTCGACGAGGCGGTAGCGCGGGTCGCCGTCGAAGCTTCGCTTGAGCGGCCCGTACTTGCTGTAGTTGTCGACGCCGACCACCTCATGGCCGGCGTGCAGCAGATCGGCGACGAGGTAGCCGGAGATAAACCCCGCGGCGCCGGTGACGAGAACTTTCAGAGTCGGATTGGTCCTGTAATGCCCCAGATGTCCACGACGTCGCGACCGGCGAGGTCGAGCTTCTTGTACGCGCGGTGCGGGGCTGCGATCACGAGGATGTCTGAGTCGCTCAACACCTTCTCGAGAGAGTCGAATGACGGGTCTTCGATGAACGGGTCGGTGCAGAGCACGCGCGCGCCTTTGAACGCGGCGAGCTTGCGCACTTTGTAGCTGAGCGACGCACGGGGATCGTCGGATTCGCCTTTGAATGCCATGCCCAGGATCCCCACGGTGCGTCCTTGCAGAGGCTTTCGCGAGTTGAGCGTGTCGACGATGTAGTTCGGTAAGCCCTCGTTGATCTGCATCGCCGCCTGGCCCATCGGGAAGTGGTCGGGGGTGAACGCAGAGAGCTGCATCGTGTCCTTCAAGAGGCACGGCCCGGCCGCAAATCCGGGTCCGGGCAGGTCCGCGGCGCGTGGATAGTCGTGGCGGATGGCGTCGAGCACGTTGTTGTAGTCGACGCCGGAGCGGTGCGCGATCTGGAAGAACTGGTTGGCGATCGCAAACTTCATGTAGCGCCAGGTGTTCGTGAGCAGCTTGGCGAGCTCGGCCTCGATCGGGGTGGTGCGCACCGTGCTCACGCCGAGCCGCTCGAACAGCCGGCTGGCCTTATCGAACGCGCGTTCCGACGTGGCGCCTACCAGCTGCGGTAGCGTGCGCAGCTCCTCGAGGGCGTGGCCTTCGGCGATGCGTTCCGGGCAAAAGACGACGTCCGCCTGGATGCCTGCCGCGCGGAGCCGGCGCTCGACCGACTCGGTCGTACCTGGGAAAACGGTCGACCGGAGCACGATCATCGTGCTGTTCTTCAGATGCGGCATGAGCTCATCCAGCACCTTGTCGAAGATGCGCACCGACGGATTCATGAACTCGTCGATCGGCGTGCCGATGACGAGAATGACCGTGTCGGTGTTCTCGACCAGGCTCGGATCGGATGCCAGCTCAAGCCGGCCGGTGGGCAGCAGCTTCTTGAGCAGCGCATCCGCACCGTTTTCCAGGAACGGGACGTTGCCGGCTTTCACGTACGCGACCTTGTTGGCATCAATGTCGTCGATGCCCACCCTGTAACCGCAGTCCGCAAGCGACAGTGCGAGCGGCAGGCCGACATGCCCGCAGCCGCCGACGATGACCATATCTAAGGCTTCCATGGCGGCCAAATTATGATGGCTCGACCGTTGAGCTCATCTCGGGTGCTGTTGGACATGCGGCCGCTGCAGGGCCCGAGCGCCGGTCGGGGGGTCGGTTCGTACGCGAGAGGCCTTCTCGGCGGCCTGATTGCGGAGGGCTTCGATTCCAGGCTGACTCTCCTCCTCGACGCGGGCCTCGACGAGCCTTCGTTGCCCCAGGGCCGGTATCAACTTGCCGGGTCGCGGCGCCGCTACCACGGCCAGCTGGCCGGCTATGAGGAAGCGGTTGCGCTGAGGTCGGACCTCGAACGGATCCGTCCCGATCTGTACCACGCGATCGACCTCCGCCTGCCCGGCCGGTCACCTTGCCCCCTTGCCGTCACTGTGCACGACCTCATCCCGTGGGCCTGGGGCGGGCCGAGGATGAGGGGCGAGCGGCTCAGGTTCTGGCTCGGCAAGCGCCTTCTGGCGCGCGCGGACTCCGTGGTTGCGGTTTCCCAGTCCACGGCGGTCGACGCAGCCCGCTTCGCGGGCGTCGACCCGCGCCGCATTCGGGTGGTGCTCGAGGCGGCGAACGAGGCGTTCAAGCCCAGGCCGGGAGCGCCGGAGCGGGTGAAGCAACGCTGGGACGTGGATCCGGGTTACCTGCTGTTCGTCGGGGCGCTCGACGCCCGCAAGGATCCTGGGTCTCTGTTGCGCGCATGGGCTGCGGCCCGCCAGGTCCGCCCGCAGGTGGAGCTGGTGGTCGCGGGCGCCCCCGGCCGCCAGGCCCCGTCGAGCCTGACTGGCGCCAGGCAGCTGGGACGGGTCGATGACGAAGGGCTGGCGGACCTTTACAGTGCGGCCGGCTGTTTCGTGTTCCCGAGCCGGTACGAGGGGTTCGGCCTGCCGTGTCTCGAGGCCATGGCGTGCGGGTGCCCGGTGGCTGCATTTCGGAACTCGAGCCTGCCTGAGGTCTTAGGCGAGGCGGGGCTGCTCGTGGACGACGGCGACGCGGACGCCCTCGGCCGGGCCGGGGCACGCATGATCGGGGAGGCGGAGGTGTGGCGCCGGGCCGGGCTGGAGCGGGCGAAGGCGTTCAGCTGGCGCAAAGCTGCGAAGCAAACGATCGCCGCATACGAGTCGGTCCTGGGCTCTTAGCGGGCCGCCAGCCGATTTCACACTTTTGGCGCCAAACGTGCGCTTGCGGCATTGCGGAAGGGTTCCGTTGGCGCCAAACGAGCCGAATAGCCGAATCGTCGCCCAGCCGGGCTCCAAGTCAAGGAGATGCTGCTCAAGGGATAATCCGTTCGATTTGAGCAAGGTTGCGGTTATCGGCGCCGGTTACGTTGGGCTTACGACAGCGGCCTGCCTCGCCGACCTCGGCAACGACGTCGTGGTCGTCGACATCAACCACGAGAAGATCGCCCAGCTCAAGAACCATCACGTTCCCTTCTACGAGCCGGGGCTGAACGAGCTCGTGGAGCGAAACGCCAGGGCGGGCCGGCTTCGCTACACCACGGCATACGAGGACGCCATCCCCGGCGCCGAATACGCGATCATCGCCGTGAGCACTCCTGAAGGCGAGGGCGGCGAGGCGGACCTGTCGTACGTCGAGGCGGCGGCGACGTCGATCGCGAACTGCATGGACGGGCCGCTGGTCGTCGTCAACAAGTCCACGGTGCCTCCCCTCACCGGCGACATGGTCTCGACTGTTTTGAAAAAGCCAAACCGAGGGCACGCTGCCGCCGTCGTTTCGAATCCCGAGTTTCTGCGGGAGGGCTCGGCGATCCAGGACTTCATGCACCCCGATCGGGTCGTCATCGGCAGCCACGACCGAGAGGCTGCGGAAAAGGTGGCGCTTCTGTACAGCACGCTCGACGCTCCGATCCTGATCACCCCGAACATCTACACGGCCGAGATGGTGAAGTACGCCTCCAACGCATTCCTGGCCGCACGGATCTCGTTCATCAACGAGATCGCGCGGATCTGCGAGCGCGTCGACGCCGACGCCAAGCTCGTGGCGGAGGGCATGGGACTCGACAAGCGAATCGGGCCGAGCTTCCTAGACGCAGGCATCGGATACGGGGGCTCGTGCTTCCCGAAGGACGTCAAGGCGCTGGCGGCTCTCGCCGAACGGTTCGACTATCACCCCGAGCTCCTTCACGCGGTCATGGATATCAATCGCGACCAGCGGATGCTCGTGATCGACAAGCTGAGGGATTGCCTCGAAGAGCTGCCGGGCCGGGTGATCGGCCTCCTCGGGCTGGCTTTCAAGCCGAACACCGACGACCTTCGGGAGGCGCCCAGCCTCGACATTGCCAGGGTGCTGCTCGCCGCCGGAGCCCAGGTGCGTGCCTACGATCCCGCGGCGATGGAGCGCTCACGCCTCATCATGCCCGACATCGAGTACATGGATGGCGCCTACGAGACAGCAGCCGGCGCCGATGCACTCGTCGTGGTCACGGAGTGGAACGAGTTTCGGTACCTCGACCTCGCCCGCGTCAAGCAATCAATGAGAAGGCCGGTCGTGATCGACGGTCGCAACATCTACGACCCGGCCGTGATGCGGGGCCATGGGTTCACGTATCGAGGAATTGGCCGCGAGTAACGACACCGCCAAGCCTCGAGCCGTGGTCTCGGGTGGGGCCGGCTTCATCGGCTCTCACCTTTGTGCGGCCCTTCTCGACAAAGGCATGCGCGTGCTGGCGCTGGACAATTTCATCACGGGCTCGCGCGACAACCTGCGCTCGCTCGAAGGGCATCCGGACTTCGAGTTCAGGCAAGCCGATGTGAATCAAGGCATCTTCATGGGTGGAGACGTTCGCTACGTCCTGCACTTCGCCTCACCCGCGTCGCCGCCCCAGTACGACGCAAACCCGATCCACACCCTGAAGGTCGGCACGCTCGGCACGATGAACATGCTCGGCCTGGCGCGCGCCAAGGACGCCACGTTCCTGCTCGCCTCTACCTCCGAGATCTACGGCGACCCGCTCGTCCATCCGCAGCCCGAGTCCTACTGGGGCAATGTGAACACGATCGGGCCTCGCGGTTGCTACGACGAGGCAAAGCGCTGCGCCGAAGCGTTCGCGATGGCTTACCACCGCGCACACCAGGTGGACACGAGGATCATCCGCATCTTCAACACGCACGGCCCGCGCATGCAGGTCTCGGACGGTCGAGCGGTGCCCAATTTCATGGCCCAGGCGATCAAGAACGAACCGATCACCGTCTACGGCGACGGTTCTCAAACACGCAGCCTCTGCTACGTGTCCGACCTCGTGCGTGGCGTGCTCCTTGTGCTCGAGCGCGGTGACGAGATGCCCGTCAACCTCGGCAACCCTCACGAGGTGACCGTGCTGGAGCTGGCCAAAACGATCGTGCGACTGGCCGGCTCGAAGAGCGAGATCGTGCACCGCGACCTGCCGGTCGACGACCCGAAGCAGCGACGGCCGGACATCACCCACGCTCGCAAGCTGCTCGGCTGGGAGCCTGAGGTGGCGCTCGAGGATGGTCTAACTCGGACCCTTGAATACTTCCGATCGGTGGTATGACCACGCCCGAACAGCTGAAGCAGTACGTCCGGGACATTCCCGGCTTCCCGCAGCCAGGCATCATCTTTCGCGACATCACGCCCTTGCTGGCTCGCAAGGAGCTCTTCCGCGAGGTCGTGAACATGATGTCGAAGCGGTGGACGGACCCGGCGCCCGACCTGGTCGCGGCGATCGAGGCGCGCGGTTTCATACCCGGCGCGGCGATCGCCGTGAAGCTCAATGCCGGCTTTGTCCCGATCCGCAAGATCGGAAAGCTCCCGTGGAAAACGATCAGCGACGCTTACCAGCTCGAATACGGCGGCAATGAGCTGCAGGTGCATTCGGACGCTGTCGAGCCCGGTCAGAAGGTGCTGATCGTCGATGATGTACTGGCGACGGGCGGCACGGCGGCCGCTGCGGTCCGGTTGATACGCAAGCTCGGCGGCGAGGTCGTCGGCGTGCAGGTCCTCATCGAGCTGAAGGACCTGGGCGGCCGGAAGCTCCTCGACGGCGTCGAAGTGGTCAGCGAGATCGTGTATTGAGGAGATGACAAGAGACTTGAAAGTCAGTACGAGTAGATAAAGTCCAAACCTGATCTTCCTCTCCCCGTCGGGGAGAGGGCTAGGGGTGAGGGGCGAATCAATTCCAGTAAGGAGAAGGCGACCGATTTGAAAGTCAGTTCTAAAGGCAGTGACGTCAAAGACCTGAACCTGGCTGCGCAGGGCCAGGACCTCATCGACTGGGCGGCGCGCGAGATGCCGGTCCTGACCTTGATTCGAGCGCGATTCGCGAAAGAGCTTCCGCTGAAAGGGCTCAAGCTCGCCGCGTGCCTTCATGTGACCAGCGAGACCGCCAACCTCATGCTGACGCTGAAGGCCGGAGGCGCGGACGTCGTGCTGTGCGCATCGAACCCTCTCTCGACCAACGACGCGGTGGCGGCCGCGCTGGCGTCGCAGCACGCGATCAAGACCTACGCCATTCGCGGTGAGGACAACGACACGTACTACCAGCACATCGAGGCGGCGCTCGACCACCACCCGTCGTTCACGATGGACGATGGCGCCGACCTGGTGTCGGTGCTGCACAAGTCGCGCAAGGACCAGCTCCCGGAAGTCATCGGCGGCACCGAAGAGACCACGACCGGGGTGGTGAGGTTGCGCGCGATGGCCGAGAAAGGAGTTCTCCGCTACCCGATCGTCGCCGTCAACGAGGCCGACACGAAGCACATGTTCGACAACCGGTACGGGACCGGCCAGTCGACGATCGACGGGATCATCCGCGCGACCAACGTGCTGCTGGCCGGGAAGACCTTCGTCATCGCCGGATACGGCTGGGTCGGTCGTGGGCTGGCCTCGCGGGCGAAAGGTCACGGCGCCGACGTCGTCATCACCGAGATCGACTCGGTTAAGGCCCTCGAGGCGGCCATGGACGGATTCCGGGTCATGCGGATGGACGAGGCCGCGCGTGAGGGCGACATCTTCGTCACGGTCACGGGTGATGTGAACGTGCTGGACCGCCAGCACTTCGAAGCGACGAAGGACGGCGCGATCCTCGCCAACTCCGGTCACTTCAACTCGGAGATCAACCTGAAAGCTCTGGACCACCTCGCGACCGGCGTGCGCCAGGTGAGGCCGTCGGTCCAGGAATACAAGATGGGTGACGGCCGGCGGCTGCACGTGCTGGCCGAAGGTCGGCTCATCAACCTGGCCGCCGCCGAGGGGCACCCTGCCGCGGTGATGGACATGAGCTTCGCCAACCAGGCGCTCTGCGCGGAGTACCTGGCCAAGCACGCCAAGACGTTGGAGCGCAAGGTATACGACGTGCCGGCTGACATCGACGCCGAGGTGGCGCGGCTGAAGCTCCACGCTATGGGGATCAAGATCGACACCCTCACGGCGGAGCAAGAGCACTACCTCTCGTCCTGGGAAGAGGGAACCTAGACCATCTTTGGACCCGCTCGGCGCACGTGGGTGCTGGGCGGAGGCGGCGCGCGAGGCGCCGCGCAGGTCGGGGTGCTTCAGGGCCTGTTCGAGGCGGGTGTGGATCCTCCGGCTGCGGTCGTGGGCACCAGCGTGGGCGCCCTGAACGGCAGCGCGATCGCGGCTTACCCGTCGCTGGCCGGCACCATGATGCTGCGCGAGGTCTGGATGTCCCGGCAGGCGGTCGAGGTCTTCCGCGCACACCCGCTCGGCATGATCCTTTCGGGTCTGAGGCGGGACCAGGTGAGCGCTCTGCCGCAGCAGAACATCCGCCGCTTGATCGAGCGCGCGCAGGCACTGACCGGCGTCACGACCTTCGAGCAGCTCCGCATTTCGCTGGCGGTGGTGGCAACCGACCTCAATGCGGGCAAGCCCGCGGTGTTCCGCTCCGGTTTGCTGACGCCCGCGCTGCTTGCTTCCACCGCCATCCCGGGTTTGTTCCCGTCGGTGCGCATCGCCGATCGCGAGCATCTTGACGGCGGCGTGGTCAACAACACGCCCCTGAACATCGGCGTCGCCGACGGGGCCAAGGAGATCCTCGCCGTCAGCTTGATGGGCGGAGGTGAGTACGCGGTGGTGCCGACGAGCCTACCCGAGCTGATCGCGCGAACCCTGCAGCTGTCCCTGCACCACCAGATGCTTGCGGACTACGAGCAACTTCGGGACCGAACACGCATTGTCGTTCTGTGTCCGGTCACTTCTGCCACGGCGACGTGGGAGATGAAGCGCGACCACCTCGACAAGGTGATGGAGTCCGCGCGGGTGGCCACCGCAAAGTTGCTGTCTCAGCGCGGCTCGCGGCTCTTCCGCCATTCCGGGATCCATTACCTGGAACTCGAATGAGAAGAAACCGTGGCCGGTTTCTTCTGCGCGCAAGCGCGATCAGGATGGGACTTACTGATTGCATCGGCCGGTCGGCTTCGCCGACGGGCCTGCTCATCTTCCGCGGGATCGGATTATCTGAACATCTACTCCTGGCCGTGCGATGGAGTCGCGAAAGACAAAGTTGCGGCCGGGTTGAACCCGGCCGCCATGCCACGCAGGTGGGGTAGGATTCGCCCGTCCCAGAGGTATGAACCTGGCGCTTGGGGATTGTCCTTGCCGGCGCGGGAGATTCAGTGGAGGACTTTGCTGCCATGGCGGAATCGACGCTGTTCACGTCCGAGTCGGTCACCGAGGGCCATCCGGACAAGCTCGCCGACCAGATCTCGGATGCCATCCTCGACGCAATCCTGGCCAAGGACCCGCTGGCCCGCGTCGCCTGCGAGGCGATCGTCACCACCGGGCTGGTCATTGTGGTCGGCGAGATCACGACCGACTGCTATGTCGACATCCCTCGCATCATCCGGCAGACCGTTCGAGAGGTCGGCTACACGCGCGCCAAGTACGGCTTCGACGCTGAGACGTGCGGCGTCGTAACCAGCATCGACGAACAGTCCCCGGACATCGCGCAGGGGGTTGACGTCGGGGGCGCCGGCGACTCCGGAATGATGTTCGGCTTCGCCTGCGACGAGACGCCGGAGCTCATGCCGCTGCCGATCACGCTCGCCCACCGCCTCGCGCGCCGGCTCGCCGAGGTGCGGCGGAACAAGACACTCAGCTACCTCCGGCCGGACGGCAAGGTCCAGGTGACCGTCCGGTACGGGGAGGATGGCCGGCCGGTCGGCGTGGACAACGTGGTGCTTTCGGCCCAGCACCACGACGAGATCGGCGCGGAGCAGCTGCGGGCCGACATCACCGAGCACGTGATCGACGCCGTCATCCCGGCCGAGCTGCGCGCCAACGGCATCCGGACGTTCATCAACCCGACCGGTCGCTTCGTGGTCGGCGGGCCCGTCGCCGATGCCGGGCTGACCGGGCGCAAGATCATGGTCGACACCTACGGCGGCTATGCCCGCCACGGCGGCGGCTGCTTCTCGGGCAAGGACCCGACCAAGGTGGACCGAGCCGGGGCATATGGCGCGCGATACGTCGCCAAGAACGTGGTCGCCGCCGGGCTTGCATCGCGCTGCGAGGTGCAGATCTCGTATGCGATCGGGGTCGTGAAGCCTGTCGCGATCCGCGTCGACACCTTCGGCACCGGCAAGCTGCCGGATTCGGCGATCTCGACCGCGGTGAGCAAGCTCTTCGACCTGAGCCCCCTCGGGATCATCAAGGAGCTGAACCTGCGGCGCCCGCTTTTCCGCCAGACGGCCGTGTACGGCCATTTCGGACGCACGGACATCGACGCCCCGTGGGAGTCGACCGCGCGCGCCAAGGAGCTCGCGGAAGAGCTCGCCGCGCACCGCGCTTGACACGCACCGTCGCCGTGATCCCGGCGGGAGGCGTTGGCACGCGCCTGTGGCCGCGCTCGCGCAGATCCACTCCGAAGCACGTGCTGCCCCTGGGCGCTCACGGGCAGCCTCTGCTGCGGGCGACCTACGACCGCGCCACCTCGCTGGCCGACGAGGTGTTCGTGCTGACCGAGATTCGGCAGCGCCCGATCATCGAGGCGGTGCTTCCCGAGGTCGATCGCGCTCACCTCATTCTCGAGCCGCAGGCGCGAGGCACCACCAATGCATATGGCCTCGCCGCTCTGACACTGATGGAGCGCGATCCATCCACGGTGATGCTGACGCTGCCCGCCGACCACGTGGTGAGGGGCGCGGCCAAGATCGCTAAGGCGGCAAGGACCGCGGTCCGTGCCGCCGACACGAAGGACGCGCTCGTCACAGTGGGTCTCAAACCGACGTTTCCTTCGACCGGGCTCGGCTACATCCACGCACCCGGCCGCATGATCGATGGCACCCTCCGGGTGAAGCGCTTCATCGAGAAGCCTGACCAGGCGACGGCGAGGCGTTACATGCGAGCCGGCGGCTACTACTGGAACCTCGCCTGGTTCAGCTGGCGGGTGGAGGTCTTCATCGAGGAGCTCGCCCGGCACGCCTCGAGGCACTTGACCGGGCTCCGCAAGGTGGTCGCGGCGCAGAAGGCCGGGGACGACTCGGGCGCGGCGCGCCTATACGGGCGCCTGCCGGTCGAGGTCGTGGACCGGAGCGTGATGGAGAAGACGGACCGGCTGCTGCTCGTGCCCGCGGATTTCGACTGGGCTGACATCGGCAACTGGTCAGAGCTGGGCGACCACGTCCGCGCGGACGACCGCGGCAACTCCGTGCAGGGTGAGTCGATCCTGATCGACACCCGAGGCAGCTTGATCCTGGGTGATCGAAGGCTGGTGGCCGCGATCGGACTGGAGGACATGATCATCATCGATTCGGAAGACGCCTTGCTGGTGGTTCCCAGGTCTCGCGCGCAGGACGTTCGGAAGGTGGTCGAGGCGCTCAGGCGGGCGGGCAAGACCCGCTACCTTTAGTTTCTCTGATGACGACCCAAATCAAGTTCGGCACGGATGGGTGGCGCGGGGTGATCGCCGACGATTTCACGTACGAAAACGTGCGCCGCGTCGCGCAGGGCATGGCCGAGTACATGAAGTCCCGCTCGGAAAGGCCGCTCGCCGTCGTCGGCTACGACTGCCGTTTCGCCTCTGAAGACTTCGCCCGCACCGTGGCGGACATATTCGCGACCAACGGCGTGCGGACCCTCATCTTCGATCGTCCGTCGCCGACGCAGGTTGCATCGTGGACGGTGATCGATCGCAAGGCGACCGGCGCGGCCGTCATCACCGCCAGTCACAACCCGTACCAGTTCAACGGGATCAAGTACAAGCCGGAGACGGGGAGCTCCGCGCCGACAGACGTGATCACGGACCTCGAACACAGGATCAACGCCCTCACCGGCGTGCCGCAGGTCGATCAGAGGGCCGCGCGCGAGCTGGTGTCGACCATCGATCCGCGCCAGCCCTACTACACGCAGATCGCGCGCATGGTCGACGTCGATGCGATCAAGGAAGCCGGGCTGCGCATCGTCCACGAGTGCATGTACGGCTCGGGCTACGGCTACGTCGGCGATCTGATCGGCGGCGGGCGCACCAACGTCACCGAGCTGCACAACCAGAGGAACCCGCTCTTTGGTGGCATCAGCCCCGAGCCCATCAGGCCCAACATCGATTCCGCGCTCGCGTTCATGAAGGTCGGTGGGCAGGACCTTTGCATCTGCACCGACGGCGACGCCGACCGCGTCGGGATCATCGATGAGAAGGGAACGTTCATCAACCAGCTCCAGGTGTTCGCGCTGCTCATGCTCTACCTCTTCGAGGTTCGAGGGATGCGCGGCCCTGTGATCAAGACGGTCAACATGACGGCCATGGTCGACAAGCTCGGCGCCGACTTCGGCGCCAAAGTCTTCGAGGTACCGGTCGGGTTCAAATTCGTGGCCCCGAAGATGATGGAGACGGATGCCGTGCTCGGCGGCGAGGAGTCCGGAGGCTTCGGGGTCCGCGGTCACATTCCGGAGCGCGACGGAATCCTGGTCGGGCTGCTGTTCGCCGACATGATCGTCAAGGCCGGCAAGCCGCTGTCCGCGATCCTCGCCGACCTCGAGCGCCGCGTCGGACCGCACGCCTACGCCCGGCACGACATCCATCTCGTCAGGGAGACCTACGACACGGACCGCAAGCGGATTCTCGAGACGCTCGAGAAGAACGAACCAGACGAGATCGCGGGAGTGCGCGTGCAGCGCGTCCGCTCGGACGACGGCTTCAAGTTCTATCTCGAGGACGGCAGCTGGGTGCTGCTGAGGGCGAGCGGCACGGAGCCGCTGATCAGGGTTTACGCGGAGGCGGCCGACAGCGCGTCCGTCGAGGCGAGGCTGGCGGCGCTCGAGGACATCGTCGGAATCAGGCAACATGCTGGCGCATAATCGGCACGTTGCCGAGGGCACATGTTCCGTCCTGAGCTAGGTCGAGCGGAAGCATCGAAGGTCGACAAGCCGTGGGGCTATGAGCTTCGGTGGGGGATCACCGACCGCTACGCCGGCAAGGTTCTCCACGTCAGGAAGGGCGAGGCGCTTTCCCTGCAGTACCACGAGCTCAAAGACGAGTTCCAGTACGTGGTGAATGGCGCGATCGACATCGAGCTCGGCGGGCCGGATGGCGCCCTGACGACCCACCGCATGAAGGCCGGGGACACACTGCACATCAGTCCCGGTACGCGACACCGGCTGACCGCGGTTGAGGACACCGACATCTTCGAGGTCTCCACGCCGGAGATGGATGACGTCGTGCGGCTAGAGGATCGCTACGGTCGCGCGGGGACTTAGACTTCCAGACCGTCTATGAAGACCCCCCCGATTCCCGCTGAGCGGCTGGCCCCGGCTCCGTCCGTGTCGAAGTCGGAGCGCGACCGCAGCTTCCTGTTCTTCACCGGCGTGGTCCTGGTCGCCATCGCGCTCGGCTTCAAGTCGGAGCTGCTCGGCCAGGGCCAGGTGTGGGCGCTTAGCCTCGGGTTGGTCGTGGTGGCTGCGCCCGCGCTTCTCGGCTACCTGCGGGGAATGGAGGAGTTCCCGCGGATCGAGCACTACATTCCGGTCGCCCTTGGCGCGATCACCCTGGCGGGCCTGTCCCTGCTCGTGCCTGAGCTCTGGAAATACCTGGTGCTGACGGCCTTCTTCGGAGCGGGCTTTGTCGTGGCCGCGCGTCTCGACTACCTGCGGCTGCGCGACGAGGAGAAGCGGGGCCACGTTGTGCTCCAGGAGACAATCCTCATTCTGGCCCTCGCCGGCGCCTACCTCGTAGTGGTTTCGCTTCATTTCAACGCCATCCTCCAGCTCTTCTGGATCTTCACCATCACCTTCATGGCGTCCTATCGCAGCTTCCGGATCGATGGGACGGCAATCCACCAGCGGCGCGCGTTCATCTTCGCCCTGTTTGTCGCGCAGGTCGTCACGTTCCTGGCCTGGGCGATCACGGCGCTGTCGATCTACCTGGTGGTTAACGAGGGCACGTTCGCGGTGATGCTCCTGTTCGCCTGGTACATCAACCGGGGCCTGGTCCGGCACACGGTGGAGGACAGCTTCACCCGCAACGTCGTGCTCGAGTACGGGGCGTTCGCGGTGGTGCTGGTCTATCTGTTCGTCGCGAGCTACCAGCCGGGGCGCTGATTCCAGCTTGGTTCGGGCTTAAGCCCCTCACCCTAGCCCTCTCCCCGAGGGGGAGAGGGAAAAGAGCTACATCCCTAAGTAGGCTTTCTGGACGTCCTCTGATTCGAGCAGCTCTTTGCCAGTGCCTGTCTTCACGATGACGCCTGTTTCGAGGACGTAGCCGCGGTGCGCGACCTCCAGCGCCTTGTGGGCGTTTTGCTCCACGAGCAGCACGGGAATCCCGCGGGCGTTGATCTCGCGGACGATGTCGTAGATCTTCTCGACCAGGATCGGCGCAAGGCAGAGCGACGGCTCGTCGAGCATGAGCAGCTTGGGCGAGGCCATGAGTGCCCGGCCCATGGCG
>JBGPEO010000049.1:0-15827 GCA_041482895.1 Candidatus Dormibacteraceae bacterium | reverse complement strand
GCCGGGCTCGTGATCCGGATCGGTCGCGCCTCGCGCCCGGCGGAGGCGGCGGCGCCGCTGCCCGCGCCCTCGTACTGAGGCGCCTTGCGCTAGCGGCCGCGGCCGGCGCCGCCCTGGCGTTGCTCCCCGTCGCGGTGTTCGCCCACGCCCGGCTGGTCATCTCCGACCCGGCGCCGGGCGCGATCCTGGTCAGGGCGCCGACCACGGTCGACCTCGTTTTCTCGGAACCGGTCATACCGGCGGGTCGGGGGATCAACGTTTACGGGCCGGACGGGCGGCTCGCGGAGAGCGGATCCGCCAGGGTGCGCGGCGACGAGCTGTCGGTCGGACTGGCCGGCACCCTCGAGGGAACCTACGCGGTGGTCTGGACCGTGGTCGCCTCCGACACGCATCCATCCCGCGGTGAGTTCACGTTCAGCGTGGTACATGCAAGCCCGGTTCGGGCACCGGGGTTCGGCGCGGGTGACGTCGGGTTGTCCTCTCCGGTGGGTCTCGTTTTGCAAGCGCTCGGCCGCTGGATGCATTTCGCCGGCTTCGCCCTCGGCTTCGGGTCGGCGACCTACGCGCTGTTCGTGGCCAGGGACCCGCGCCTGCTGCGACTCGCCGGCGCCGGTGTCGCGCTGTTGCTGATCGCCGAGCCGCTCGCTCTCTTCGCCCAGGCCGCCAGCCTCGACCCATCGCAGACCTTCGACGGCGACGCTCTGACGGGCGCGCTTGCCTCGCCGTTCGGCCGCGTGCTGGGGTTCCGCATCGCCGCCGCCCTCTCGCTGTGGGCGGTGCTGGGAGCTCTTCGGCAGACGCAGTGGCTGCGGTGGGCAGTTCCGGGCCTGGGCGTGGCGCTCGCCCTGGTTGACGCGACCGCCGCGCACGTGACGCCGGCCCTGCCGGCGGTATTGGGGCTCGCGTTGAACGCATCGCACGTGGCGGCGATGGGGATGTGGTTGGGCGGGCTGGCGGCGTTCGTGATTGCGCCGTCGGGCGGTTTCGGGCGCGTCGCCGATTGGTCGGCGGCACTTCTCGTGATGAGCGGCGCGGCCTTGGCGCTTCTTCATTTCTCGTCCCCGCTCGAGCTGGTGACCACCGCGTACGGCATCAGCCTGTCGATCAAGCTGCCGCTCGTGGGGATCGCGCTCTTCCTGGCCTGGCGTGCTCGGCATCGTTGGGAGCTCGCCGCGCTCCTCGCGGTGGTCGCCGCCGCATCGGTCGTGGTCTCCCTACCGCCACCCCGGTAGCTGGATACTCCACCAGGATCTACCGTTCGGCTCGAGGCGCCTCCGCCGTAAGGCTGTTGCCGTAGTTGTACTTGATGGTGAGGCTCACGCTGTATGCGCCGATCACGCAGGCTATCGCGCCGGCCATCCCGATCAGGGTCATGACGAAGCGAAGGGTGTTGAGTGGTTCGCCAATCGTGTGATCGTGGACCGAGAAATTGTCGATCGAGATGCCCATGACGATGATCAGCGCAGCCGCTCCATTGAGCACCAGGGCCATCCCGTTCCGGCGCTGATCTTCTACTGATGCAGGCATCCGGCGTCGCAGGCGCCGGAGCAGCGTGGGCCAGTGGTCCCTGCCGGTCACGACCGAGAACAGGCCCGCCGACACGCCCGCGACCCCGAGCAAGCCGGCCAAGACGCTGACCCAGACCGCCGCCAGCTGGAGAGTCCCAGTGTCAATCAGCGTGATGGGCATGCGCCAGAGTCTATGCCGCTTTTCAGCCGCCGCTCGAACCTGCACGCTCCTATTTGCGAGCTGCTTTTCGCCGCCGTAGGCTCAGGTCATGAGCGCGCGCACCATCGCGATCGTACGTGGAGCGGGCACCAACCTCGCGCTGCTCGCTTTGCTCGCGGTCGCGTTCTTCACCGGCTGGGTTGCGTTCGCCTACGCGACCGCGCCGGCGCGATGGTCGCTCGCCATCCACGCCGCCGGCGGCTTCGCGATCCTGGCCCTGCTTCCCTGGAAATCGATGATCGCGCGGCGGGGGCGCGGCCGGCCGCGGCCAGACCGGTGGGCATCGATCCTGTTTGGAGCGCTGGTTCTGGTCTCGCTGGCCGCCGGCCTTCTGCACTCCACCGGCGTGCTCGTCTACATCGGTCCGCTCACTGCTATGGACTTTCACGTGGGGGCGGCGATCGCGGCGGTGCCGCTGGCGATCTGGCATGTCGTCGCGCGGCGCTTACGGGTCCGCCCGACCGATCTCTCTAGGCGCAGCGTGCTTCGCGGCGGCGCGGTCGTCGCCGGCACGGCCTTTGCCTACGCCGCGAGCGAGATGGTGGTCAGAGCGACGGGGATGCCTGGCGCCGCGCGGCGGTTCACGGGCTCATACGAGGCGGGCTCATTCGTTCCCGCGGCGATGCCCGTCAGCTCGTGGATGTTCGACGCGATCCCGCAGATCGACCGGTCCGCCTGGCGGCTGACCGCGGGGGGTCGCCACTGGTCGTACGACGAGCTGGCCGCGTTCGACGACCGGTTGACCGCAACGCTGGACTGCACCGGCGGTTTCTATTCGACCCAGGAGTGGGCCGGAGCTCGGCTTGATCGCCTGATCGGAAAGGTGGACGCGACGTCGATTCGCGTCGTCTCGACCACCGGCTACGATCGCCGGTTCCCCATCGACCGCGCGGGCTCGATGCTGCTGGCGACCCGCATGGGCGGCCAGGACCTCGACTCAGGGCACGGCTTTCCGGCGCGCCTGATCGTGCCCGACGCACGCGGCTTCCACTGGGTCAAATGGGTGAGCGCGATCGAGGTCGACGACCTGCCGCACTGGTGGCAGTCCCCATTTCCGCTTCAGTAGCGGACGGTTCGTCGGGCCGGCGCGGCCGAGCCCCACGGGTGCTAAGGCTAGGTCTGAGCCGCGAGTCCGCCGACGAACAGGTCGGCGTGAGGCGATCCGAAGCCGGTGGTCAGGTCATAACCGCGCAGCGCAAAGTACGGCGCGGCCGGATCCGTCCACTGGTTGTTGTCCAGGGTGATGGCGCTGGAGCCCGTGCCAAAGGTCTGAGGCACGATGTCGCGGAAGTAGCTGGTCCCGCTGCCGCTGAAGCTCGAGTCCGGCGCGGACGCGTCGTGATTCCCTAGCGCGTAGAGATGCGGGCCCAGGTTGCCGAGAGGGCCCTTCCCGAGCTGCGCCCGGCGGGTTTCGGCGAGCGCGACGACGCCGGCCATCTGCGGGCTCGAGGCGCTGGTGCCGCCGAAGATGTGCCAGCCCGGCCGGATCGCGGTCGGGTAGGCGGTGATGTAGACGAGGACGCCGCCATCGACGGCCGCGCTCCATGAGAGCACCACAGAAGGGCATTGTCCAAACGGCAGGTGCGACCGTCAAATCGCGCGCGTGATGGGGTTCGCCGGCGCTAGAGGGCTATCAGCGGTTGGCCGGCGATGTAGGAGGCATCGTCGGACGCGAGGAACGGGATTCGGCTTCGTTACTCGCGATTTCGACGGGGGTCGGGCGGCCGCTCGGCGAGCGCGGCTTCGATCACGTCGGCGGCTCGGAGGTCGCCGGGCTGGGCGCGGTCGCGAAGCCGGTCAGCAACGCGCTGCTTGGTGTCCGCAGTGCCGGCAGGTCCCGTCTTGAACTTGATGTGGCTGCGCACCACGCGCAGGCGCATGGTGGCGAGCCGGCGCAGGCGTGCTCCGTAGAAGTCGCCCATCTTGACCGGCTCGTAAGACGCGCCCGGCTCGTACGCGGCCAGGAGACGGCTCAGGGCTCCGGCGACATCGTCCGGATCCGTTGACGTTCGCTCGACGTCGCACTCGAACGCGACGGCGCGGAAATGCAGCGTGGCGCGGCCGGCGTCTTGTTCATCCACCCAGCTGTGTGGCGACCACGCGAGAAAGTCCGACACGAAGAAGGTGACGTGGGGGTTGGCGCGGACCGCGGCGAAGGTCGGGTCGGCCTGGACGCAGTGCAGCTCGATGACGTCGCCTGTCTTGACGAACGGCAGGATGCTGACCTGCGGGTAACCTTCGGCGGAGGAAGCGATCAGCGTCCCGTGTCGCATCTCGGCGATGAAGCGATCGGCGGCTTTGAGGTCGGGCGGATAGTTCGAGCTCGCAAACACGTGTCAAGTCTGGCACTCGTTTGCCTGCGCGGCAGCCGGTCGCGCCCGGTTCGGGAGTCTTAAGGACGGCCCCCCGAGGATGACGCCTAGGACTTCATCCCTTACGGATGTCCAGAGGGCCGCGATTTGATTGTATGAGCCGCCTCACACGGTGCCCCCGTGACGGAAACCCGGTTGCCAGGCTACATCCTGTCGCGCCGGAGCTCAGTGCAGCTTCTGCTCCAGGGCTCGATTGGCCTCGGCGAGCTCGACGTAGAGACGGCGTGTGCGCAGAAGGTTGCGGACCCGGAGGACCACCTCCTGGCGATCGAGCGGCTTGGTCAGGAAGTCGTCGGCGCCGAGGAGCAGGGCACTGTTCCGGGCGGTCCGGCCTGTGTCCCCGGTGAGCACGATCACCGGCAGGAAGCCAAGGCTCTCACGAACACCGCGCAGGTTTCTCAGGATTTCGAGACCGTCCGGAGGTGGCATGTGAAGGTCGAGCAGAAGAATGTCAGGCTCGAATTCGTCGAAGACCCGCTCGACCTGGTTGGATTGGGTCAGGCCCTTGATCGAGCTGGCCTCATCGACGAGGAATGCTTCCAGGATGTCGACGTTGTCCTGGGCGTCGTCGACGATCAGGATCCGGTGCCTCACGATCGAGCCTCCGACGGTGTTCATATGGCGACCAACACTTCGGCACGCAGCGCTTGCTCGACCTTCGCAAGCAAGACGGGTTCGGTAAATGGTTTTTCGAGCAGAAGCACTCCTTCTTCCAGTATCCCTCCGGCGCTCACGATCGGCTGCGCGTATCCGGACATGTACAGAACCCGAATCTCGGGCCGCAGCGCGGCGACTCGCTTCACGAGCTCGGGGCCCTGCATATGCGGCATCACCACGTCGGTCAGCAGCAAATCGATCACGTCGGGTTGGTTCTTGACCACGTCCAGGGCTGCCACTCCGTTAGGCGCGGTGATCACTCGGTAACCGTTCTTCGTGAGAATCAGCTCTGTGATCTCACGCAGGTCGTCGGCGTCCTCAACCACCAGCACGGTTGCCGACGCGCGTTCACGAGGCGGGGTGACGGCGGCCGGCCGCGACGGCGCTTCGTCCGACGCCGGAAGGAGCACATGGGCGCGGGTTCCGACGCCAAGCTCGGAGTAGATCGAAATGTCGCCGCCCGCCTGGTTGACGATCCCATAAACGGTCGCCAGTCCAAGTCCGGTGCCCTGTCCTTTGGGCTTGGTTGTGAAAAAGGGTTCGAACACTCGCAGCAGCGTGGCGGCGTCCATCCCGGTACCCGTGTCGGTCACGCGGATCCTGACATAGCGGCCGGGCTTTAGACCCGGCCTGCCGGCCGCGTATGCGTCGTCGACGTTGACGTTCTCGCAATCGATGACCAGCTTGCCGCCCGTTGGCATCGCGTCTCGGGCGTTGACCACCAGGTTGGTCAAGACCTGCTCGAGCTGCCCGGGATCCATCAGCGCGGGCCACAGGTCCTTCCCGGGCGAGGTCACGAATTCGATGTGCTCTCCCAGCGTGCGAGTGACCAGCGGCTCGAGCTCGGCAACGACCGAGTTCACGTCAATCGGTTCGGGCCTGATCACTTCGCGGCGCGCGAAAGCCAGGAGCTGATGGGTCAGGCGGGCGGCGCTCTCGCCGGCGCGCACGATGCGGTCGATGTCCTTGACCGCGAGCTGCAGGCCAAGGCTGGGAGACCCGTTTCCGGAAGCGAGCACCTTCTCCTTGGCGAAGAGAGCGAAGTTCACGATGACTCCGAGCAGGTTGTTGAAGTCGTGGGCGACTCCGCCGGCGAGCTGACCAAGACTCTCGAGGCGCTGTGATTGATTCAGCTGCCGCTCGAGCTTCTCTCGCTGGCTCACGTCCTCGACCATCGAGACCCGGGCCGGGCGGCCTCCGTACACGACCTCATATGTCGTAACTAGCACTCGCAACAAGCTGCCGTCTTTCTTGCGAACGGTTATCGGGCCGAACCTAACGTTGCTCTTGCGGGCGGCGGCGGCCGCCACCTCGGCTGCATCCTGGGCGTCCCTCGGCACGTAAAGGTCGTAAATGGTCATCTCGGTCAGGTCTTGTCGCGAATAGCCGAAGGCGTCCGCGGCGGCGGCGTTGGCCTCTAGAAACTTGCCTGTGACCGGGTCGAAGAACACGGTTGGTAGAGGGCTTCCTTCGAACAGGCGCAGATAGTTTTGCTGGGCGCTCTCGCGTTCGGTCCATTCGCGCTTCAGCGAGGTGATAAGAGCATTGATGTCCTCGCCTAGATCCGCCACCTCCGCAGGCCCCGCGGTCGGAACCGGCTCTGGCGATTCAAGCCCACGTGAGGACCGCACCGACGCTCGCAGGCGCTCAATCGGATGAACGACTCTGCGGTAAACGATCGCGATCGCAAACAGCACGGCGACAAGTCCGACGGCGACGATCTGCAACTGCTGGTTCTGAAGGCGACTCGAGCCTGCGAGTGCGCCGGCTTTGTCAGCCCCGACATATAGGGTCCATCCGGCCGCGGCTATCTTTGCCTTCCCATACCAGCGAGGATTTCCAGAGACGTCGTTTCGATCCGGGATGGTGATTGCTTGCGCGAACGGGGTGCCGTGAAGACTTGCCCCGGTCCACTTGGCCGAATCGATAGAGCGCGTGACGATCGCCGATCCATCGCCACTCACGACCAGGAATTCCAGCTGGTGAACTGCACTTCCATACTCGGCTTCGAGCTTCGGCCCCAGCGGCTCCAGGTCAAGAAACCAGGCCAGGAACCCCTGCCCGGGAATCGGATAGGCGTACACGACGACTTCGTTGCCGGTGGCCACGTCAACGATCGGCGCAACAAACACGGGCGCGGAAGCAAGCAGCCACGTCGCGCCTGCATACGTCGCGGCGTGAGCCGGCTTGAGGGAGGAGCACACTACCGAGCCATCGAGGCGGACGATGTCGACGTGTCCGGTATCGAAGGCGGCGATGGGCACGTAGCTCAGGTTGCAGGCACTCGGGCTTGGAAAGATCTGTCCCGTGCTCGGGCTGGTGGCGGTCGGCGCGGAAATGGCCTGGAAGGTTTCGAACCCAATGGCGATCTCCTTGGCCGCCCGGCTGGCGGCGAAGTTGGCGTCGGCCACGGCTGCTTGCTTGGCGTCGGCTTCCGACTGCACATGCACCAGGGCGCCGGCGGCGGCCGCGACCAGCACGACCAGCAGTGCGATCGCCGCGAAATCAGCCTGCAGCGGCCAGCTTCGCTTCGCCGGCGACGAATTCCCCTGAGTCCCCATGGTGATTGGTTCTACCGGTGAGGCTCGATAAAGTCGCCATCCCACGTACCGGCCCAGAAGCCCTACAAACGAAGGGCGAACCAACAATCGCCCCAACTGATTCGGAGGTGGTGGACCCGAGGGGATTCGAACCCCTGACCTCTTGACTGCCAGTCAAGCGCGCTCCCAACTGCGCCACGGGCCCACGGAACGCTCAGTCGCCTGTTGATGATACCGCCCGCCTTCTACCCTCCTCTACGATCTCTCTTGCCGATGGAGACAAGAGACATTGATCGCGGCGAATTGAAAGGCGGCGGTTATCTCGCCACACCCGATGGGCCGGGTCCCCATCCCGGAGTGGTTGTGATTCACGAGGCTTTTGGCCTCAACGACAACATCAAGGACATCACGCGCCGGTTCGCCGAGGCGGGCTACGTCGCGCTCGCGGTGGACCTTTTCACCGACCGCAATCGAGCGGTTTGCATGGCCCGATACATGGGCGGGATGCTTCTCGGCTCAGTCAATCGTTACGGCATCGACGACCTCAAAGCTGCGCTGACTTACCTTGCAAAGGATCGCAACGTCGATGCCAAGCGTTTGGGTGCGATTGGTTTCTGCATGGGTGGCGGGTTCGCCATCGCATGGGCCTGCACCGACTCGCGGCTCAGGGCGATCGCCCCGTTTTACGCCGCGAACCCACGCCCCCTCGATGTGCTCAGCCGCCGCCTATGTCCAGTGGTCGGTTCCTATCCCGAGAAGGATTTTACCGCCAACCCAGGACGCGCCCTGCACAAGGCGCTCGAACAGAACCACATCGCACACGACATCAAGATCTACCCCGACGCCCGTCATTCGTTCTTTAACGACCGCGGCAGAACCTACGACAAAACTGCGGCCGAAGACTCATGGACACGGGTCATGAAATTCTTCGGCGAGCAGATCGGCGAGGGGAAGAGCGCCTAGGCCGACCGCCTCGGACGCCACTTGCTGTTCGTGCGGCCGCGATTGAATCGCGGCGCGGCGGCTGCGGGACCCGACCGCATCGGCCGGCCTTCTCGGTAGTGCCAGCTACCTTCGTCGAGCAGCATCTTGGTATCGATCTCGCGGATGTCAGGCGCGCCCTGGCGACTGAGCTTGACCCACGCCGGCTCATCCTCGGGAGTGACGAACGTAAGCGCGCGGCCGAGCTCGCCCATGCGCGCGGTGCGACCGACGCGATGCGTGAGCCAGTGCGCCGAATCCGGAAGCTCGAAGTTCACGACCAACCCGACGTTCACCACATCGATGCCGCGAGCCGCAACGTTCGTCGCCACGAGAATCTGGCTGCGACCTTCGCGGAACGAGTTCATCGCACGATCGCGCGTCATCTGGGACAGGTCCCCCTGCAACTCGACCGAGTTGTGGCCCATCTGCCGAAGGCTGTGGTTGAGCTTCTTCACTCCGTGCTTGGTGCGGCCGAAGATGATCGCGCTGCCTTTATGTCCGCGCAGGAGGCGGCTCAGCGTCTGCAGCTTGTTCTCGCGATCGACGCGGAGCAACCCATGCTCCAGCCGCTCGGCGTGGTCTGATTCGAGGCGCACCTGCACCGGATCGTGCGTGTGCTTGGCAACCATCGTGGTCACCCAGCTCGGCATGGTCGCCGAGGCAAGCACCGTCTGCGGCTCGTACGTGAGCCCAAGAATCTTTTCGACCGAGGGCGCAAAGCCCGCGTCCAGCATCTCATCCGCCTCATCGAGCACGAGGTACTGAATGCGTGACAACGACAACTTCGCCTGGCCCAGCAGGTCGATGATCCGTCCCGGAGTGCCGACCACAACGTCGACGCCATGCTTCAGCGCGAGCCGCTGCGTCGCGTAGCCGACACCGCCATACAGGACGGTGGTTCGAAGCTCCGGAGCGAGGGTGCGCAGCACCTTCTCGACCTGAAGCGCCAGCTCCCGGGTCGGAGTGACGATCAGCGCCCGGGGCCCGGCCCCGCCGCGCGGCAGCTTCTCAACCAGCGGGATGAGATATGCGAGCGTCTTGCCCGACCCGGTCTGAGCTTCCATGACCACGTCGCGGCCGGCGAGCAGGGCCGGGATGGCCTCTGCCTGGACCTGGACGGGTTCCGTGATTCCCTGCTTGGACAGGGATGCGAGCAGGCGCGGGCCCACACCCGCATCCGCGAAAGAACCGAAAATGCGCGGGCTCACGCCCGCTTCTGCGATAACTGGCAACGTATTCTCCTGATCCCTCTCTGGGTTCGTATTTGAATCGCGACGATCAGGACACCGTTACCGTGACGGCGAGAGAGGACCCGAGCGGAGCGGGCCGGCATGGCCAGCCGAGGCCTCCAGTCTACGAGGTCGGCACGCCCGACGTCTTTCGCTCACGATGATCGGGCTCAGATGGACGTCCTGGTGACTGGCGGCACCGGCGCGCTGGGACGCCACGTGGTGACGCAGCTGCGCAGCCGAGGACACCGCGCGCGCATCCTGAGCCGCCACCCCAGCGGTCACGTCGACGCAGTCGAAGGCGACCTCGCTACGGGTGCCGGGCTCGCCAAGGCTGTGGCCGGCATGGAGGCCATCATCCATGCGGCCTCCGCGACCACGCAGCTGAGGAAGGCCCAGCTGATCGACGTGGTCGGCACCCGCCGGCTGCTCGCGTTGGCGCGCGAGGCGGGGATGGGGCACGTTGTCTACGTGTCGATCGTCGGAATGGAGGACGTCGCCTATCCGTACTACAAGGCCAAGCTCGCAACCGAGGCGGTGGTTGAAGAGAACATCGTCCCGTGGTCGATCCTACGTGCGACCCAGTTCCACACTCTCATGGAGACCTTCCTGGAAGCCTTCTCGAAGCCACCGTTCGTCGCAGCCGTCCCGTACAAGTGGCAGTTCCAGCCGGTCGACCCGCGCGAGGTGGCTGATCGCCTAGTTGAGATTCCCGGATAGATATGGCACAGGCCCGAAGGGGTTGATGAACGACACGGGGCGATTGCTTGTCGCGATTCCTTCAGTAAGGCACAGGGAGCCTGAATCGAATACGAAAGGCCGGCATCGCCGTAATGACCGTACTTGCAGCTGGCCGGCCAAGCACCACCTTGTCACGCCCACCCGGCGGGCCCGGTTACGTGTGCCAAATGTGTGCGGGAACTTCACCTAGTCGATGTGGTTCTGGAGAAGCCGGCCGGCCGGCTGCCCGATTTCGGCGGCCCTGAGGTGAGAAAGTTCAAAAGCATTGCGGAGGCGTGGCTCAAAGCGCGCAAGCTGCACAAGCGCTTGATTCCCCTGCCTCTCCCGTTCAAGTTCAGCCGCCAGTTCGCCTCCGGGCGCCTTCTGGCCCCCGACCACAGGGATGGCAAGATCACGTTCGAGCAGTACCTGGAGCAGGTGTACCCCTCATGAATAGACTCGTCGACCGCTACGGCCGGACCGGCGCCGCCGCTATCACCAGCGTGATCTGGGCGCTCCCGATGGCAGCCTGGGCGGGATCGTCAGACCTCTCGCCAATTGACCAAACGGCATATCCCAAGGTTGCGCTGGCGATCGGTCTCGTGATGCTGGTCGTCTGGTTCGCCTTGCTCGCGTGGATCGCCAGGACCCCCGTCGCGCCGCGCCAGCGCCGCCTGGACCTGACGCAGATGTCGCGATCGGAGAAGCGCTGGGCGCTCGCCGTCGTGGCGTTCGGAGCCGGCCTCATCGCCTGGCTGAACGCCGCCGCGACAGTCGATTGGACGCCGCTCGGCCCGGCGCTCGCCTCCGGCAAGTTCGGACCGATCCTGTTCGCCGCTGCTCTGGCCGTCTTCCTCGCAGCCATGCTGGTGGGAATCGCAGTGAGCTGGCGCAAGTCCCGCCGGGCTTTTGCCGTAAGAACGAGCGACGGAATGAACGCGGCCTAGGCACACCTCACCGAGGGCCCTCCCTCCTCCAGGCCGTCCCTCCCCCGCCGGCCAACCTGATCCAGCGTATCGCTCGTGTCAATCCTGCTCGTTAAGGCCTGCCGGTTAGGGCCAGCCGGTTAGGGCCAGTCCGGTTAAGGCCGGCCGGTTTGCCCCCGCGCCCGCTCGGCCCGTTTGCTCCGGGCCCCCACCCCCGGCCCCCGGCTGCGCCCCAGCCCCCGACCTCCCGCCTTCCTGGAATAGTTGCTTGCGCAAGCAAGTATCCATAACCAACAGAATCCATCCGTTCAGGAGGCTACCAATGCTCAAGTACGAAATCGATCAGGCGCACACCCATCTCGGGTTCACTGCCAAGCATCTCGCCGTGTCGACGGTGCGTGGGCGGTTCAACAAGTTCGAGGGCGAGTTCGAGAGCCCCGACGACGACTACACCAAGGCCCGCGGCGAGGTCAAGGTCGAGGTCGCGAGCCTCGAGTCGCGCAGCGACCAGCGTGACACCCACCTTCGCAGCACGGACTTCTTCGACGCCGAGAAGTACCCCTACATCACGTTTAAGATCAACAGCGTCGAGCCCGTCGACGAGGAGAACTTCCGCGTCAACGGCGAACTAACGGTCAAGGACGTCACCAAGCCCCTGGTTCTAGAGGCGACCATCGAGGGCCGGCTGCCGGACCCCTTCGGCGGCAAGGAGCGCGTCGGCATCAGCGCCCGCGGCCAGATCAACCGTATGGACTGGGGTCTGAACTGGGACGGACTCGCAGGCACCGTGCCCTTCGCGAGCCACACCATCAAGCTCGAGGTCGACGCGGAAATCGTCGTCAAAGCCGCCGAGCTGGCCCAGGCCAACTAACCACCTCTCGCCGAAGTCGAAGAGGGGGCCTTGAAACGAGTCCCCCTCTTCCTTCTATATGCATGCACCAACGAACCCAACCAACGAACCCAATGAATAGGATTACCCCCGTGGCCAGGCTGAGCGGCGCCAAGGCGATCAAGCTGTGGGAAGGCATCTCTCGCGCCCACACCTCGATGACGGCCGCCATCGAAAAGGACATGCTGCCCAAAACCGGCATCACGCTCGGCTGGTACGAGGTGCTGGCACACCTGAGCCACGCACCCAACGCGATGCTCCGTTTTCAGGACCTCGCGCGCATCGAGGGCATCACCGACAGCGGCGCCTCGCGCCGGTTGAACCAGATGCTCAAGGCCGGCCTGATCGATCGCCACTCATGCCCCACCGACCGGCGCGGCGTCTACGCCCACCTGACCAACAAAGGCAAGGCGGCCTACGAGAAGTCGCACGCCGTTTTCCTGCGCAGCCTCGACCGCAACCTGGGCGCCCTCCTCGAGCCGGGCGAAGCGGACTCAGTCAGCGAAGCCCTTGAGCGCCTTACCGCAGCAAACTAGCCCGCTTCCGCTCTCCGGGCCAAATTGGCGAGCAAAACCGGAAACTCCTTCGAGACCTGCGGGCCCATCATGCCCTGCATGATCGGACCCAGCGGACCCTTGATCTCGACCGTCTGGCTGATCTTCGTCTTGCCGTCAACATTCTCGACCCGGCAGTTGAACCGAAACCTAGTCCCGGGCACGACGCTGGTCTCGAGCGCGAAGTAACGTCCGGGCTGAACCTCAGCCAGCTTCATCTTGTGATGCTGGCCGGCCTTCGTGTTCATGATCCCCTCGCTGCCCTGGACGAAGCCCCCCGTCCATTCCATCGTCGAAACGTTGGGGTTCCAGTCGCCCCAGGTGGACATGTCCGACCAGATCTTCCAGACCTGCTCCGGCGAAGCCGCTGTCTCCACCGAAGAACCGTACTCAGCCATAACCCCTCCCCAATTCAAAGCCGGGCTGTATCGAGACGCCCTTTATAGTCCCCTGGTGACAGGCCGTCCACTCGGGTACGGCGTCGACTTCGGCACCAGCAACAGCGCGGTGTCGATCGCCTATGCCGATCGCGTCGAGGTCGTGCGCGTCGGACCGTCCCGCTCATCGATGACCCTCCCCTCGTTCGCCTACCTGCACCGTTCCGGCCGCCGCGCGGCGGGTGACCAGGCCGTCAGGACGTTCCTGAAGTCCGGCCACGAGAAGACCGACTGCTGGAAGTGCCCTCTCGCGCCGTACGGTTGGGACACCGACTGCCGCCAGTACCGCAAGGGCGGCGGCTGCAGCGACGCGCGGCTTCTCTCGGGGGTAAAGCACGAGCTCGCGAAGCTCGGGTTCGCCGGCACCAACAGCTGGGCGACCGACTTCAGCGTCGGCGCCCTGGTCAGCGTCGTGCTGAAGCGTCTGAAGGACGAAGCCGACGCCGTTGCCGGCGCACCGTCGGCTTCCGTCGTGCTGGGACACCCGGTGGTCTTCGCCGGCGCCGACCCCGACGACAAGAAAGCCTCCGACGCCGAGGCGTTCCGCAGGCTGGAGGATGCAGCCCGCCACGCAGGCTTCACCGACATCGCATTCCTTTCCGAGCCGACCGCCGCGGTCATCGGCGAAGCCACCCACCACGGCGTCGAGATCGCCGTCGACTTCGGCGGCGGCACCTTCGACGTCGCCGTGATGGACTCGCGCGATGGCGAACCGCGCATCGCCGCCACATCCGGCGTCGCGGTCGGCGGCGAGATCCTCGACGGAGTCCTCTTCGAGACCAGCGTCGGACCCGCGCTCGGCCTCGACGTGCTGCCGAGCTGGCTGTTCAACGAGCTGCGCACGTCCAGCTCGGTGCGGCTGCTCATGGCCGACCCCGGCATCCCGTCGATTCTCAGCCGCATCGGCGGCAATGAAGCGAACCTGGTCCACGCGCTCCTTTACGACGGGCACGCCTATGACTTCTACAGGGCGATCGAGTCGGCCAAGATCGCCCTCTCGAGCTCCGATGAGACCGAGCTGAGCTTCCCTCCGCTGGGCTTGGCGGTGACGCTGCGTCGCTCCGCGTTCGAGTCGATGATCCGGCCCGAGCTCGACCTCGTGCGGAACGCGATCGAGCGCGCCCTCGCGGCGGCGAACGTGACGCCGCGGGACGTCGACCGCGTGATGTTCACCGGCGGCTCGGCATACATCCCGGCATTCCGCGCGGACCTGGCCGAAATGTTCGGCCCCGAACGACTAGAGCAAAGAGACGCCTTCACCGCGGTGGTTCACGGACTGGGGGTACGAGCGCAGCAACTGTGGGCCTAACCCGCAGGTCTTAACGGGCAGGATTGACACGGGCGATACGCTGGATCAGGTTGGCCGGCGGGGGAGGGACGGCCTGGTGGAGGAGGGAGGGCCCTCGGTGTGAGATCTGCCTTAGCCAAAAGTCTCCACCCTGCCCGCCGCAAGGGAGAGGGGCCAACCGCACAGCTACCCCTCGATCGGCTTGAGAGCCCCCGCCACCACCACCGGCGTTGCCGTTTCCTTCGACCAGTTGAGCGCCACGATCACGCCCATCAAAAGGACCGTGCCGACGATCTGCAGCCCGTACAGCGGCTGGTTGAAGCCCCACGGCGGAGGCGCGGACGCGATCAGGGTGGCTGCCACCGGGTAGGCCATCTCGGCGATCGTGGCCAGCGACGCCGGCGTCTTCGACAACGCCCGGTAGTACAGGAGGAGCGCCAGCAGCCCCGGAACGATGGCGATGGCGAGCAGGTTCGGCACGAAGTCGCTGAAGGTGTAGTGGCTGAAGCCCCCCGCACCGCTCTGCGCCAGCACCACGACGACGAGCACCGGGAAGGCAAGCGTGAAGCGCAGCGCGGTCATGCTCCAGAAGGAAATCGAGCCCAAAGCGAAGCGACCCAGCACCGTCCCACTCCCCCACAGCGCCGCCGCGCCCAGGGCGAGCAACCCCACCTCGAGGCGGCCGTTGCGTATGGCCGAGACCGGCGACAGCGGATCGCTAGCGAACAGAACCATGTACACCGCCGCGATCGCGACCACGGCCGCGGGCCAGAACCACGGGCGCCTCCGCTCGCCAAGCACGATCCAGGCCAGCACGATCGCGATCAACGGCTGGGTCTGTTGCAGCACGAACGTCTCCGCGAACAGCTGGTGCTGGGCGGCGATCGAGAACGAGGCGGTGAAAAGGATGGTCGCCAGCGCCTGCGCGCCCGCAGCGATGATCACGACCGCGGTCCATCCGCGCGCTCCAAGAAACGCAAGCTCGCGCCGGTTGCGCCACAGCACCGGAAGCAGGAACAGCATCACCAAGCCGTCCTCGGCGACGACGATCTCTGGTGAGCTCAGGTGGCGCACCAGCTGGTTGCGGAAGTAGGCGTCGGTGGCCCACAGCGTGGCCGCGACCGCCACGAGGATGACCGAGTAGCGATCGATGCCAAGGCGGCTCGGTCCGGTGTTCACCCGTTCCATCGAATCAACTTCAACCCCATGAGACGCAAATAGCTTCCCCTAAGCGAGGACTTCGTCTTCCGCGACAACCGTCTCGAGCGCAACCTCGGGGTGCTGCAGCACGTAGATCTCCTCGGGCCGCTCGTGGCCCTCGAGCCGTCGCTTGCCGGTGCTGACAAGCCGTACGTCGTCGCGCAGGATGTCCGCCACGATCGAGTACGTGCTCTCCGAAACGAGCACCTGGTTGCCCACCGCGCGCCGGCGCAGCTTCGCGCAGCGATTGACGGCCGGCGACCGGTAGTCGCGGTCCTGCGCGTCCGCCTCGCCGGTGAGGAT
>JBGPEO010000048.1:0-16044 GCA_041482895.1 Candidatus Dormibacteraceae bacterium | reverse complement strand
GGTGGGCGAGCTGTATTTCGAGCTGCACCGAGGCACGTACACGAGCCAGTCGCGGACGAAGCGGCTGAACCGGCTTGCCCAGCAAGCGCTCCGCGAAGCGGAGATGTGGTCCGTAGCCGCCGGCGGCGATTACCCGGCCGGCGAGCTGGAGGCCCTCTGGAAGACCCTCATGCTCAACCAGTTCCACGACATCCTGCCGGGCTCGAGCATCGACTGGGTCTACGAGGATGCGGAGCGCGACCTTTCGCAAGTCGTGAAAGGCGCAAATGCGATCGCGCATCGGGCGACGGCGGTCATCTCGGGGTCTGGCGAACAGGTCGCTGTCTTCAATCCAAACTCGCATCACCGTCGCGAGGTGATCGGCGTTGGCGGGTTCAGCCTGGTCGACGCACCGCCGTGTGGCTGGGCGGTTCAGGCTCCAATCACTGACCACGACACGGTGGCGGTCACGAAGCGAAGCATGGAGAACGCTCTGCTCCGCGTCGAATGGGATGACCTCGGGTTGCTCACCTCGATCTGGGACAAGCAGTCGGAGCGCGAGGTGTTGAGCGGGCCCGGTAATCTCCTCCAGCTGCACGACGACAATCCCACGCGCTGGGACGCGTGGGATCTCGATGCGACCTATCGAGACCATGTGGTCGACATCACCGATCTGGAACGGATCCAGATCGAGGCTGACGATCCGCTGAGGGCCGTTCTGGGAACCACCCGAAAGTTCGGCAGCTCGATCATCCGCCAGCGCATGACGCTCGATGCCGGGTCGCGGGTTCTCCGTTTCGAGACCCACGTGATCTGGCAGGAACAGCACAAGATGCTGAAGGTCGCCTTTCCGGTAACGGTCAGCGCGCGTGAGGCGACCTACGAGATCCAGTTCGGCCACCTCCGGCGTCCGACGCACCAGGACACCAGCCAGGCAAGGGCGATGTTCGAGGTGAGCGCTCAGCGGTGGGCAGACCTGGGCGATGGCGAATACGGCGTCGCGCTGCTCAACGACTGCAAGCACGGATACGACATCCACGGCTCCGTGATGCGGCTCTCGCTGCTCCGCGCGCCCACGCATCCGGACCCGACCGCCGACCGCGGCGACCAGCATTTCACGTATGCCCTGATGCCTCACGCCGGCGACTTCCGCGAGGCCGGCGTCATCGCCGCCGCGGAAGACCTCAACGCGCCCCTGCGAATCGTGCCGGGAAGCCATCGGGGTACGGCGAGTCGCTCGCTGGTCGAGATCGACACTCCGCAAGTCGTGGTCGACACGATCAAGCGCGCCGAAGACTCGGACGCGGTGGTCGTGCGTCTCTATGAAGCGTGGGGGAGACGCTGCGAGGCGCGACTGCGGACCACGCTCCCCGCTTCACGCGCGTTTCTGTGCGATCTCCTGGAACGCGATCGCGATGAAGTCCCGGTGAATGACGGCGTGATCGCGCTCGAGCTGGCGCCGTTCAAGGTCGTGACACTTAAGCTCGAACCCTGAAGGCGGTGCTAGTCGTCTTCTGGATCACGATCGTCTCCGGTGTGCTCGGCCTTGCGTGCACCCCTGCTGCTGCGCGACCGGCTCCTGCGAAGCGGGACGGAGCTGAGGTCTGCAGACTCCCTGGCCTCGGAGCCTGCCTGGACCAGAGAACGCCGAGTTGATCTAGCGACCCATCAGGCCTTGACTCCGCCCGTGTGTGTCACCAGGTCGGTGGCCGCACCCAGGACCGCCTGTTCGGCGGCGTGGAAGTCGATGGACTTGAGCAGCGTGCGGCCAATTCGCGCAGATCCAGCCGGCTCGGGAGTGATCAGCGCTGCGTTGACCACGGCCGCGCCGACCTCGGCATCCCACAGGGGTTTCTCGGCCTGGCTCATCGCCTTTTGCACCGACGCCCCCACAGCGCTCACGGTGATGCCCACCGACCCCAGGGCCGCCACGAGCGCACTTGTGATTTGTGACTGGCCGCCAAAGAAGAGCAGAAAGGCAAGTGCCAGGACCGCCGCTACAGAAACCAGAGCGAGCGCCGCGCCCAACGGACTGCGGAGGAACTGCCACGACAGCTCGCTCACCCGATTGGCCATCGCCTCTGTGGCCTTGATGTAGTCGTCGACCTGAAGCAGATCCTTGGGAGCCCGTTCCCCGCTGAGCAAGCTTCGCCACAACTCTCCCTGCTTCTTGAGCAGGGCCTGGACTCTGGCCGCCTCAGCCTGGTTGGCCCACACCGGGTCGGCCCCTTTCTTTGCTCCCGCGGGGGAGGCCGCGACGGGGTGTTTGGTCACCCAACCGGTCCACACCTCCAGCCCGCTCTGGACCGCCAGCGCGGCATGTTCCGCGAACTCTGTCTTGAGATGCGACAGCCAATTCAGGATCGTCTGAATTCGGAACTGGCCGAACTGATCGACGTAAGTTGCCGGCTGCGCGCAATCACACAGCAAGATCGTCTCCGCAAGCGCCCGGCCAAGGCCGTAGGCCTTTCCGATTCGGTAGTCCTGCGCTGTCAGCCCTTCGAGAAGAAGGACGTGAAGCTTGTAGATCTTCCACTTGAGGGCGTCTGAGGTGGTCGAGGCATTCCCCACCAACGCCGCGAGCTCGTCAGTGCCTGGTCGTGTTTCCGGCGGGGTCCAGACGTCGGGCAGCTCGAGGTTGATCTGTTCGACGAGGACAGAGGCTCTTGCCAGCTGAGACAAGGTGCCAATGCCCGGAAGGGTCGGCGGTGGGACATCCGGCGGCTTCGGGTCCGCGAACGATTCGAAATGGTAGAGCTCAGCGACGTGCCAACCCAAGGCGAAGGCTTTCCGTGGTCCGTTGTCGGGTTGGGGTGTGGAGGGCGGATCAGGCGGCGCCGCCCCAACGTCTCCCTGGCTCACGTGGCCATGGCGCCCGCGGGCGAGCTGTTCGCGGTCAGCTGGTCGCAGATGGCCGCCAGCCGCCTGGCGTTCTCAGGCTCCGCGAGCATGGCGTCCGCTGCCGACTCCAGGGCCGCGATGTTGGCGTCACTCGCGTTGTCCATCGCCTCATTGGCGACCGGAAGCTTGGTCTGAAGGCGCAGATAGTGGCTGGAATCGAGCAGCTGGCCCATTTGAAACTCGGCAGTATCGGACTGGCCGTCGAGAAACGATCCGATGGCGGGTTGGGCCCAAAGCACCTTGCCCCACCTGCGCGCTCGGTCGAACCTGACGGGGTGCGGCACCGAACCCGTGCCGAGCGACAGAATCAGAACATCGCTCGTTCCCTTGACGTCTTCGTGCTCGTCAACCCAGGCGCAGATCGCCGGGTTGTTGGCAACGACGCCGCCGTCCACGAGGACGGGCGCTTCGCTGCTCGATCCCGCGAACTGAAATGGGGGAAAGTAGGTGGGGGCAGCGGAGGTCGCCCGTGCCACGTCGCGCAACAGGTAATTGCGTTCAGGCTTTTTCTGCGCCGTTTCGCGGCTGAAGAACCACGCCTCTCCCGCATGCATCTCGAACGAGGTGATGAGCAGACCGGTGAATGCGTCCGCGAGGTGCGCGTCTCCAAGATAGTTCTTGAGCTGGGTCTCGAGGCCCGATGGGGAGTACTCGGCTCCAAAGAAGAGTGACACCACCTTACGCGCCCAGTTATTGCTGAAGATTTCGTGTCCGTACTTCTTGTACAGCAGCAGGAGATCGCTTGCGTCGTACTTGGGTCGCGTCCGATCCGGCCCAGGCACGCATAGTCCGGCCGCCAAGATGCCGCCCGTCGACGTGCCGGCGATCAGGTCGAACAGCTCGGCGATTCGTCTGCCTGTTTTCGCCTCGATTGCCATCAGGACCTTGGCGGGAATCACACCGCGGATTCCACCGCCGTCGATCGCGAGTATGCGTTTCGTCGCCACTCTGACCCCTCCCTTGCTCTGGCCACACCCCGTTACCGGAGAACTTCGGCAGGTAGGATTGTCAGCGCTCAGTTGACTGGTGTCAATCAGCGGCTTGACGGCCGGCCCACGCCCATCGATCAGCCGGGAGAGGCGCGATCAGGATTTCCTGCGCAGCCTCTGGCTGATGGGCTCGGCCACGCGCACCAAGACGTAGGTGAAGAACGCGAGCGACGTGATGAAGAAGCTCACCGGGTGTGGGGAGTAGTAGGCGATGGCGAGCCCCGCCCACGTGAACGCGAGCGCCAGGAGGATGCCGCCGAAGATGGCGGCAGGTGGGCGGCTCGTGAACCGAACCGCGATGGCCGCCGGCGTGACGATGAGGGCGAAGATCAACAGGACTCCAACGACCTGCACCGCCTCTGTGACGGCGACCGCGAGGATGGCCATGAACCCGATCGAAAGCGCGGTGACCGGGACGCCCTTTGCCCCGGCCAGCTCTTCGTCGACGGAGGCGAAGAGCAGCGGCCGGTAGACGGCGATCAGGGCCCCGACGGTGACGAGGCCGGCGACCAGTGTCACCAGCACGTCGTTGGCGCTGATGCCGAGGATCAGACCGAAAAGGATTGCGTACGCCTCAGTCGCATAGCCCTTGTACAGCGAGATGAACAGCACGCCGAGCCCAAGCGTCCATGCGAGCACGATGCCGATGGTCACGTCGCGGCCGCGCAGCCGGTTGCCGAGCGCGCCGATTGCGATGCCGCTGCCGAGCGTGAACGCGAGCAGGCCGAAGATCGGGTTGACCGCCAGCACCACTGCGCCGGTTGCACCTGCGAATCCGATGTGTGAAAGCGCGTGGGCGGCAAACGCCGAGTCGCGGAGGACGACGAAGTATCCGATCGCCCCGGCCACGATGGCCACGATCGTTCCCGCCTCGAATGCGTGAACCATGAACTCGTAGTGGAAAAGCGCGGCGATGTCGTCGAACAGGTTCCAGCTCAGCTGCGGCGACGTGTTGGTGATGGTGGCGAAGATCGCGTGCTCATCCATGCGGGTGGCTGACCTCCTCCTCGAGACCGACCACGAACACGCGCCCGCGGCTGTCTTTGAGGACCTCCACCGGGGTGGAATAGATGCGGGTGAGCGATTCCGAAGTGATGATCTCCTCAGGCTTGCCCATCGCCACGTTTCCTTGGGCCACGTAAAGGACGTGATCGATGTGCGAGAGCAGAGGGTTGACGTCGTGCGCGATGAGGAGGACGGTCAGCTCTCGTGCGCGCTTGAGCTCGCCGATCAGCTGGACGATCAGGCTCTGGTTCCGCACGTCGAGCTGGGAGAGCGGCTCGTCCATCAGCAGGAGCCGGGGATTTCCGACCAGCGCCTGGGCCAGCAGGAGGCGCTGCTGCTCTCCGCCGGACAGCCGGCCGATCGGCCGGTCCGCGTACGAATCGGCCCCCACGGCGCGGATCGCCGCGTCTGCCGCGCCGGCGGAATCGGTGCCCGGGAGGCGCACACCCCAGCGGTGGCCGTCGATGCCCAGGTTGACGAAGTCGCGGCCGCGGATCGACAGCTCGGGATCGAAAGATGACCGCTGCGGGATATAGCCGATCAATGCGTTGCCGCGGTGGGGCTTGTCGCCCAGCACGTGGAGCTCTCCCTGGAAAGGCCGGAGTAGCCCAAGGATCATCCGGATGAGGGTTGACTTGCCTCCCCCGTTGGGTCCGAGGATGGCCGTGAACGAACCGGCCGCGATCGAAAAGTCCGCGTGCGTCCAAACGGCCTCGCCGCCGTAGCCGGCCGCGAGGTCGCGCGCCACGATCACGGGCGCGCCGGAGGTCGGGCGTTGGATCGTTGGCGGCTGCGTCTCGATCAATGTGTCAGCCCGTCAGCCCGGAGGAGTTGAGCGCGGCTTGCAGGGCGAGGAGCTGCGACAGCTGCCAGTCCTGGAAGGTCGCGGACTCGGGTTGCAGCGTCTCCGACACGCCCACGATCGCCATTCCCGCCTGGGTGGCTAGATGCTGGACGTTAGTTGTGACGGCGGTTGCGGTCTGGATGTTGTAGACCAGCACCTTGGCCTGCTTGCCGGAGATCTGGTTCTGGAAATCGATGACCGCTGCGGCCGGCGGATCGGTGCCTTGGGAGACGGCGTTCATGAACGCGGTGGGGGAGATGAGATTCAGGCCGAGGGCCGTCGCCATGTAGACAAAGATGCTCTCGGTTGAGGCAACCGGCACGCCGCTGAACTTCGCCTTGATGTCGGCGATACGCTGCGTGTATGGCTTGAGCGCCGCCGTGAAGGCTGCGCGCTGCTCCTCGAAGTACGCCGAGTCGGCGGAGTCGATGGACTTGTAGGCGGCAGTGATCTGGTCGGCCATGCGCGTGACGTAGTCGGGGGCGTACCAGAAGTGAGGGTTGTCCCCGGCCTTCTTGCCGATCACGTCCGCGGCGACCAGCACGGTGCGATGGCTGCTCGCGTTCGCCGACAGGAGTCTCGTGGCCCAGACGTCGTAGCCGGCCCCGTTCAGGATCACGAAATCGGCGTCCGCGAAAGCCCTGGCGTCATTGGTGCTGGTCTCGTACTCGTGAGGGTCTGCGTTCGGGTCGGTCACCACGCTCTGGACGCTCGCCTTCGATCCGCCCAGCTGGGTGGCGATGCTGCCCCAGAAGCTCTGGCCAGCGACAACCTGGATCAGACCCGAGCGGCCGACGGCGGACGATCCGCCACCGCACGCGCTCGTGGCCAGCGCCAGGACGAGCAGCGCCAAGATCACGTTCCGCGTCACCGCCAACCTCCACGAACCCCGCCGAGCCTCCGGAGCGGGGCTCAGTCACGCAAGAGTATTGCACAACCTAGTTGGGCAAGTAATCTGCGTTGCGGTAAGATGCCTGCAGAGTGCCGCGCCCGAGCCCCGTCACCGACATCGTCCGCGACCTGATCGTCGGGAAGGCCCGGCATGCGTGGTCGCTCGACGAGCTGCACGAGGCGGCGCAGGCGTCTCTGGGGACGGCCGACTACTCGACGGTCTTCCGTGCCGTATCGACCATGGAGCGTGAAGGGGCCATCAGGCGCATCGACCTCGGGGACGGCAAAGCCCATTACGAGGTGAAGGACGATCACCACGAGCACGTTCGCTGCGACTCGTGCGGCCAGGTCGCCGAGGTTCCCGGCTGCGTCCTGGAGGACGCGGCCGCGGGGGTGCAGACCAGCACCGGCTACAAGGTCATGAGCCACCACCTCGTTTTCACCGGGTTGTGCCCAGCGTGCGCGAGGCTCGGAGAAACTCCCAGGCAACTCTGAGTCTTCTCCGAGCGGACATCCAGCACGCACAGCAATGATGTCGTCGCGCAGGGACGCTTCGCAGAATTGTTCCGGCGGACAGATGATCGAGCCGATGGCCTGACGGCACTTCCGGCGCGGCCCTCCTTCCTGGGCACAGTCATCGCCGCCCGGTGCGAGCGCCCCGGCGCCTTGCCTCAAGCGCATACCATCGATCGGTGCGGACTACGGCAGATTCCTTCAACGACGAATGGCCCACATAGAGCTCACTCCCGACACGCTGATCGTTCATATCCGGGGTGCTGATCAGTTCTTCGCCCTCAAAAGTCAGCTCGAAGTGCCGCTCGAGCACGTGGCATCGGTCGACGTAAGCCCTCCCGAAGCGCGAGGGATCTGGCACGGGCTTCGGGTTGGCGGCACCAACGTCCCGGGCGTCGTCACGGCCGGACGCTTTATCGACCACGGCGAGTGGGCGTTCTGGGACGTGCACGACCCCGACAAGGCGATCGCGATCCGTTTGCGTGACGAGCGCTACGCCAAGCTCGTGATCGGGGTCGACGATCCAGCCGCCACCGCAGACGCCATCAGGGCCGCAATCCAGCGACGTGCGTAAGGGCTACCGGCGAAGGGATTCAGCCGGTCAGTGCCTTCTCGAGGTCCAAAAGGTGATTGCGCTGATGCTCCAGCATCTTCGCCATCGTCTCGCCAAGCGACGACCCGGCGTACGGCCCGACCGTGACGGGCGCGTCCAATTTCAGGTCCGCCAGCACCGTCACCAGGCGCGTGGTGCCCGCGTCGTATTCGTCGACCAGCTCCTGGGCTTCCTTGCCGGCCCGCCGCCGAATCTGTGACGCATTCCATCGGGTCGAGTCGAAGGGGGCTGGATTGGGATCTCTGGGCTCGGTCACAGAGCTTGCGACCGCCGGCAGCGACGCGGCCGAGCTCGAAAGATGCGCAAGCAGGTCCCGACAGGTCCAACCGTCGTAACCCGGCGCGGGCGCCGTCCAGTCTCCATGGAGCGCGCGCACGACGCTGGCCAGCTCGATGTAACCCGATTGAAGGGCGCTGAGGGTGGTCTCGCCGGCCATGGTTCGAGTGTAAGCCGTCCTCAGGAGGGGCCGCTCATCGCCAGGCACGGGCGGCGTACTGTTGCCGGTGCACATGGCTGTTTCGCCGCCGCCTTCGCCGTCTCGGACGACAAAACCGTCGACCGCACCCAAGCCACCAACCGCGCCGATGACGAATCCATTTCGCTCGAGGCGGTTCTGGATCACTCTACTGGTCCTGCTCGCGGCAAACCTCTTTATCACGAACGTCCTACTGGCTCCGGCTCAGCCGACCACGATCACGCTCCCGTACAACGTTTTCAAGGATCAGGTCACCGCCGACAACGTCCTCACGGTCACGACCACGGGCGACGCCATCACCGGCGTCACCAAGACTGCCGTTGCGGAGCCGGGCACAGGCACGAAGGCCACGCACTTCACGACGCAGCATCCGTCGTTCGCCAACGACAACCTGGAAACCCTGCTCGAGCAGCACGGCGTCACCATCAATGCCAAGCCGGAGAACCCGCCCCTGCCGTTCTGGGAGCAGCTCCTGCTGAGCTTCGGACCGACGCTGCTCATCGTCGGCGGTCTCCTCTACCTACTCCGGCGCTCGGCCGGCTCCGGCGCCGGCGGCCTGCTCGGCGCGTTTGGCCAGAGCCGCGCTCGCATATACGACGCCGAACGTCCCGCCACCACGTTCGCCGACGTGGCGGGAATCGATGAGGTGAAGCAGGAGCTCGAGGAGCTGGTCGACTTCCTCAAGGAGCCACAGAAGTACGAAAAACTTGGAGGTCGCGTCCCGAAAGGCGTGCTGCTCATCGGACCGCCGGGAACCGGCAAGACCCTGCTTGCGCGCGCGGTCGCGGGCGAGGCCAAGGTTCCGTTCTTCAGCCAATCGGCTTCCGAGTTCGTGGAAGCGATCGTTGGTGTCGGCGCCGCGCGCGTGCGTGACCTTTTCGAGAAGGCGCGCAAGGCCGCGCCCGCGATCATCTTCATCGACGAGCTGGACGCCATCGGCCGGAGCCGCAGCTCGGGCATCCGCCTCGGCAGCAATGACGAGCAGGAGCAGACGCTCAACCAGATCCTCACCGAGATGGACGGGTTTGAGCCCGGAGTCGGTGTCATCGTCCTGTCGGCTACCAACAGGGCCGAGATCCTCGATCCCGCGCTGACCCGGCCGGGCCGTTTCGACCGTCGAGTAACTCTCCAGCCTCCCGACCGGCGCGGCCGAGCCGCGATCCTCAAGCTCCACAGCGTGGGAGTTCCCCTCGGACCGGACGTTGACCTCGACGACATCGCGGGCAGTACGCCGGGCCTCGTCGGAGCCGACCTGCGAAACCTGGTCAACGAGGCGGCCCTGAGCGCGGCCAGAAAGGCCGAGACCTTCGTGACGGCTGCCGACTTCTACGAGGCGATCGACCGGATCCTTCTCGGTACCGAGCGGCACCTGATGCTTTCGAAGGTCGACCGCGAACGGATCGCGTATCACGAGTCCGGGCACGCGCTGCTTGGACTGCTGGTGGCCGGCGCAGACCCCGTTCGCAAGGTGACGATCATTCCGCACGGCAGCGCCCTGGGCGTCACCGTACAGAGCCCGATCGACGATCGCTTCAACTACGGCGAGGACTACTTGCGGGCGCGGATCATCGGAGCGCTGGGCGGACGCGCGGCGGAGCAGCTCATCTACGGAGTCGTGTCGACGGGCGCGGCGAACGACCTACAGCAGGTGACGATGATCGCGCACGAGATGGTGGTCCGCTGGGGCATGAGCTCGAAGATCGGCCCGCTCGCTTTTGCCGAGGACGGCTCGACCGGCGGTCTCTCCATGGTCCGTCCATACAGCGAAGAGACCGCTCGAGAGGTCGACCTCGAGGTCAAGCGGATTGCCGACGAATGTTTCTCCGAAGCGATGACGCTGCTGACCGGCAATCGCAGCAGGCTGGAGGCGCTGACCAAGGCCCTGCTTGCGGAAGACTCGCTGGGTGAGGATCAAATCCTGGTTGTGACCGGCTTGAAGCGATTACAGGTCGCGGGCCAGGAAGGCTAGACCCTAACTACCGGCTTTCTGGCGCCGTCGCGTCGAGCGACGCAGGCTAACCCCCGTCATCGCGATCGCCACCACCGGTACCAACCACACGGCTGAGATGCGATCGGCTGCCAGCACGCCGGTCGCCGCGAGCGCGAGCAGCATCGCGACGGCAACGGTCCAATCGTCGCCGACGATGAACCTGTAGAGGAAACGTCCGATGCCCACGACCGCCGAAACGATTGCCTTCATCTAGGCAATCTCCAACGCCGGCCGGCGAAGCCGGCGGCGCTCGAGGCCGATGAAAGCGGTCGCGGCGAGGGCATAGACGGCGAGGAGGGCCAGGATATCGACGTCGCTTTGCGGCCAGGTCACGCCAAGGCCCTCCAGCGACCAGAAAGTACCGAAAGAGGTAAGCAGCGTTCCAACCACGAGCTGCAACAGACTGCGAGGAATCCGGGTCACGAGGCCTTTCAGCGCAAATCCGAAGGTCCCGATCACGACGACGGCGGCCGCCGCGCCGGCGATGGAAAGGCCCAGCTGCCCCGCGGCGAGACCGAAGGACACGACGGCGATTCAACCAACTGTGCCCGAATGGCTCCAGGCGGCAGCGCGACACGATCAACTGTGCCCGAATGGCCGAACCCGGCCGGCGTCCCCGCTGGTTGCCCGGGGGTTCGGCCAGCCGATCTCAGGGTCCCCCGCCCGAAAAGCGCACCTACGATGGATACAAGATGGGGGTACCTTCAGTTCGCCCCGATGGCTGGAAGGCATTCGCGGTCGCCTCAGCCTTGGCCGCGGTCGCCTCCATCGCGTTTGTGGTCGTCGTGGCTTTCCAGCTCGGCAGCCACACCTTCGTAGTCGCCATGGACGACATCGGCGAGTCGGTGGCGGCATTCATCGCCGCTGCGGTCTGCACATGGACCGCGCGTCGATCGGACGGCCAGTTCCGGCGGGGTTGGGCGTTCCTGGCCGCATCAGCTGCGACCTGGGGTCTAGGCCAGACGGTCTGGAGCTTTTACGAAGTCGGCTATGGCATCTCGCCATTCCCGTCGGTCGCCGACGTCGGCTACCTGGCAGCGGTCCCGCTCGCCATCCTCGGCGTCCTTTCTTTCTGGACCGCACCCCGAGGCACGGCCGAACGCTGGCGCGTGTGGCTGGACGGGCTGAACATCTTCCTCGCCCTGGTCTTCACCGCATGGGCTCTCGGCCTCCAACAGGTCCAGGAGGGCGGTGGAAGCTTCGCCGAAAGGATGATCAGCCTCGCCTACCCGGTCGGCGACATGCTGATCGCGACGGTGCTGATCCTCGCCATCCGCCGGGCAACCCGTTTCCAGCACGGGCGCATGCTCCTGCTTCTCCTGGGCCTGGCGGCGAACTCTCTGTCGGATACCGCCTTCGCCTACATGACCGCGAACGGAAACTACCAGCTCGTCCTCGACTCGGGCTGGGTGATCGGCTACTTGCTGGTCGCACTGGCGGCGCTCTGGCCGGCGCACGCGAATGACCGCGCCGCCGACAGGCTGCCGATCGACCTGTGGCAGATCGCGCTGCCGTGGGCTGTCGTGGTGGCCGCCGCCACGAGTGCGCTGATCGTGGTCGTTCGGGGTGGCCGAACCGATCAATTTCAGTACGAGCTCGCGGTGGCGATGGCAGCGCTGCTTATCGTCAGCGAGGTCCTGACCCATATCGACTCGATCGGCATGGTGGTCACGAGCCGGCAATCGGAAGCCCTGCTTGCGGAGGTCATCGCCCAGGCGCCGATCGGGATCGCTCGCACCGACAAGAGATTGAACGTCATCGACGCGAACCCGGAGATGGCTCTGCTGTTCCGTGAGCCGCTCGAGTCGATGATCGGCTCCGCGATCACCAGGTATCTTCCGGCGGCCGATCCGGGCCGGGTCCTCGAGAGACTGCGGGCTTTGCAGAACTCGGGAACCGACGGCATCCAGGCGGACAGCCCGATGGTGCGCGCCGATGGCAGTGAGGTGTGGGTGCACTGGACCTCGACCGCGGTCAAGGATGCGACCGGTGAGCTGGAGTACTTCCTGACCACGCTCGAAGACATCACCGCCATCCACGAGGCTGAAGAGTCGGCCAAGGCGAACCTCGCGATGCTCGAGAGGTTGAACCTGCTCAAGAGCGAGTTCCTCCAGGGAGTCAGCTATGAGTTCAGGACCGCGTTGATGGAGATCAACGGCAGCAGCGAGCTGATTCGAGACGGAGTCGAGATGGATTCATCCGAGGTGAAGGCTCTCGCGACCGAGATCTACAAGAACGGCGATCGTCTCGATCGGCTGATCACCGAGATGCTCGAGCTCGACCGGATCGAGACCAGTCGTGGAAGCCTGATGATCGAGCCGCTGGACCTGAACGCCATCATCGGCCGGGAGACCGCCAAGGTGCGAACGAACATGCATGCCGCGAAATTCGTCCTGAATCTAGAGCCCTCGTTGCCGGCCGTCGCCGGTGACGCGAGCAAGGTGGCCGAGGTCGTGCACACTCTGCTGGCCTACGCCCTCAGATACTCGCCCTACGGCGGCGAGATCGTCGTCACGAGTTCATTGCTCGACGGTCAGGTCGAGGTGAAGGTGAAGGACCAGGGCCTGGCCCAGCGCGCCGACTTCGACAACCGCCTCTTCGGCCAGGGCGACAGCTACACGAACCATCCGATCCGGAAGTTGGTCGGGACCGGGCTGGGTCTCGGCATAGCGCGCCAGATCGTGGAGATGCACGGCGGAGACATCGGAGTAGACCACCTCGAAGGCGCCGGTTCGATCTCACATTTCACCTTGCCGGCGATCGTTTCGAACCGCGCGCCCGCCGGTGTCAACGGGGCGACGATGGCCGAACGTGCGATTGAGGAGAAAGGTCTGGCACGAGTCGGCGCCGCCTAGCCCGACTGACCCAGCTTCCTCTTGAGCGCCTTGTTGGTTTCGGTGAGCTCGACGTAGAGCCGGCGGGTGCGCAGCAGGTTGCGCACTCGAAGCACCACTTCCTGGCGGTCGAGCGGCTTGCCCAGGAAGTCGTCCGCGCCCAGGGCCAGAGCGCTGTTCCGAGACACGGTGCTGTGGTCGCCCGTGATGACGATCACCGGAAGAAACCCGGCGCTCTCGCGAACGTCGCGAAAACGTCTCAGGAGCTCCATTCCGTCTGGTTCGGGCATCCGAAGGTCGAGCAGCAGGAGATCCGGGTCGAACTCGGCGATGGCCTGTTCGGCTCGGGCCGACTCGGTCTCGGCCCTGATCGAGCTGGATTCATCCTCGAGGAATGTATGCAGCATGGCCACGTCAGCAGGATCGTCGTCGACGATCAATATCCGATTACTCACGATTGAAGCTTGCGCTCATGCTGGCGCGGGCCCGGCGGCAATGTGAAGCTGAAGGTCGCGCCCCGACCCGGTTCACCCTGCGCCCAGACCTGCCCACCATGGCGATGAACGACCCGGGCGACGATCGCCAACCCAAGTCCAAGGCCACCGAGATCCTCTTCTCCATGAAGGACCTGGAACGGTGCGAAGAGCTTCGCCTTGTAGCGGGAATCGAAACCGGCACCGTTGTCTCGCAGAAAGAAGCTGCCGTCCAGCGCGCGGCCGAACTCAATGCCGGCCCCGGCGCGTCCCGACGTGAATCGCCAGGCGTTTTCGAGCAGCTGCACCAGCGCTAACCGGATCAAGTCAGGATCCGCGAACGCTCGCAAGCCATCGCCGATCACGACGGTCACGTCTCGTTCGCCACCGGTCTCGCGGAGCCGGTCGGTTATTTCGTGCGCGATCTGGCTGAGATCCGTGTCCTGTAGCCGCAAGGGGCCATCGGCAACGTTTGCGAGCGTGATCAAGCCCCCGAGCATGACGCGCATCCGATTGCCGGCCTTCCGCACCTCATTCACATACTCGAGCGCAGTGGCGTCCAGCTGGTCGCCGCACTCCTCCTGAAGGGCCTCCGCGAAGCCGGTGACGGCTCTCAGTGGAGCGCCGAGGTCATGAGAAACCGAATACGTGAAGGACTTCAGCTCTTTGCCGAGCCGGATGACCTCCGCCTGCGCCCTGGCAAGCTCGTCTGTCCCATCGGACGTGGAGCGAAGCGGAGGATAAGAGCGAAGTGCGGCCATCAGGTCAAACCGCCAAGGGCTTGATCCGCGCGGGCGCTCTCCGGGGTTGGAGCACCGGTGGTGTGTTCAGCAGCAGCCAGTACATGCCCACGCTCTTCACGGCGTCCGCGAACTGCACGAAGTCGACAGGCTTGACGATGTAGCTGTTGGCGCGCAACGCGTAGCCACGGGCGATGTCGCGCTCCTGGTTCGATGAAGTGAGAAGGACCACCGGAAGATTGCTTGTGCGTGGATCTTTCCGGATACGCTCCAGCACTTCCAGGCCGTCCATCTTCGGCAGCTTGATGTCCAGCAGCACGATTCGCGGCATTGCGGGATCTCGGTCCGCGTAAAGGCCTTCGCAAAACAGGTAGTCGACCGCAGCCTGGCCGTCCTTGACCCACTCGATCTGGTTGGCCACCTTGCTTTTCACGAGGCCACGGATCGTGAGCTTGGCGTCACTGGGGTTGTCCTCGACCAGGAGGATCTCGACGGGCTGTTCCTGGATCATGAGTATGTCGGCAGTCCTGTCTTCGATCAATGTTGATTTCCTCCAACGGTGAAATAAAACGTGGCGCCCTGGCCGAGGCTCGCGAGAGCCCATGCCGTCCCGCCATGACGGCTGGAAATGCGCATGACAGTCGCAAGGCCGACGCCGGTACCCTCGAACTCGTCGGCTGCATGAAGCCGTTGGAACACTCCGAAGAGCTTCCCCGCGTGGGCCATGTCGAAGCCCACGCCGTTATCGCGCACGAAATAGCAGACGCGCCCTTCGCGCTCCTCGGCGCCGGCGGTGATGCAGGCGGTAGCGCGGCCGGCGGTGAACTTGATTGCATTGGCCAGCAGGTTGGTCCAGACCTGCTCCAGGAGTGCGGGATCGCCAAGGCATCGGGGCATCGGTTCGACATTCAGCTCGATCGATCGTCCAGCCCTGATCACCGCGAGGCCGGCGGCAGCGCGCCGGGCCAGCCGGAACATGTCCACGTCGCCTTTCTCCAGCTCCTGCTTGCCGAGGCGCGCGAACGCGAGCAGATCATCGATCAATTGACCCATGCGCACCGCATTGCTGCGGATCTCCGCGAGTGCATCCAGCGCCTCGGCGTTCAACTCGCCAGGTGCTTCTTCGACCAGCACGTCCACAAAGCCGTTGATGGCCCGCAGCGGGGTGCGCAGATCGTGGGCCACACTCGAGGAGAACGATTCCAGCTCCTCGGTGCGCTCCTGGACACGGATCTCCAGCGACTGGTTCGCCTCGCGGAGGGCATCCTCGGCGCGGAGCCGGGCTGTGATGTCGCGGTTGACCTCGAGGATCCCGGATGCCGCATGCGCTCCGTCTCTGAGGACCGCCCATCGTGACTCGACGACCAGCTCCTCGCCGGTCTTCGTGGTGTGTTTGAGGCGGCCGTCCCAGTGGTCCGATTCGCTTGCCTTGGAGACCAGTTCGGCGAAGCTGACCGGTGCGACCCTCTTGAGGAGCTGACCCCCAACCCGGCCGATCGCCTCCATGGCCGTGTATCCGTAGAGGTCCTCTGCGCCGCGGTTCCAGTACCTGATGCGATCGTCGACCGGACCTAACACGACGATGGCGTCATGGGCGAGGTCGATCAGCGCTGCCTTTTCGCTCAGCTCCTGCTGTAGACGAGCCAGGTCCTTGTCCGCTGTCGAGACTTGGCCGTTTTTCGACGGGCGTGAGCCAATACGGGACGGCGGGCGCGGGGCTCGTGCACCCAGACGTGAAGCCATGCTCCAGTAATACGCCCGACCGCGTGGGGCGTCACCCTGCAAAAGCGGGTCTAG
>JBGPEO010000047.1:0-16915 GCA_041482895.1 Candidatus Dormibacteraceae bacterium | reverse complement strand
TTCGGTTTCGGCGAGGATCTGGGCCGACGGATGGATGAAGACCTGGAACTGTCGCCGGGTAATTCGCAGCGCGAGGTTGCCGAGCGCCAACATCGCTCGTGTCCACCATGTTCGCCTCGGAAAGCTCATCACCAGCACCTCTCCCGCGTGGTCTGCGGCGGCACCGGCCAGCACCGGCATGTCGGGATAGCAGCAGATGACGCGGTTCATGATCACGATGTCGGCGACCGCGAACTCACCCGCCGATTGCGCGAAATCCATCACCTTCCGCTCGACGCGGCCCTCGAGGCCGGCCTCATGGAGCAGCTCGAGCGCCACCTGCTCGTAGGTGGGGGTCAGCTCGACGCTGATCGCCCTGGTCACCCCGGCCTTCAAGAGCTCGATCTGGATCGCGCCGACACCGCCGCCGACCTCGAGCAATGTCCGGCCTTCTACGCCTCGCTGCTTCAAGTAGTCGACGATTCGCCGAGAGGTTGAATCGAGGCCTTTGCGCCGGTAGCTCTGCGCGTCCGCGCGCGCGTTCTTCTCGCTGAAGGCCCACCGGTAGCCCTTCGGCGAGCAGCAGTCGCTCAACTAGTGAGGTCCGGCATGGGATCCACGGTAGATGAGAACCTGAGTGCTCAGCTCGGCGGGCACCGGTCCGGAACGTTTGTCACCCCGCCAAGCACCACATGGACGCCCACCTTTTCGAGTGGCGTGGATCCGCCGGGCCCAGTGCATAGCTCCGTGACGCTGTAGTCGCCGGCGAACACGGTCGCGACGTAGCCTTCGCGGCCTTGGCTCATATAAATCAGAGGATCGTCATCTCGCGTGATGACGGTGCGCCCGCTCGAGTCGTAAATCCAACCGGCTGACTGGGGCAGCCGGACCACGCCGAGTCCGTGCAACCCGGCGACCTGGCTGTTGTCGGCCGGCAGGAGATAGGTGAGCGCGAACAGGCTCAGGATCGAACAGGCGATGGGCCAGATCACAACCATAGCGCGCAGGGCGCCCCCGGACATCAGGCGGAGCAGGACGGTCAAGACCACGGCGACGCCAAGCCATCCAACCAACGGCCTGGCTTCCCAGAGTTGAAAGGCAGCTGCCGAATGAGGCGAAATCTGCATGTCAGGGCTGGGTCTCATGTCGAACAAAGTGAGAGTGGCTCCTGCTATGGCTCCAAGAGCCACGGCAAGTTCTACCGGCCCATGCAGGTCCTCCCTGTGCAATCTCCAGGCCGCGACCAGGGCAGCGATGGCAAAGAGCATCACCGAGACGCTCAGGCCACCGACGAACGCACCACTGAGCTCGCAGTAGTTCTCAGGGTTGCAGACTTGCGATTCGAAGTACATCAGCGGCTCCGCCACCGCAACTACGGCAGCGCTCACACCCAGTCCACCCAGAAGGATCCGGAGGAGCACGAACGTCCCTAGAGGCAGAGGCCCGCGCCGTGGTGCGATCAAGAAAGACTGAGCACCGGGTCCGTCGGACACTCCGGCGCGGGGTTCGACTGGGTGATCAAACTGCCGATCAATTGAATACCGACCCGCCGTCGATCGGCAGCACCTGTCCATTGACGCTGTCGGTGCGGCAGAAGCTCACCACCTGATCGGCGATGTCGTCGATTGTGGCCGCCCTGTGAAGGACTGCCCTTTGAAGCCCGCCTTCCCGAACGGCATCAGGCAGCCGGGCGGCCATTCGCGTGCCCTCGATCAAGCCGGGAGCCACGCAGTTGACGAGAACGCTCGGAGCCAGCGCCACCGCGAGGCAGCGGGTGAGGTGGATCAAGCCTGCTTTGGTGGACGAATAGGCGATGCTGCTGCTGGCAGGGTAAAGGCCGCCGATCGATGCGACATTCACGATGCGGCCGTCGCCCTGCTCCTTCATGGTGCGGGCCGCGGCTCGCGCAAGCAGGTACGGGCCACGCAAGTTTGTGGCATACATGCGGTCGAAGATCTCCGGCGTCAGGGCGTCGAGGTCGGCGAATGGGATGCCGATGTTCCACGCCGCGTTGTTGACGAGTACGTCGAGCCGCCCGAAATGCTCAACGGTCGACGCCACGACCTCGTCAGGCTCAGTGACGTTCGACTGATCCAGGTGGACCGCCCATGCGCGGCAGCCGGACTCCTCGACCTCCGCCACGACCCGCTCCGCTCTCTGTTTCTCGCCGATGAAGGTGACCGCAACGTTCATCTTGCTGCGAGCCAGCGCACGGCAGATGGATGACCCGAGGTCACCCGATCCTCCCGTGACCAGCGCGACTTTCCCAGCCAGCTCCATTCCACGCCTCCTGCGTCGCAGCGCCGCCTTACAGATTGCTTGCTGGGATCCATCCTATTCAGGCAGAGCAGATGACATCGCCATCTCCGCGGCGCACTCGACTGCGGTACTCCATTTCATGGGCGGCCGGAGCATTGCTTCTCCTGGCCGCCGGGTTTTGGGTCGTCACCTTGCTTCCAATCGCCGATCCACTCCCGCCGCAGCTGCAGGGCTGGCGCACGGTTGGGAGTTACTTCGACCACCCTCCGGCCTGGCCGGGTAAATCATGGACGACCAAGGACGGCTTTGGAGTGGACACGCAGGTTCTGGAGGCCGCCGCCGGTCCCTCGCACTGCGGCTGGGACTCGGTGACCTTCTTGAACATCGGCTGGCCTCTCGGCACCAGCGCGATCACCGCCGCTCAAAGCAGGCTGTACGTCCGCGATCCAAACGGCATCCTGGGCGGTCAAAGCCTGACCGGCGCCTGGGCCCGGAACCCGAGCCTCCCGGCCGATGCGCGCGACACGGGCTATCGCTACGGCGCCCTCAAGCTCTACCTGGCATCGTCCGACGAGGACGCCTATGCGTACTTGATCGCGCCCGCCGACAGCGAGCGTTGGCCTCGCAGCCAGCCGCAGCTGGCCTGCTCTTGACGTTTCGATCTCCCCTCGCGGGTGGATACTGACTTCATATGAGCAAGGGTTTCGGGGAATCCGACTTCGCGCAGGTTCAAACCGAGCGGGCGAACACCCAGACCATCCGGCAGGTTCTCGAGCAGGATCTGGAACAGGCCGAGCGCGCCCGGGATCGTAAAGCTCACGGCTCCTACGGCACTTGTGAGGATTGCGGTCGCAAGATCGGAGAGGAGCGGCTCGCCGCGCTACCCGACGCGACCCGCTGCGTGGCCTGCCAGTACTCCTGGGAGCAGGGGAACCGCTAAGAGAACTGGTTCCCAGCAAACCTTAAGGGACCATCCAACGACCTCCAAGGTTGTGGCGGCATCGTTACGAACACAAACAAGACTCTCAGACGTTACGGAGGTAGACCCCGATGTCGGAAATTCAGAACCAACCAAGCGAGCAGCCGGACGGGCCGCAGCCTGACCAGTCGCTCCTTCCGCCCGCGAGCTTGCAGCCGGCCGGCGGACCCATCCCCGCGTGGGCGCCGCCTCCGCCTCCCGCTCCGCCCGCCCCCAACTCGATCTGGCACCAGATCGCCGCGACCGTCGTCATCGCCGCGGTCGTGGCCGCTGCCGCCGGCGCAGGCATCGGCTGGAGCCTGGCGCGGACGATCGGCTCGCACACCCCCACGGCGCAGGTCATCCAACCGACCACGGAGCAGCCGGCGCAGCCAGGCTCACCGATTCAGCCTGCGCCAAGCACCGGCGGCGGCCTCAACACCGACGCCATCGCGGCCAAGGTGGATCCTGCGATCGTCGACATCAACACTGTCGTCGGAACGGGCCAGGCCGCCGGCACCGGCGAGATCATCACCTCGACCGGCGAGATCCTGACCAACAACCATGTCGTCGACCGCTCCACCAGCATCCAGGTCACGATCGCGGGCCGCGCTCAGACCTACACCGCCCACGTGATCGGAGTCGACCCCAGCGCGGACATCGCCCTCATCCAGGTTGACGGCGGCGTTTCGGGCCTGCCCACGGTCAGCTTCGCGAGCTCATCCTCTGTCAAGGTCGGCGACCCGATCCTTGCGATCGGCAACGCGCTCGGCCAGGGCGGAACCCCTGACGTTTCACAGGGCAGCATCACCGCCCTCGACCAGACCATCACCGCGAGCGAAGGCGGAAGCAAGTCGGAGCAGCTCACCGGCATGCTCCAGAGCGACGCCACCATCTACCCCGGCGATTCCGGCGGCCCGATCGTCAACTCGGCCGGGCAGGTCGTCGGCATGATCACCGCGGGTGACGTGCAGGGATTCCGCTCGTCGGCGTCCACGGTCAACTACGCGATCCCGTCGGACACGATCCTCGGCGTGGTCAACCAGATCCGATCCGGCCAGGCCAGCTCGAAGCTCATCTACGGCCAGACCGGCTACATCGGAGTCACCGTGCGGAACTTCGACGCGAGCGCCGCCGCCCAGCTGAACCTCAGCGTGTCCTCCGGCGCGCTGGTGGCTGGAGTTCAGTCCCCCTCACCGGCCGCAAGCGCAGGGATCACCCGTTACTCGGTGATCACCTCCGTCGGCGGCACCCAGATCACCAACATCGATGACCTCGGCAACGCTCTGCTGGCTCACAAGCCCGGCGAGCGGGTGTCCATCACCTGGGTGAACCAGAGCGGTTCGCACACCGCGACGGTGACCCTCGGCGGCGTGAATCCCTAGCGAGCCGGCTGTCATAAAACGCGCCGCCGCGGTGCTCAACTAGGAGTGGCCAGCACCGCGGCGGCGATCCGCACCATCGCGCTCTCCAAGTCGTACGGCTCGCGGCTCGCGGTCGACCGTCTAGATCTGCAGGTCGAGCGGGCCGAGCTCTTCGGCTTTCTCGGACCCAACGGGGCCGGCAAGACGACCACGATCCGGATGGCCCTCGGTCTCATCGCGCCGACAGGCGGCTCGGTCGAGATCCTTGGCCAGGAGGTTCGCTCGCACCGCTCCCAGGTTTTGCCCCGGGTTGGGGCCTTAGTCGAATCACCGGCTCTTTACGGCTATCTCTCCGGCCGCGACAACCTTCGCGCCATCGGCGACCTGCTTGGTGGTGCTGCTGAGAAGCGCATCGATGAGGTGCTCGAGATCGTGTCCCTGAAGGGTCGCGATCGGGACAAGGTCAAGACGTACTCCCTGGGCATGAAGCAGCGTCTCGGCCTGGCCATGGCATTGCTCAACGATCCGGACGTCCTGATCCTTGATGAGCCTGCAAACGGTCTCGACCCTGCCGGCATCGTGGAGATGCGTGATCTCTTGAGGGAGCTTGCGGCGGGTGGGAAGACCGTGTTCATATCGAGCCACGTGCTGAGCGAGGTCCAGCAGATCTGCACCCGGGTCGCCATCATCAACCACGGGAAGCTCGTCCGCGTGGCGCCGGTCCTCGAACTGCTCCAGTCATCGGGAGACTACGAGGTCAAGGTGGACGCGCCGGCAGAGCTGGTTGCGCTGCTGAGGCGCCAGCCGTGGGCTCAGCAGGCGCGTGTCGAGGATGGCCTGGTGGTAACGCCCGCGCCCGAGGGACGCGGTCGCAACCTGATCAAGTTCCTGCTCGAAAACGGCCAGGCGCCCGATGCCGTGAGCGAGCGGCAGAAAGACCTCGAGGACATCTTCCTGAGCCTGACCGGAGGTGACTCGTGAGCCTGGCGCTGCGGCCCAGCTTCTACGGGACGATCAGAGGCGAGGTCCTCAAGGTTTCACGGCAGTTGAGCTTCTGGCTCATGCTGGGCGGCGCCTTCGTGCTGCTGGCGATCATCACGCTCGCGATCTCCAGCGCGTCAAACATCCAGGACCAGCTAAAGACCGATCCGACCGGGTTCGCCTACGGCGCCAGAGATGTCTTCGGCACGATCTTTCAGATCGGCTCGGGCAGCATTCTCCTGATCGTCGGTTCGCGCCTGTTTGCCATGGAGTACTCGTCAGGGACCATTCGCATCATCTACGCCCGTGGAACCGGACGGCTGCGTCTGCTCCTCGCCAAGATGCTGACCCTGGCCTTCATCGGGATCGTCCTCCTGGCCGGCTACGTCGTCGTTGCTTGCGTCATCCTCGCCCTGCTCTCCAATACCTGGACCGGCAGCATCTCACCACTTCAGCACCTCCCGACCCAGTTCTGGCAGGACTTCGAGATGTGGGGGGTGGTTCAGGGGATGAGCATGGGGATTGCCATCCTGATGGCGGCTGCGGCGGCAGGGATCGGGCGCTCGTTGGCTTTTGCCATGGCCGCATCACTGGCTTTCTTTCCGGTGGACAACTTCTCGGTCATCCTGGAGGCGCTAGGCTCGCGGATCACAAGGCAGGACCATCCGTGGCTGAACATCAGCGAGTATCAGCTCGGCCCCAACCTCAACATCGTCCTGAACCTGATCGAACCGGGCCACCACGCTCGGGCGGCCTTCGCTGCGCCTCTGACGCCGATCGATGGGACTCACGCCCTCATCGTGATCGGCGCCTTTGCGCTCGCCTTCGCCGTGATCGCGGTCGGGAGAGCCGTCCGCCCCGACGTCCTCGAGTAGCAAGGGTCGCGGGCCCGCGACCCTCTTAACAGAACAGCGCCCCCCTGCAACCGGTATCCTTTCCGGGTTGTGCGCATAGTCGTCAAGGACCCCGAGGAATTCGAGCAGGCGCTTCGGGAGTTCCGCCGCAAGGTGCAGGAGCAGGGGCTCGTGCGCGAGATGCGACGCCGCGCGCACTACGTCCCGCCGGCGGAAGCTCGCAAGATCAAGAGCCTCCGCGCAAGACGCCGGCGCACTAGATAGGGAGAATTTTCCCTCTCCCCATCGGGGAGCGATCAATAAGTCCAATCCTGATCGCCGCTTGCGCGCAGGGCTAGGGTGAGGGGCTTAAAACCTCATCCCCGCGGGTTCCGGCTCGCAAAGTCTTGTCCACGAATGGAAATCATCGGTGGGGCAGGAGTTAAGCCCCTCAACCAGGCCTTCTCCCCGAGGGGGAGAAGGATTAGCGGTTATAATTCTTTTGTTCGGTGACCATGGCGGAGGGGAAACACCCGTTCCCATTCCGAACACGGTAGTTAAGCCCTCCAGCGCCGATGGTACTGTCGGGGTAACCCGATGGGAGAGTAGGTCGTTGCCGAGCGTTTTTTAAGTCCCGCGGCCCGCAAGGGCTCGGGACTTACTTTTCTCTAGCCCGGGGTGGCGGGCAGTCCGGGCTCCGCCAGGCTCTCGGCGTGCAGCGTCGGCAGCAGGACGTAGCACCGGACGGTCAGCAGCACGAGCAGGCCGACGAGCACCACCAGCACGTCGAGCACGACCTGTCCCACCCGCGCGTGGAACATGAAGATGAGCCCGCCCTCCGCGACCACCGCGAGGGCGAGGATCGGCACGAAGACCCGGTCGTGGACCGCCATGAAGAACTGCACCAACAGGTTGTCGAGCGCCAGCGCCAGCCCGATGACGCCAACCAGGAACACGTAGGGCGTTGCGTCGCTGAACCTGGGACCGAAGAGGATTGCGACGATTAGCCCCGGCACGGCGGCGAACACGATCAGGGCGCATGCGCCCAGCGCCGAAAGGATCCCGGCGGAGTAGAGCAGGATGCGGCCCGGGTGCTCCTCTTTCGCCACCGCCTCGACGACGCGCGGGAAGAGGACCTGGCTGACGCTCAGGGTCAGGAAAAAGAGGATCGTGCCGATCTTGTTCAACCCACCGTAGATCCCCCCGTCGTGGCTGCTGAGGTAGTGCTCGGCCAGGATCACGTCCTGGTTGTAGAGGATCTGGATCCCGATGATCCCCGCCGCCGCCGTCAACGAGAACCCTGCCATGACCCGCAGCTGAACCCTCGCGCCGACCCCCTTGAAATGGTCGCGCAGCGTGTAGAGCCCGAGCACGAAGCAGGCGGCGAGTCCGAGGAACACCGCCAGCATCGCGCCCGACACCGCGTAGCCGGCTTTCAACAGGAGGAAGACCGCCACCGTGCGTACGACCAGCTCGAGCGAGAGGTTGAGGGACAGGGCGGGGAACCTCTGCAGGCCCTGGAGGATCCCGCGTGGGATCGCGACCTGCCAGATCAGGGCGATAGAGAATCCGAGGATCAGGATCGGGATCGTCGAGCCCAGGTGCTCAAAAGCGGCGACCGGGCGCGCAAACAACGCCGTGAGGAGCACCGCCACCAGGCACGGGATCGCAATCAGGCGTGCGGTGCGGCCGAGCAGCGACCGCACGCCGGCGTCTCCCCGAGCAGCCAGCGTGGCGGTGTAGCGCGCCAGCACGACGATCAGGATCAGCGCCGGCGCGGTGCCCACCGCGTAGACCGCGATCAGGAACGCGACCTGGCCATAGGTGGCCGGTCCGAGGACACGGCCCGCGATGGCGTGATAGACGAAACCGCCGATGCCGGCGATCAGTCCACCCACGAAGAGGACCAGGTTTTGCTGGACCAACCGGTTCCCCCGGACCTGGGCCAGGCGCTGGCCGAGACCCAGTCGAGCGCCGGTTTGCACAGTCCTCGGTAGTCTAGCCGACGACTCTGGCACGTCCCGGGCGGGATAATGCCTTCCCGATGCCCGATCAAGCGAAGCCCCTGGTTTCAGCGCTGGTAGTCAGCTACAACGGCAAAGACGTGCTTCTCCAGTGTCTGCAGACGTTCTTCGCGGGCGCGGACGTCCCGGTGGAGGCCGTCGTCGTCGACAACGACTCCTCAGACGGTTCGGCGGCCGCGGTGACAGATGAGTTCCCGCAGGCGACCGTGTTGGCGCAGCCGAAGAACCTGGGCTACGGCCGTGCCGCCAACCTTGGGCTCGAGCGGTGCCAGGGCCGCTTCGTCCTCCTCCTCGGCTCCGACGTGACCGTCGATGCGGGGTCCGTCGGCAGGATGGCCGACTTCCTGCTGACGCGCCCGGATGCCGGCGCGGTCGGTCCGAGGCTCGTGCTGCCAGACGGCCGGTTGGACCCGGACGCACGGCGGGCGTTCCCGATGCCGCGGACGTTGTTCTATCGCACGGTCGGCCTGAGCAAGCTCTTCCCCAAGAGCCCGCGCTTCGGCCGCCACAACATGGGCCACCTGCCCGAGACGGATGTGCACGAGATGGACGCCGGGTCCGGCGCGTGCCTGATGGTGCGCATGGCCGCCCTGGAGCGAGTCGGCTTCTTCGATCCGCGCTACTTCATGTTCGGCGAGGACGTCGATCTTTGCTACCGGCTCAAGCTCGGAGGATGGAAGGTCTTCTACCAGCCCGCTGCAGGCGCCACCCACCACGTCAAACCGACCACGGCCGCGGCGCAGCGGAAGATGTCGTACGAGCGCTACCGGTCGATGTGGGCCTATCACTTCAAGCACCACGCCGAAGACGAGTCGGCTTTCGGCAACGGCCTGGTGTGGGCTCAGATCTGGGGCCGCTGGGCCGCCGAGCGTTTGCGGGACACCGTCAAGAGGCCAAAGCGCCAGTCTGGTTAAGTAGAGGCTCTAGATGTATCACCAGATCGCGCACAACAAGCGGAACAGCTTCATCCTGATCGCCCTGTTCCTGGCCGTGTGGCTGCTGGCGGGATTCGTCATCGGCGAGTTCGGCGGTGGCACGAGCACGGCGATTCTCGGAGCGATCGTCCTCGGCCTGCTGGGTATCGGTGCGGCCGCCTACTCCTACTATTTCGGTGCGGCCACGGTGCTGGCTGCGGTCGGCGCCCACGAGGCGGACCCTCAGCAGTACCAGCAGCTCTACAACATCGTCCAGACCCTGGCCATCGGAGACGGCGTGCCGGTGCCGAAGGTCTACATCGTCGACGACCCGAGCCCGAATGCCTTCGCGACGGGACGTGATCCCAAGCACGCATCCGTGACGGCGACGACCGGCCTGCTGCAGATGATGAACCGGGAGGAGCTGGAGGGCGTCCTGGCCCACGAGATGAGCCACGTGAAGAACTACGACGTGCGCCTGCTGCTGATCGTCACCACGATGATCGGGATGGCGGCGCTCATCGCCAGCTTCGTATGGCAGGGCGCCTTCAGGATCCGGACGCGGGACTCCCGCGCGATGCTGGTGATTCTCGCCATCGGGCTCATCTTCGGCCTCATCGCGGCGATCGTCGGGCCGATCATGCAGATGGCGCTGTCGCGGCAGCGTGAGTCTCTGGCGGACGCAAGCGGCGTCGAGCTCACCCGCAACCCGCAGGGTTTGCTGAGCGCGCTGAAAAAGATCGCGGCCAACGACAAGCCGATGGTGAGGTTCAACCACGCGGTGGCCGCGATGTGTATCGACAACCCGAAGGAGCACCACGGAAGCTTCTTCAACCACCTTTTCGACAGCCACCCGCCGATCGAAGAGCGAATCGCCGCGCTGGAAAGGATCGCAGCCGTACAGCAAACCTGATGCAGGTCCGGGGCTTCGTGCAACCTGCCGCGATGTCGCCGCTGCTGGCGAAGTTCCTGCACGTGAGGCGCACCGAGCTCAACCGAACTCTTCAGGTGGCGGGTTTCGCCATCGTCCTCGGCTGGGCGATGTACACCGCGTTCAGCGCGTCACAGTCCATCTTCCTCAACAAGGCGGGACCTCAGGCGTACCCGCTGTTCTTCATCGTCCTGGCGCTCGGCGTCTGGCCCATGGTTGCCCTGCAGGGCGTAGTGACGCGGCGGTTCGGCGTTGGGCGCGCGTTCCGGATCACCCTGGGGGCGAACGCAGTCGCGGCGCTCATCGTCTACGCCGCTTACGTCATCCGTGAGGACTCGACGGTTGCTTTCGCGGCTTACGTCGTCTATTCGGTTGCTTTCGAGCTCGTCATGCTCACGTTCTGGAGCTTCGTCAGCCAGCACTTCAACGTGCTCGAGGGCAAGCGGATCTTCCCCGCCATCGCGGCCGGCTCGAGCATCGGCTACATCCTCGCCGGCGTGACGACGACGGTCGTGGCGGTTTACGCAACCGAACCGCTCATCTTCGTCTGGGCGTTTGGCTCGATCGCCGCGGCGATCATGTCCCGCAGCCTCGAGCGGACGCTTTTCCGCCCGGCCTTTATCGACGATTCGGACGAGTTCCTCGCCGACCAGGAGGCGGCTCTCAAGAAGCACGGCGTGGTGGCCGTGCTCAAGGGTGCGTTTCGCTACGTAACGGGCAGCCGCCTGGTGCTCGCGCTGATCCTGCTCGCCCTCACGCTGCAAGTGGCGAGCCGGATCGGCGACTACCTGGTCGCTGTCCTGTTCGTGCAGGCGACGCACAACAACCTGCAGTCGCTCACGATCCTGATCGGCAACGCGTGGCTCGCGAGCTACGTCGTGCAGCTGGTCGTCAGCCTGTTCGTGACGCCCTGGGTCTTGAACAAGCTCGGCATCAAGAACGCTCTGATGGCCTTGCCTATGTTCACCCTGATCGGCTTCACGGCCGTCGCGGTGGCTCCCATCCTGTCGACCGCGCTCTTCCTTTTCATCGTGCGGAACGGGCTTCAGACCGGTCTTGACGACCCGGTCGAGAACGTGCTGGGCAGCGCGCTGCCGGCACAGGTCGGCCCCAAGCTGAAGCTGCTGCTCGACAACGGCGTGCTGCCGGGCGCGGCGGTCGTGACCGGCCTTGGCTTGCTGGTGGTCCAGCGGACGATCGCGGCCAGCGTCGAGGCCATCGCGATGCTCGGGGTCGTCGTCGGGATCCTGTTCATCCTCGCGGCGCTCTGGGTGCGCAGCCTCTACGTGACCGCCATCTACGACCGTTTGCGCACGCACGCCCTGAGCCTGGCGGACTTCCAGCAAGCCCTCGGGCGCCCCAGCCCCGACCAGGTGGCCGAGCTCCAGGGCTACATCCGCTCGGGCGAGGACAAGGTCCGCCAGTTCGCGACCGCCGCACTTGGAAAGGCTTCGCCGGAAGCGTTCGCCGCCATGATCCCGGAGCTCCTGGCAGCGGACGACCGTGTCGTGCGCCGGCTCGCCCTCCAGATGGCAGGGCCGGCGACCGTCACGATCGAGCAGCTGAACGTGGCGGCGCATGACCCCGACGGCTGGGTCCGCGCCGCGGCCGCTGTAGCCGGCGCGAACCTCAAGTGGGCGACGGCGAACGAGCTCCTGCGTGCCCTGTGGGAATCGAACGTGCCCGAAGATCGAGCCGCGGCAGTCTGGGCGGCGGCCTTTGTCGGGGGCCAAGAAACCAGCCGCCAAGACAGGATCGTGGCGGCGATGCGCGATGGCGACCCGCGTGTGCGGCTCGAGGCGATTCGCAGCTTCGCCAAGATGAAAGGCGACGTCACGGGCATATCCGACCCGCTGATCGCGTGCCTGCGCGATGACGACATCGAGGTGCGGCGCGAGGCGCTGCGCCAGGCGATCCGGTGGACTCCGCCGCTAGACCAGCACCAGGCCTTCGCCGAGGCGCTGGCCGACGGGCTCGCGAGCGGAGACCGAGACGTCCGGCGCCTGGCCGCCGAAGCGATGGCCGCCCAATCCCCCGACGCACTCGTGCTGACGCTGCCCCTGCTCGTGACGCAAGACCAGGCTGCGGCCGCGATCATCGAGGCCCTGATCCGCAGCGGCCGGCCAGAGCTCTTCCAGCGCGCGCGGGGCCACCTTGAGGCACATCTTGCCGACGCGCTGCACCTGGCGCGATTGTCCGCACGGGTGGCTCGGGCCGCCCAGGCTGAGGAGGCGGCCGATTCCGGCGGCTACGCGCTCCTCCGGATCGGTCTCGACGATTACGCTCGCTCGGGAATCGATTCAGGGCTATCCGCGATGAGAGCGCTGCACGGCAAACGAGGCTTCGCGACCGTCGAGAGCGGCCTTCTGTCCGATGAGGCGCAAGCGAGGGTGGAGGCGCTGGAAACGTTGATAAACTTCGGGCCGGGTTGGCTGGCAGGGCCGCTGGCGCAGCTGCTCGATCCGGAGTCCCTCGACTCGGGGTCGGCTCGACCCCTCACTCATGCAGAGCTCGAAGCACTCGCGAACCATCACGACAAGTGGGTCAGACATACGGCCGAATCGGCATCCCGAGGAGCGGACGACCAGATGAAGGAGCTCATAGCTCTCAAGCGCGTGCCGCTGTTCAGCACGCTCACGCTCGAGCAGCTCGCCAGCATCGACCGGCTCATGGTGACCCGGCATTACGTCAAGGGCGAGTCGATCTTCAGGAAGGGTGACGTCGGCGCCGAGCTATACGTCGTGCTCGAAGGCGAGGTGCGGATTCACCTCGACCACGACGGCCACGAGGTCACAGTCGCCAGGCATGGCCCGAGCAAGGTGGTGGGGGAGATGTCGGTGTTCGATGACCAGCCGCGGTCGGCCAGCGCCCAGGCCGCCGAGAACACGACCGTCCGCGTCCTCAGGCGCGACCGGATGCAGGCGATCGTCCACGAGCACCCGGAGGTTCTGCTCGAGTTCGTGAAGAACCTGAGCCAGCGACTCCGCACCATGAACGAGCAGCTCGAAGCTGTTTCGGGCGCCGGCATCGCGACCCCGGCCGATCGCCCGGCCGCGAGCCCGGCAGGGCGCGAATGAACAGCGCGCCGCGGCCTACTCTGCGCTCAGTGGCTGGCATCTTCGCGGTGATCGCGGCGCTCCAGGTCTTCGACCTCATCACTCGCGACGACGTGCTCACCGCTGTTGTCACGTTCGTCATCTGTGGGGCGTACATCGGATGGTTTTTCTGGAGCAACAGATACCGCTGAGCGGATCTGAACCGACCCTGCCGGATAATGGGTGTCGTGACTGAGCTTTCGGACTTCCGGCTCGGCGCTGATGTCATCGACAGCGAGGGTCATAAGGCGGGAACGCTCATCAGCGTCATCGTCGATGAGAATGGCTTCGACCCTCGTGCGCTGGTGGTGAAAGACGAGGTGAGTATTGGCCGCCGGCTGCTTGCGGGCGGGAAGCTCTTCACCACCGACGAGGTCGTGATACCGATCTCCGCGGTCGAGTCCGCCACCCATGAGGTCGTCCGGCTCTCCATGGCGGGCCCCGATGTCCGGCGCCAGCCTCTTTACCTGAGCTATCGGCGTGAGCCGCTCACCGCTGAGGATGCGGTGATCGAAGAAGGGGAGCTCCTGACAGGTGGCCTGGGATTGCCGAAAGCCGACGAGATCGCGAACAAGCCAGACGGCGAGATCGAGATCGACGGTGGCGAGAACGTGATGCTGGGCACGACAGGTCGCCGCCTCGGCACTGTCCGCGACGTCCTCTTCGACCAGGGCAAGCTGGTCGCTGTGGTGATCCGGCCCGAAGGGTTCTTCAAGCGCGACGTCGTGCTGCCAATCTCGTCCATCGACCGTGCGGACGACATGGCGCTGTTTGCTCACCTCGACGAGTCCGAAGTCGAGCAGCTGAAGCCATTCGTCGACCCGACGGACTAGCTACTCGGAGGTTGTCTCGGGCTCGGCCCGGATCTCGATCTTCTTCCTCGCAACCTCGAGCCGGTCGGTGCAGACCTTAAGGTAAACCCTCGCTTCATCGACCGCTTTGAGCGCTTCCTCGAGGCCGAGCTCCCCCTCTTCGAGGAGCTTGAGCTTCTCGTCCAGCTTTTCGAGCGCCTGCTCGTAGGTCAGCCCCTCGCTCATGACTCCACCTCGTCGACTATCGCTCCGAGCCTCCCGGTTCCCAGCCTGATGCGCAATCTCCGATTGACGGCGGTCCCGGCCGAGGTGCGCAGGACGGAACCCGACTCGGCGTCTTGCGTGATGCTGTAGCCGCGCGAGAGCACGCCGTCCGGGCTCAATGCAACCAGGCGCTGCCGGCGGTGGTCGAGCCCTCTGGTCGCGGCTGCGAAGCGTTCCGACAGCGCTCGATCCATTCGCTCTCTGGCGCGTCGCGCGGCCAAAGCATTGCGGCTGCGGCTCAGCCGGGCAGCGGCTGCGCCCTCGAGTCGACGGCCGCGCTCTCGGAGTCCTTCCTCGCGCCGCGCGACCTGCGCGAGCGGGCTGAGCCGTCCCAGCTCGGCCGCGGCGCGTGCGAGGCGCTCGACGCGGTGGCGCACGAGCGCGGGGAGCAGCTGAACCATTCGCTGTTTCCTGTTGGAAAGCCGCTCGCCCTCACGGGCGAGGCGCTGGCCGATCTCGCGGTCCAAACGCCGCCCGCGCTCGCGGAGCAGGACGAGCAGGTCCGACTTCTTCGGCACCACGCGCGCACCAGCCTCGGTCGGGGTCCGGCACTCGGCATCCGCGACAAGGTCGGCCACTGTCCGGTCCGAGGTATGGCCGAGCGCCGTCACCACCGGGAGGCGGGACTCGAGGATCGCCCGCGCGACCAGCTCGGTGTTGAACGCATACATCTCTTCAAAGCTGCCGCCGCCCCTGGCGAGCACGATCACATCGGCCAGCCGCTCTTCGTTGCAGCGCCGGAGCGCGCGCCCGACGCTCATCGGCGCGGCCGCGCCCTGCACCTGCACCGGGTAGACGACGACGCCCATGTTCGGGTAGCGCTCCCAGATCGTCTCCTGGAGGTCGTGGATCACAGCACCGGTCGGCGATGTGAGCAGCGCGACCGCCCGCGGAAGGAACGGCAGCCGGCGCTTGCGGGCAGGCGCGAACGCGCCCTCCGCCTCTAGCCGGCGCTTCAGCTCCTCGAGCCTCGCTCGCAGCTTGCCGACATCATCGAACTCGACCTGGTCGACGATGAAGCTCAGCCGCCCGGTCTTACCGAAGAAGTCGATCCGGCCTCGAAAGACGAAAACCTGTCCATCCTCGGGAAGCGTCGTGACGCGCCGCGCGTCATCCGCGAACAGCACGGAGTCCAGCCGGCTCACGCCATCCTGGATGGAGAAGTTGAAGTGGCCCGACGGGCCGCGCTTCATCCCGCTGACCTCACCCTTGACGAGAAGCGCGGTGAGCGGCCGCAGTTCGCGCCGGATCTCGTTGGCGAGCTCGGTGACCGTGTAAGGTCGCGGAGCTTCGTCAGGCCGCTGCAGCGAGCCTAACCCCCAATCTGGGACATCGACTTCGCCGGCTTGATGAACCCGGGCTGGTTGATGAGGTGGCCTTCCTCTTTGCGCCAGATCGCCGTCTCGATCACGCGGCCGATGTGGTCGTCGGAGGCGCCCGAACGCATGAGGTCGCGCAGCGGGGTCTCGTGCAGCGAGAACAGGCACGTTCGCAAACCGCCTTCCGCCGTGAGCCGGACGCGGTTGCACGCCGTGCAAAACGCCTGGCTCACCGAGGAGATGAAACCGACTCCGCCCGGCGTGCCGTCAGCGAACTTGAAGCGTGTGGCCGGTCCGGGCCGCGGGTCGGCAACTGGAACCAGCGGGAAGAGGTCTTCGATCTGCTCCTGGATGCGACGGCTCGGCACGACCTGCTCGTTGGTCCAGATGCCGTCGCCGTCGAGCGGCATGAACTCGATGAACCGGACCTCGTAGCCTTCGTCGCGCGCCAGGCGCGCGAAGTCGACGACCTCGTCGTCGTTGTGCCCCTTCATGACGACCATGTTCAGCTTGATGGGCCACAGGCCCACCTCACGCGCCGCCTGAATTCCGTCCATGGTTCGCTTGAACTGGTCGCTTCGCGCGATCTCGTGGAAGCGCTCCATGTTCAAGGTGTCGAGCGAGATGTTGATGCGCTTCAGGCCTGCGTCTTTGAGTAGACGCGCCTTGTCCCTAAGCAACACCCCGTTGGTGGTCATGGTGATGTCCAGCGTGGGGTCGATCGCGTTGATCATGCCGATGAGCTCTTCGACCTTGAGGCGAACCAGCGGCTCGCCCCCGGTGATCCGGATCGTCCTGACGCCGTAGCGCTCCACAAAGATCCGGGCCAGGCGAACGATCTCCTCGAACCGGAGTATGTCGTCCCTCTTGAGCCACTTGAGCCCCTCAGCCGGCATGCAGTAGATGCAGCGGAAGTTGCAGCGGTCGGTGATAGAGATCCGGAGGTCGTCGGCGACCCGGCCAAAGGAGTCGCGAAGCCGTGTGGTGCCCATTTGGTCGATGATAGCCGCGGTGGGATACGAGCACATCCTCGTCGAGGTCGAGGCCCCGATCGCGACCGTCACGCTGAACCGGCCAAAGGTGTTGAACGCCCTCAGCCCGGAGCTGATCCGCGATGTGAACGTGGCCCTCGGCGAGCTGGACGCAGACGAAACCGTCCGTGCGGTTGTTCTCACCGGCGGG
>JBGPEO010000046.1:0-16915 GCA_041482895.1 Candidatus Dormibacteraceae bacterium | reverse complement strand
TCCTGATTCCCCGCGAGTACGGCGGGGCGGGACTCGACGCGCTCGCGTTCGCGATCTGCATCGAAGAGCTTGCGCAGGCATGCGCCTCGACCTCGGTCATCGTCGACGTCCACACCAGCGTCGGAAGCGAGCCCATCCTGCTGTTCGGCAACGAGGAGCAGAAGCGCACATGGCTGCCGAGGCTGGCCTCAGGCGAGCTGCTCGGCGCGTTCGCGCTGACCGAACCGGCCTCAGGCTCAGACGCCGCATCCCTGCAGGCCACCGCGAGGCGCACGGGGGATGGTTACGTCCTCAACGGCACCAAGATCTTCATCACCAACGTCGGCCATGCCGGCGTGTACGTCGTTTTCGCGCGTACCGGGCCTGACCAGAAGGCGGCTGGAGTAACTGCGTTCCTGGTGCCGGCCGGCACCCCTGGGCTTCGGGTGGGGCAGGTGTTCAAGAAGATGGGATTGCACGGTTCCCCCACGGGCGAGCTCGTCCTCGAGGATGTCGTGGTGCCCGCCGGTAATCGCCTGGGCGCCGAGGGCCAGGGTTTCACGGTCGCGATGCGCGCCCTCGACTCGGGGCGGATCGGGATCTCGGGCCAGGCGCTGGGCATCGCGCAGGCGGCGGTTGACGAATCGCGCGCCCTCCTCGTGGAGCGCGCAAAAGAACAGGGTGGACAACAGGGTGGACAACAGGGTGACGAGTTCCTGCTCGCCGACATGGCGACCCGGCTCGAATCGGCGCGCTTGCTTGCCTACCACGCTGCCTGGCTGTGCAGCCTCGGGCGGCCGTTCACGCGCCAGGCGTCGATGGCCAAGCTCCACTGCACCGACACCGCGATGCAGCTGGCGCTCGACGCCCTGCAGCTGGCGGGCGAAGAGGGGGCGGTCTCGGGGAGCCCGTTCGAACGGCACGTCCGCGACGCGAAGGCACTCCAGATTTACGAAGGCTCAAACCAGGTGCAGCGGATGGTCATCGCTCGCGAGGTCCTCCGCTAAGCTCACCCAATGGACTTCGAGCTCACGGAAGAGCAGATCGCGATCCGCGACACGATCCGCGAGCTCGTGCAGGACCGCGTGGCGCCGCGCGCCGCCGAGATCGACGAGAAGGCCGAGTACCCGAAGGACATCGAAAAGCTCTTCGCCGAGAACGGCATCCTCGGCATCCCTTTCCCCGAGCAGTACGGCGGGATCTCCGGCTCGAGCGTCATGATCTGCATGGGAATCGAGGAGATCGCGAAGGCCTGCGCGAGCTCGTCCCTGATCCTCGCGGTGCAGGCGCTCGGCTCCTACCCGATCCTCGTGGCCGGCTCGGAGGAGCAGAAGAAGCGGCTCTGCCCACCGCTCGCGGCGGGGGAGAAGCTCGCCGCCTACGCACTGTCGGAAACCGGTTCCGGCTCGGATGCGGCAGCGATGAAGACCCGCGCCAAGCGTTATGGCAACGAGTACGTGCTCAACGGCACCAAGCAGTTCATCACGGCGGGAAGCGTGGCGGGCACGCTGGTCGTCTTCGCGCAGACCGACACCGAAGCCGATCACCACGGCATCTCGGCGTTCGTGCTCGAGCGAGACACGAGTCCGTGGCAGGCGTCGAAGCTCGAGCGCAAGCTGGGCATCCGCGGGTCGCCCACCGCACAGCTTGTCTTCGAGGACGTCAAGGTTCCCGCGGCCAACCGTCTGGGCGAGGAGGGCGCGGGCTTCAAGCTCGCGCTGGCCGTCCTCGACCGGTCGCGGCCGGGCATCGGGGCGCAGGCCCTCGGCATCGCCGAGGGAGCATTCGACTACGCGCTCAACTACGTCAAGGACCGCCAGCAGTTCGGCCAGCCGATCTCAACGTTCCAGGGCATCCAGTTCATGCTGGCCGACATCGCCACGCAGATCGAAGCCGCACGCCACCTCGTGTACCGCGCGGCGACCAAAGTGGACTCCAAGGCCCCGGACCTGACCAAGATCGCGGCGATGGCGAAGCTGTTCGCCTCGGACATGGCGATGAAGGTGACCACCGATTGCGTTCAGCTCCTCGGCGGCTACGGGTACATCTCCGACTACCCCGTCGAACGCATGATGCGAGACGCCAAGATCACGCAGATCTACGAGGGCACGAACCAGATCCAGCGCGTGGTGATCGCGAGGGCGCTCCTGAGGTGAGCTTCGCTGTGACTTCGCGGGGACCCCTCAATATCGAAAAGAGCCACACGGACCTCGCGCCGCCGCCAGCGCCGGACCTCACGCCCTGGTATCCACCGCCGAACCATCCACCGCCACGCGTCAAGGCCGCGGGGTCGAACGACGGGCGGGCGATCGCATCGCTGATTACCGCGATTGTGGGGATCATGCTCGGATTGGCGACGGGGGTTCTCGGCATGGTCCTGGGAACGCTCGCCTATTTTCTCGGCAAGTCGGCCGTGAGCCGGATCGACAGCTCGCAAGGCTCGCTGGGAGGCCGGAGCGTCGCCGTCGCGGGTTGGGTGTTCGGCGTGGTGGCGATGGCAATCGGATCGGCGGTCGCGCTGGTCTGGATCGTCGTGCTGCTGGTCGCGACCTCGCAACCAGCGACCGGCTGACCCGTTCGCGTGGACCGCATCACAGATGCGTTCGCCTGGCCGGCCAGAGATCCGGAATGGCTGAGCAAGCTGCTGATCATCGGCCTGACCTTGCTGATTCCCATCGTGGGCGCGATCAACGGCCTCGGCTGGATGCTTGCCTCGCTGGACCGGCTGCGCGCCGGTGAGGAAAAGCTCGCACCCGCGAACCTCAAACACATCGCCCGAGGGTTCCCTCTCTTCGTGGTCAATCTCGTCTACGGACTCGTGATCGCGATCGTCGCGGCCGCGATCTACGTGCCGGCTTTGATGGTGGCGTCCAACCAGTCACACAGCTCCGCCAACCCGGCGATGATCTCGCTGGCCATAGCACTCAGCCTGCTGGCCTTCAGCTTCGCGACGCTGGGCAGCCTGGCTCTCAACTTCATCATGCCTTCGATCGTGCTCGCCACCGATCACGGCGGCATCGCGGGGGGGCTCAACGCCGGCGCGGTGCTAGCTCACGCTCGCGCGAACATCGCCAACACCCTGATCGCCGGGCTTATGCTGATCGCCGCCGGCTTCGTCGGCTCGCTTGGCGTGATCGCTTGCGGTATCGGAGTCCTCGTCACAACGGCGTATGCGCTTGCGATGCAGGCATGGGTCGTCCGGAGTTTCGAGATCGGGTCCCCTGCCGCGACAGCGGCATAAGGAGGTCGTCAGATGTCGGACGTGCCGCCGCCGCCACCGCCGCCGAGCGGAGGTGGGATGACGCCACCGCCTCCACCGCCGCCACCCAGCGGGGGTGGAATGGCGCCGCCGCCGCCACCGCCACCCGGCGGGGGTGGAATGGCGCCGCCGCCGCCACCGCCTCCCATGGGCGCCGGCTACGTGCCGCCTCCGCCGGCGGGCGGCTATGCACCCATGTCGGCCGGGTATGCCGCGCCGCGGAACGACGGGCTCGCGGTCGCGGCGCTGATCGTCGGCATCCTCTCTCTCGTCTGCTCCTTCCTCTGCCTGGGCGTCGTGCTCGGCCCGACCGCGGCCATCATGGGGTTCATCTCGCGCCAGCGGATCGCCACCAGCGGTGGGGCGTTGGGCGGAGGGACCATGGCGATCATCGGGCTCGTGCTGGGGATCATCGGATTTGTCGCCAGCGTCGGCTGGTTCTTCCTCTTTATCGGAGGAATCATCAGCTCGTCGACGAACAGCACGCCTTCGCCGTGACGTAACCTCTCGCCCTCTCCCACCGTATTACGGGGGTGAACGGTAAAATCTCCGTGCGCATGCAGAGGGCCAGGCCCAGGGCCAGGCGATCCCGCTACCACGTCTCCTACCGCCTGACCCGGTCGGTCCCCGCGGCGTTCGCGGCCGTCCTGCTGCTGGTGGTGATCGTGGCGGTGACCCTCACCTACAAGCGTTTCGACGATTTCATCACCGCCACCACCGGTCATCACCTCAACCCGATCGGCGTGGTGGTGCAGGCAGTCGAGCCGGCACAGGGCACGATCGCGTACAAGCTGAAGCACGGCCAGCAGGTCAACATCCTGCTGCTCGGGCGTGGCGGCTACGAGAACGATGCGCCGTACCTGACGGACTCGATCATGGCCGTGACCATCGACCCGAACACCGATCGAGTGATGCTCGCGTCGATTCCGCGCGACCTAACGGTACCGATGAACCTTCAGAACCCACCCAGTCGGGTCTGGTACCAGAAGATCAACGCCGCATATGAGGTTCCTTACACCAACATCATCTGCTGCGTGGCCTCGCAGTACACCGGCCGCACCGGTGGTGGGTACGCGGCGGAGCACGAGGTTGGCAAGATCACCGGGATCACATTCGATCGGTACATCGCGGTCGACTTCGTCGCGTTTCGCGACATGGTCAACGCGCTCGGCGGAGTCGACGTTTGCCTGTCGACCAACCTGGACGACTACTCCTATCCCAACTACAACAACGGGTACATGCCGATCCATTTCAAGGCCGGCTGCCAGCACCTCAACGGCGAACAGGCACTGGAGCTCGCTCGGTCGCGACACGCGGAGCAGGCGGCGCAGAGCTCGGACTTCGGCCGCGCCCAACGGCAGCAGGACATCATGCAGGCGATCAAGAAGAAGGCGACGACCGTCAACGGATTTGCGAAGGCACCCCAGCTCCTCGACGCGCTGCAGAAGAACATCAACACGGACATGTCGCTGTCCGACATGAAGGCGATCTACGACTGGGGCAAGAATCTGCCTGACACGTCGATCGTCCGGGTGGCGCTCACCGCGAACTCCGGGGCTGCGCCCGGAAACCTGCTCGATTACGGCAACTGCGGCCTTGGCTCTGGCGTTTCGCAGCTTTGCGCCGACGACCCGAGTTTCAACATGATCCACAAGTACCTCGCCTCGGTCCTGATCGATCCCAAGACCCTCGCAGAGAAGGCGCCGGTGCAGTTTGTCAATGCGTCGACCAGCTTCGCGGGCCTGGACTCGCTCGTCACGACGATGTTCGACCCGACCGGACTCCAGCTGGCCGATCCAGTGGGCCACCGGGCGTCTCCCACGACGGTGATCCTCGATTACTCAAACGGCCAGTTCCCGCTGACCGCCAAGTATCTCCAGGACTTTTTCGGGGGCTCGGTGGTGCCGGCGACCCCGGCCAGCGCGCCTCCCGCTGCCGGCCAGCAGACCTACGGTCTGGTGGTGGTGTTGGGGCACGACTTCGCTCTACGCTTCCTGGGTCGGTAGTGAGCTGAACGACAACGAGGATCTAGACCTAGCGAATCGGTTCCGGTCCGGCGACGTCCGCGCCCTCGCGAGGGCGATCAGCCTGGTCGAGCGGCGCGATGCATCCGTGCGCGGCCTCGAAGCGTCCGTCCGAACGCAGGGACGACGTCCTGGAGTGGTCGGCTTCACCGGTGCGCCGGGCACCGGCAAATCGACGCTGGTCGACGGCCTGGTGGCGCTGCTGCGGAGGAAGGAGAGCTCGGTCGCGGTGCTCGCCACCGACCCAAATTCTCCGTTCACGGGGGGCGCGATCCTCGGCGACCGGATTCGCATGCAGCGACACGCGCTCGACCCGAAGGTGTTCATCCGCAGCATGGGTGCGCGGGGACACCTGGGCGGCCTGTCGCTCGCGACCCGGGAAGCGATCCGGCTGCTCGGGGCGTTCGGTTTTGATGAAGTGATCCTGGAGACGGTTGGAGTCGGCCAGTCCGAGCTCGAGGTGGCCGCCGTGGCCGACACCACGGTCGTCGTGCTGACCCCGAACCTCGGGGATGGCGTGCAGATGATCAAAGCCGGAATCCTGGAGATCGCGGACATTTTCGTCGTCAACAAGGCGGACCTCGAGGGCCATGGCCGCGTCGTGACGGAGCTGCGATCCATGCTCAGCCTGGCGCCCAAGGGAACCTGGAAACCTCCGATCCTCGCCACGGTCGCCGCGAAGCAGGAGGGCATCGAAGAGCTCTGGGCGGCGGTGCTGGCCCACCGGGCGCACGTGGAGTCGAGCGGGCGGGCCCGCGAGCTCGCCCACCAGAGGCTCAAGGACGAGACCGCCGAGGTGGCGGCCGAGATCGCGCGCAACCGGGTTCGCCGGGCTCTGGACGAGGACGCGGCGCTTGCCGAGCGCCTGATCCACGAAGGGACTCCTTACACCACAGCCGAGGAGATCCTGGATCGCGGGCCCCAAAGGTAGGCCCAGCTCCCCTCCGGCGCTTTGCGCCACCTCCCCATAAGATGGGAGGTAAATGAAAGTGCGCGCCCGCGATCCCAAACAGGCCTGGAAGGAGGATTTCGAAACCAGCCCCGTGCGGGACGACGGCATCGAGACTTCGACGATCTCAGGGATCCCGCTCAAGCCGCTCTACACGGCAGACGATCTCCCGCGGAGACCGGAAGAGCTTCCCGGCCAGTTTCCGTACACGCGCGGGATTCACCCGAGCGGATACCGCGGCCGCCTGTGGACGATGCGCCAGTTCTCCGGCTTTGCCACGGCGGAGGAGACCAACCGCCGCTACAAGTACCTGCTTGCCAACGGCCAGACAGGCCTGTCGGTGGCGTTTGACATGCCCACCTTGATGGGGCAGGACTCGGACGCGCCGACAAGCCGCGGAGAGATCGGCCATTGCGGGGTCGCGATCGACTCTCTCGCCGACATGGAGACGCTGTTCGGCGGCATCCCGCTGGCCGACATCACGACCTCGATGACCATCAACTCGCCGGCAGCAATCCTGTTGTGCATGTACATCGCGGTCGCCGAAGAGCAGGGAGTCCCGGCGTCGAAGCTCGGCGGCACATTGCAGAACGACATCCTCAAAGAGTTCATCGCGCAGAAGGAGTTCATCTTTCCGCCGGGACCCTCGATGAGGCTGGTCGTCGATTCGATCGAGTACTGCGCCAAAGAGGTGCCGCAGTGGAACACGATCTCCATCTCCGGCTATCACATCCGCGAGGCGGGCTCGACCGCCGCACAGGAGCTCGCGTTCACGCTAGCCGACGGCATGGCCTATGTCGATGCCTGCATCGAGAGGGGCATGCGCATAGACGATTTCGCGCCGCGCCTGTCGTTCTTCTTCGATGCGCACATAGACTTCTTCGAAGAGATCGCAAAGTTCCGCGCAGCGCGCCGCATCTGGGCGCGATGGATGCGCGAGCGCTACGGCGCGCAGGACGAGCGCTCGCTGAAGCTTCGCTTTCACACGCAGACCGCGGGCGTGTCGCTGACGGCGCAGCAGCCGGAGCTGAACATCGCGCGCACGGCGATCGAGGCGCTGGCGGCGGTGCTCGGCGGCACCCAGTCGCTTCACACCAACGCGATGGACGAGGTGCTTGCTCTGCCGACCGACAAATCCGCTCGCATCGCACTGCGCACGCAGCAGCTCCTCGCCTATGAGAGCGGCGCGGCCAACACGATCGACCCGCTTGGGGGCAGCTACTTCATCGAGGCCCTGACAGACGAGATGGAGCGGCAGGCGGAGGTCTACTTCAAGCGGATCGAGGAGCTCGGCGGCGTGATTCCCGCGATCGAAGCCAGCTTCTTCCAGAAGGAGATCGCCGATGCGGCGTTCCAGTACCAGCGGGAGCTGGAGCAGAAGCAAAGAATCATGATCGGCGTCAACGACTTCAAGGTGGATGAGGAGGCGCCGATCGAGACCCTCCGCATCGACCCGAGGCTCGAGGCCGAGCAGGTCGCCCGCGTGCGCGAGGTGCGCAGGAAGCGCGACCAGGCGCGATGCTCCAACGCGCTGAGCGCGCTGCGGAAGGCGGCCGCCGGCACCGACAACCTGATGCCATACATCCTCGAATCGGTCCGGGCCTACGCGACGGAAGGCGAGATCATGAACACCCTGATCGAGGTGTTCGGCATCTACACGGAGCAGGCGGTCGTATGAGCCCGACAGCCGTTCGTCCCGTGCGGATCATCGTGGCCAAGGTCGGGCTGGACGGCCACGACCGAGGCGTCAAGGTGGTGGCGCGCGCGCTGCGCGACGCCGGCTACGAGGTGATCTACACCGGGCTGCGGCAGACCCCTGAGATGGTCGTGGACGCGGCGTTGCAGGAGGACGCCCAGGTGATCGGGCTGTCGATCCACTCCGGCGCGCACATGACGCTCTTCCCGGCGGTCGTCCAGGAGCTCAAGCGCAGGAAGGCCACGGACATCGTCGTGTTCGGCGGTGGGATCATCCCTGACGACGACATTGCGGCCCTGAAGAAGCAGGGCGTCGAGAAGCTGTTCACGCCGGGCACCCCGCTGCAGGAGATCGTGGACTGGCTGCGCCACCGCTTTCCAGAAGGTGCGCCCTAGAGGCGCGGCCGAAAACCTCGACGAGAGATTGGGCGCCGAAGATCCGTCGACGGCTTTTCGGCCGCGCCTCTTACCTACTCCTGGAGCACGACGGTGTTGGCGATCTTGTCGTGCCATCCCTGCTTGCGTGAATCGAACGCAGCCCAGATCAAGCCGATGTAGCACACGATCCCGCTGAGTATGTATCCCAGGTATCGGAGGGCCGCCCGGCCGTAACCGATCGGTTGACCCGTGGTCGCATCCGCGACGCGAAGGTGGAACAGGCGCATCGCAAGCGTCTGGCCCCTGCCCCAGAAATAGATGAAGTAGCCGATGCTGATCGCGACTCCGATCAGCTCAACCAACAGCGAGGCGCCGGTGGTGGCGATGTTTGCGCCGTTGCTGTTGCTGTTGCCCGAGACGCCGGCGGCCACCCCGGCCGCGATGCCGACGATCACCGCGAGGATGAAGACGGGGATGGAGACGATGATGCCGTCCAGGAACACGGCCACGAAACGGATCCAGAATCCGCCATAGCGCGCTTGAGGCGCACCGTACGCCGGCACCGGCGCGGGAGCGTACCCGCCGGGCAGCGGGGGCGGAGGCGGGTAGCCGCCGCCGGGCGGCGGAGGAGGCGGATAGCCGCCGCCAGGGGGCGGCGGGGGCGGATAGCCGCCACCGGGCGGGGGCGGCGGAAAGTCGCCGGGAGGTGGAGGTGGTGGAATTTGCATGGGGGATCCCTCCTGTCAGGACGTGGTGACGATGGTGCCGGCGACCTTGTCGTGAATGGCCTGCTTCTGGGGATCCCAAAGCATCCAGAGCCATCCGAGCGCACCGATCAGGCAGAAAGTGAGGGCGTACTCGAGCGACCAGATAAACCCGCGGAGGGCGGCCTTGCCCATCGTCGGGTACTGGCCTGTCGCCATGTCACGCACCTTGAAGCCGAAGGGCATCATCCCGATCGAGGCTCCGCGTGAGCTCCAGAAGTAGGAGAAGTACCCGATGTCAATGACGATGTCGATGACGAACGCCAGAAAGGCCGCCTTCTGGAGGATCGCGCCGATGATCCCGTTGATGACGAAGAGGATGACGACGTCAATCAAGCCGCCCACGATTCGCATTCCAGGGCTGGCCAGGTTGCCCGGAACCGCCATCGCGCCGCCGCCACCCATGGGCATCATTGGCGGCATGCCGCCACCCGGCGGCGGGGGAGGCATCATCGGAGGGCCGCTCGGCGGTGGGGGAGGCGGTGGGCTCTGCATGCCTTGGGACCCTCCTGGTATTCGGTTTGGACGCGCCGGCGGAGTGGCCGCTCGGCTTTGCCGTATCATAACCAGCGCCTCCCAACCCGAGGCCGAACTATGGCGCGCAAAGGGGCGATAAGGACAAGGACTTACTGATTGCAACTCAAAGCATCCACCCGCGAACTGCTCGGCAAGCGTGCCCGCCGCCTCCACGGCCAGGGCAAGCTGGCGGCTGTCGTCTACGGCCACAACGCCACGCCAACCCCGTTGGTGCTCGACCGCCTCGAGTTTCAGAAGGTGTTCGTGAAGTCGGGACGCACGCACCTCGTCGACCTCGTCGTTGACGGCAAGACCGAGAAGGTGCTGGTCCGCGAGATCCAGACCCATCCCCGCCGCCTGGGCCCCATCCACGTCGACTTCTACCAGGTGAACCTGGAAGAGAAGATCACGGTCGAGGTCCCGGTCCACCTGGTGGGCGAGTCCGCGGCGGTCAAGCGCGGAGACGCGGACGTGCTGCAGCCGATTCACATGCTGCGTGTCGAGTGCCTCCCGTCAGTGATCCCCGAGGCGTTCGAGGTGGACATGACTCCGCTCGAGGAGATCGAGTCGGAGTTTCGCGTCGCCGACCTCACCGTGCCGAAGGGCGTGACCGTGCTCATCGACCCTGAAGAGCTCATCGTGAAGATCGTCCACAAGCGCGAGATGAAGGTCGAAGAGGAAGTCCCGACGGCCGAAGCCGTCGTGGGTGCCGAGGGCGAGGCCGCGGCCGAGGGCGAAGAAGGCGCGGAGGAAGCCGCCGAAACCAAGGAGTGAGCGCGCCGCCGCTGTCGCTGCTGCCCTTCGCCAAAGATTCGGACCTGATCTTTCTCGGCATCGGCGTCGCCGTTTTTGTTGCTTTCGTGGTCGGCTCACGTGTCGCATCGCGCGTCGTGGTCGCGTACCTGCGGCGGCGGAATGTCCGCGCAGATGTGGTCCAGATTGGGGGCCGCGTCGCCACCGTCGTCCTGATCGGGCTCGGTGTCTGGTTCGCGATCGGCTTCGCCTTCCAGAGCCAGAACTTCACGCTCGCCGGCATCCTGCTGGCCACGATCGTCGCCAGCTTTGGCGTGCAGGACGTGCTCAAGGACTACGTCTCGGGCTACTACGTGCTGCTCGAGCGCCACATGCGGGTGGGCGATCGCATCTCAATGGAGGGAGTTGTCTCGGGCACGGTGGAGCAGATCAAGTTGAGGGTGACGTTGCTGAAGACCGAGTCGGGGGACCTGGTGGTCGTGCCCAACTCCGAGCTGTTCAACAAGGCGGTGTTGGTCAATGTGCGCGCCGCCGAGCGGGTCGCCGAAACCTCTGGAGACTCGGGCGGAAACCCTCGGTGAGAGATTCGGTGATCCAGGTGGCCCAGATCCGGGTGAAGCGCCGAGCAGCGGAGTGCGCGCATCGGGCATGCGCAAGCGAGCAGCGCAGGGGCTGAACCCGGAGATGGGCCGCATGGGCGCCGAAGCTCCGCCGACGGCTTTCCGCCTGAGTCTCCTAGTCCAGCGCCCCCCGAATGACCCGGTAGAGCGCCTCTAGCTGCTCGCCTTCGATCTCCGATTCCTCCGCCAGCAGGTCGTGGATGGCCTGCGACGCGAGATCGACGTGGATGCCGGCGGCCACCTGGGTCGCAAGCGATCGCAGGTGGTACGTGTGGTCCGGGCGGTGCGCTTTGGTGCCCAGCTCGACCGCAACCCTGTCCAGCTGCACGACCTTCGACCATTTCTCGACCTCGGCGGCTCCAGACTCCGGCGCGTCCGAAAGGTGAAGGCAGTTGAGGCCTCCGAAGATGCCATACAGCTCGCGCAGAGAACCCGGGCGCGACTGCGCGATCCGCGTCTCGCCAAGGTCGTAGCGCATCTGCGTCAACGCATCCGCCGATGCGGTGACGCGCCCCACGACCAGAGGCAGCGCAGTCATGAAATCGACGAGCCATGGAAAGAAAGGGCGTCCCTGCAAGAAGTCGTAATGGCTTTCGATCAGCGGCACCTGAGGCTGGAACCAGGCGAGGGATTTGACCTTCCAGTCACGCTCGGACGAGAGCCAGTTCAACAGGCCGGCGCGGGCGGCAAGGCGGTAGGCGGCGTCGGGTTTGAAGATTACGAGCGCGTCGGCCACGAGGCGAAATGCTACTTGGGTTGGGAATCAGGCCTTTTTGTCGCGCGGGTTGGGCCTGTAGACTTTGCGACCCTTCAGCCTCTCCGGCATGTGCACCTGGTCTCGCGCCACGCCGCCTTCGCTGTCGTGGGCGTACTCGTAGCCCTTGCCGTAGCCCATCGACTTCATCAGGCCGGTCGGCGCGTTGCGCAGGTGCATCGGGACTGGTTCGTTGCCGGTTTCCTGGATGAGCTCGCGCGCGGCGCCGTACGACGTCAGCGCGGAGTTCGACTTCGGCGCCAGCGCCAGGTAGAGCGCGGCCTCGGTGAGCGGGAGCACCGCCTCCGGCATGCCGACGAAGTGGGCCGCCTGCTGCGCGGCCATCGCGACAGAGAGCGCCCGGGGGTCGGCCAGCCCCACGTCCTCGGCCGCGAGGATCACGAGCCGGCGGGCGACGAACATCACGTCCTCGCCCGCCTCGAGCATCCTTGCCATCCAGTACACGGCCGCGTCGGGGTCGCTGCCGCGGACACTCTTGATCAGAGCCGAGACGATGTCGTAGTGCTGGTCGCCCGCGCGGTCGTACAGGAGGTGGCTCTGCTGCAGCGCCTGCTCGATGTGTTCGAGCGAGATCGGCTCCTCGCCCGCGAGCGCCGCCGCGGCCTCCAGCCCGTTGAGCGCCACCCTCGCGTCGCCGCGCGAGCCCTCGAGCAGGGCATCCGTCGCCTCATCGGAGATCCGCGCGGCCAGCTCAGCGAGGCCGCGCTCGACCACCTGCTTCAGCTCGCCTCGCTCGAGCTGCTCCAGCCGGAAGACTCGGCTGCGTGAGAGCAGCGGCGCGATGACCTCGAAGGACGGGTTCTCCGTCGTGGCCCCGATCAGGGTCACCGTGCCTTCTTCGACGTGCGGAAGGATGGCGTCCTGCTGGGCCTTGTTGAAACGGTGGATCTCGTCGATGAACAGCACGGTGCGGAGGCCCGCCCGTCGGTGGACCTTCGCCTCGGCCACGACCTTGCGCAGGTCGGCCACCCCGGCCGTCACCGCGGACATCGACACCATCCGAGCGCTCGTCTCGGTGGCGAGGAGGCCCGCCAGCGTGGTCTTGCCGCTCCCGGGAGGCCCCCAGAGCACGATGCTCGGCAGGTGGCCCGAGCGGGTCAGCTGCCTCAAGACCTCGACCACCTTGCGCTGCCCCACGAGGTCGTCGAAGGTCTTCGGCCGGAGCCTCGTCGCCAGGGGCGCGTCCGGCTCAGGCGCCGCCGGCAACCCAAAAAGCTCCCCCTGGTCGGCCATGTTCGGAATTCTGACTCCCGCGTGGTCAGCAGGCCGGATTCACTCCGGCCGTCCCAGGCGTGCCTGGAAGCCACCTTGCGTCGCCTGGAGTAATCCTTCAGAAAATCCGATCCCGGGGAATGAGAGCAGGCCCGCCGGCGGAGCCGGCCGGCCGATGCATTCAGTAGGTCCCATCCTGGTCGCGCTTGCGCGCAGAGAAAACCGCCCAGGTTTTCTCTCATACGTCAATCCCAGGTGTTCTACCGGCGCTTGAAGCTGTCGCGATGCCTAGAATGCCCGCCATGACCACCTGCTGGTACTGCAACTCGGAGCTGGCGGAGACCGCGCAATACTGCCCGAGCTGTGGCCACAGCCAGGCCGATCACTCGTCCAGCCCCCTTTTCGGGGTCGTCGACCCCGTAACAGGCATCTGGAACTCGAAATTCATCAACGCCCTGATCGGCCAGGAGGCCAACCGGGCGATTCGCTACCACCGCCCGCTCTCGGTCCTCGTGGTCGAGCTGGACCATGCCCAGCACATCCACAAGGAGCTGGCGCCGATCCAGATCGAGGCCTTGCTGCGAGAGATGTCAGAACGCCTGGGCCAGGCGATCCGAGATACGGACACGGTCGCCTTCCTGGACGTTGACGGACCGCCGCATTTCGCGATCGTGCTGCCCGAAACCGACGACCGGGGCGCGACGCTCGCGGCCGACAAGATCCGGCGCTCGATCGCGACTCATGACTTCTCGACCGCCGGGAACTGGCAGCGCATCACGGTCAGCTGCGGCGCGGCGACGATCGCTGTCTTCAACCGCAGCGAGGAGGAGGCGGGCCTCATGAACCGGCGCGAGTACACCGGCAACCTGCTGCGCGAGGCCTACCAGGCGCTCGAGCTCGGCCGCTCGGGGGGAACCAACCGCACCTCGGTCGGCGCGCTGCGCAACCAGTAAGACGAAAGTCCAGCAGTGACCCATACCCGGCTCTACTTGATCCGCCACGCCGACGTGGAGAACCCGCACCGGCTGCTGTACGGGCACCTCGACGGGTTTCAGCTCAGCGCGCTGGGACGCGTGCAAGCTGCCGCGGTGGGTCAGCGGCTTCGCAACGAAGATATCCGCCGGATCGTGCACAGCCCGCTGGCGCGCGCCGTCGAGACGGCTCGGCTGATCAACGAGCGCCTCGATCGCCCGACGGTCCTGGAGAGCGACCCCGACCTTAGAGAGGCAGAGTTCAGCCGCTACCTGCAGGGACTGCCCTACTGGCAGATTCCGCTGCGCCGCCCCCTCTGGTTTGTCCACAAGGCAAGGCGCGGGCTGGTCGCCGGCGACGAATCGGTCGACCGATTGGGCGGGCGCGTCCTTGCGGTGGCGCGGCGCCTTGCCCGCGAGCGCCCGGGCGAGACGCAGGCGGTCGTCAGCCACGCCGACCCGTTGCAGGCGGCCTGGATCCTTCTCGACGGGCGCGCGCACAACGAGCGCGAGATGTATCGCAAAGCCGTCGACAAGGCGGGCATGCTGCGGGTCGACATGGAGGGCGAGACTCCGACCGCGTGGGAGTACATCCCGCCGCCGGCGGTGGCAAACCCGACGATCGCCGCCGCCTGACCGTGGCCGGGAATACCTTCCCCGACGGATTCCTCTGGGGAACGTCGAGCGCCGCCCACCAGGTCGAGGGCGACAATCGCAACTGCGAGTGGTGGGAGTTCGAGCAGGAGCCGGGCCGGATCGCGAACGGCGATACGTCTGCGATCGCCTGCGACCACTACCACCGATACCGGGAGGATTTCTCGCTCCTCAGGGAGCTGAGCCAGGGCGCGCATCGCCTCTCTATCGAATGGTCGCGCATCGAGCCGTCTGAGGGTGAGTTCGATTCGCGTCAGATCCGTCATTACCGCGACGTGCTCGGAGAGCTCCGCGAGCAGGGCATGCAGCCTATGGTCAGCCTCCACCACTTCACGAATCCGCTGTGGTTCATCCGCAAGGGCGGATGGACCGCCGCGGGATCGGCTCAGGCCTTCCTCCCGTTCGTGCATCGGATGGTCGACGAGCTGGGTGACCTGGTCACGATGTGGTGCACCATCAACGAGCCCAACATCTATGCGGCCAACGGATGGATCACAGGCGAGTTCCCGCCCGCGCGTCGCGGCGATCTCGCTTCCTTCTATCGGGTCCTCGCCAACATGCGGCGCGCCCACGAGCTTGCTTATCTGGCGATCAAGCGCCGCTGGCCGGACTCACCGGTGGGGCTGTCCCATCACAAGTTTCTCTTCCTTCCGGCGAGCGCCAGGCGCGCCGACCGGCTCGCCGCACGGACCGCCCAGCTGGCGGTCGACCGCTGGCCGGTCGCTCCCGGCCGGCTGCGACGGGTGGTCGAGGCTACGTCCGACTTCGTCGGTATCGCGCACTACCACGGGCAGTGCTGCGCCTTCGACCCTCACCGGCCGCGAGACCAGTTCATCCGTCGCTTCAACGTACCCGGCGCCCCGGTGACCGAGATGGGTTGGAGCGCGGACCCGCGCTGGATGCGCGGCGTTCTCGGCGAGCTGAAAGGCCTCGGCAAGCCCGTGTACATCACGGAGAACGGGATGGCCACCATCGACGACCACGAGCGCGAGCGGTACCTCACCGACGTCCTCGCGAACGTTCGCCTGGCGATCCAGGATGGTGTGGACGTGCGGGGTTACTTTCACTGGACGAACATGGACAACTTCGAATGGGCGCGCGGCTACCAGGCGCACTTCGGCCTGATCGCGGTCGACCGCAAGACGCTCGAGCGGACGGTCAAGCCCTCGGGCCGCCTGTACTCCCGGATCGCGAAGGCAAACGGTCAAGTGAAGCCCCTAGACTCAGGCGCGTGAACCGCAGCTCTGGGACCCTTGCGGTGATTGCGGTCGTCCTCGGTTCGGTGCTCATGCTCTCGCTCGCCTGGGGCCTCCAGCACGCCGCGCTCGCCAACCCGCCTCTGCTGGGCAAGACCGCGCCGCGGCTGGCCATCAAAACCCAGGGTGGAGAGCAGGTGCGTGTCTGGCAGCTGCAGGGAAAGCCCGTCGTGTTGAACTTCTGGGCTTCGTGGTGCGCGCCGTGCCTGCAGGAGCTGCCCGTCCTTTCGAACGGGTCGAACGCCCATCCCGACATCGCCTTCGTTGGAGCGGACAACCAGGACACGACCAGCGGGTTCGAGAGCTTCGAGCAGCAGCACTTGCACCCATATCCGGCCGGCCCGATCGTGGAGGGCAGCTACCAGTCATACGGCGTCGGAGGGCTGCCTGCGACGTTCTTCATCGATGCCCAGGGTCTGGTTACGGCGTCATTCACAGGACCGCTTGACGCGCGGACCCTGGACCGTTACCTGACGCTGATCACGACAACATGATCAGGTGGTCCATCCCGGCCCTTGTCGTCGCGGCGTGCGTCGGCTACCTGATCTACTCGGCCTCCGGGGGCTCCGCCGAGTACTACCTCACGGTCAGCCAGCTCCGTTCGCACCCGGTGAACGGTGACGTGCGCGTCGCGGGGGTGGTCCAGACCGACGTTCAGAAGAGCAACGGCGGGCTGCACGTGACGTTCACCGAGAAGGATGGGACGGCATCCGTGCCGGTCGAGTACACAGGGACGCTCCCGGACATCTTCAAGCCCGGCATCACCGTGGTCGCCGAGGGCCGCCTGGGCGCGGACGGCGTCTTCCACGCGACGACGCTGCTGGCCAAGTGCCCGTCGCGTTTCTCCACGACCCCGTATACCCAGTGATGCGAGTATCCCGGCCGCGCAGGTCCTTGCACCTTCGCGGCCTAGACCGGCGGGCGCCGGCCCACCCCGCCAAATCTTCGATTTGGTGGGGACCCGAGCGCGCGCTGAAGCCTGCGTCGGCTCCTGCGCGCGGTCGTCAGCAGCCCCACATCCACGGTGCGGGGACCCCGCAGGTGTTGCGCTCCCTCGCGTGCTCGTCGCCTCCTTGGCTCCGCCCGTCGATGCCGCGAAATATGCGGCGG
>JBGPEO010000045.1:0-17115 GCA_041482895.1 Candidatus Dormibacteraceae bacterium | reverse complement strand
CGAATACAACGTCCAGATGATCCTGATGGCGCTGCTCGGCGGCACGGGCACGGTGTTCGGACCGGCGATCGGAGCGGTCTTGTTGCAGCTGCTGATCCAGTTTCTCGGAGGCAGCCTGCCGATCACCTTCGACATCCCGTTCGTCTCGGCAGCGGCGCGCCCGATCGTGGCGCAGGTCATCCTCGGCCTGCTGCTGGTCGGGGTCGTGATCTTCGTGCCGCGCGGCGTGATCGACTTCTTCGGCGGGCGCACCCGGCTGAGCCTGTCCTATCTGCGGCGATCGCTTCGGGAGACGTCGCTGTGAGCGCGGCCCCTTCGCCCCACCCCCCGGCTGCGCCGGGGACCTCCCCGGCGAGCGGGGAGGTGAAGAGCGCAGCCGCCGCGCCGCAGCTGGAGCTGCGCGGCGTGACCAAGCGCTTCGGAGGCGTGGCCGCGGTCGACGGCGTGACCTTCGAGGTGGCGAAGGGCGAGATCGTCGGCATCATCGGTCCGAACGGCGCCGGCAAGACGACGCTGCTCAACTGCATCAGTGGCGTGAACCGGCTCGACGGCGGAGACATCCGCTGGCAGGGCGCCTCGATCGCCGGCATGGCGCCGCACCGGATCGCGAAGCTGGGGATCGGCCGCACCTTCCAGATCGTCCGGCCGTTCGGCTCCATGACCGTGCGGGAAAACGCAGCCATCGGAGCGCTGTTCGGCAGCGCGGAAGGACGACGGGGCGTTGCGGGTGCCTTCGAGCTTGCCGACGAGGTGCTTGAGCTGGTCGGGCTTTCGGCCAAAGCTCGCCATCCGGTGTCGGCGCTCACCATCCCAGACCGCAAACGGCTCGAGGTGGCGCGCGCGGTGGCGACCAGGCCGCACCTGCTGCTGCTCGATGAGGTGATGGCCGGGCTGAACAACGTCGAGATCGACGAGGCGCTCGAGATGGTTCGGGCCGTGCACGCGACCGGCGTGACCGTGCTCCTGATCGAGCACGTAATGCGCGTGATCGTCGGGATCTGCCGCCGGGCGGTCGTCCTCGACTTCGGCCAGGTCCTGGCCCAGGGAGAGCCGGATGTCGTGCTGCGCGACGAGCGCGTGATCCAGGCCTACCTGGGAGAGCGCTATGCGAAACGGCTGCTCGCCGAACGCGGGCAGGGTGGGACCTCTGATCGCAAGTCCTGAGCCGCTGCTGAAAGTCCGTGGGCTGACGGCCGGCTTCGACGCCGGACCCGTGCTGTTCGGGATCGATCTAGAAGTCGCGCCGGCGGAACTCATCGCGCTGGTCGGCGCGAACGGCGCGGGGAAGTCCACTCTGCTCGGGGTCCTGAGCGGCCTGGTCCGCGCCACCTCGGGAACCATCACGCTTGCCGGGGAAGACGTGACCAACGCGCGGCCGGAGGTGTTGGTCCGGAAAGGCGTCGCCCACGTGCCGCAGGGCAGGCGTCTGTTTGGGACCCTGTCCGTCGAGAAGAACCTGCTCCTCGGGGCTTACCTGCGTCGCGACCGCGGAGTCCGCGACGATATGACCCGCGTGCTCGACCACTTCCCGGCGCTCAAGGACAAGCTGTCGCGTGACGCGGGCACGCTGTCGGGTGGGGAGCAGCAGATGGTCGCGATCGGACGTGGAATGATGGCGCGGCCGAAGCTGCTGATGGTCGACGAGCTGTCGCTGGGCCTCGCCCCCAAGATCGTCGACCGCCTGATCGACGTCGTCCAGCAGATTAATCAAGAGGGAACGGCGCTGCTCCTTGTCGAGCAGGACGTGCTCGTGGCGCTCGACGCGGCGAATCGCGCCTATGTCTTGGAGAACGGGCGGGTCGCGTTGAGCGGACCCGCCGCCGAGGTCAAAGAAGACCCCGGCGTGCGACGGGCGTATCTCGGGCTCTGAGCGAGACCATGCCATGATCACCGCGAGGACGCGATGACTGTCACAAGAGCGCGCGGCGGACCGCATTGATCTACCGGCGGGGGCAGGGCCCGGCCGCGTCCAGGCTGTCAAAGGGTTAGGAGCGCGATGGACTTCGAGCTCTCCGAGCAGCAGGCCGCCTTCCGCGACCTCATGCGCGACTTCGCACGCAAGAGCATCAGCCCCGTCGCGCGTGAGTGGGAGCTCGCCGGCCGGTATCCCGAAGAGATCGTCGACGAGATGAAGGCGATGGGCCTGTTCGGCATGCTCGTGCCGGAGGAGTACGGCGGCATCGCCATCGATGCGGTCTCGTACTCCGTCGTTTTCGAGGAGATCTCGAAGGCCTGGATGGGCGTCGCCGGGATCCTGGGCTCGCACTCGCTGGCCACGCTGATGCTCTCGAAGTTCGGCACCCAGGAGCAGCGTGCTCGATGGCTGCCCGATCTCGCGACCGGCAAAAGACGTTCGGGCATCGCGCTCACCGAGCCGCAGGCGGGCAGCGACCTGCAGGGCATCGCCACGGTGGCGCGCCGGGAAGGCGATTGCTACGTGGTCAACGGCTCGAAGACCTGGATCACCAACGCGCGGCACGCCGACCCGCTGCCGGTCCTGGTCAAGACCGACCCGAACGCGCAGCCGCGACACCGCGGCATGAGCGTGCTGATGATCGAGCAGGGCACGCCGGGCTTCACGGTCGGCAAGGACCTCGACAAGCTCGGCTACAAGGGACCGGAGTCGTCGGAGGTGTTCCTGAGCGACTGCCGCGTCCCGGTCGAGAACCTGCTCGGTGGCGAGGAGGGTCACGGGCTGCAGCAGGCACTCTCAGCCCTCGAGTTCGGGCGCGTCAACATCGCCGGCCGCGCGGTGGGCGTGGCGCAGGCGTGCCTCGACCGCTCGCTTGCGTACGCGCGCGACCGCCACGCTTTCGGCCGGCCCATCGCGGAGTTCCAGGCGATCCAGCTGAAGCTCGCGGACATGGCGACCGAGGTCCAGGCGGCGCGCTTGCTCACCTGGTGGGCCGCCACCGCGCTCGACTCGGGCGGGCGGGCCGACCTCGAGACGGGCATGGCGAAGCTTTACGCCTCCGAGGTCTGCATCCGAGCGTCGCTCGAGGCGATGCGGATCCACGGCGGTTACGGCTATTCGACGGAGTATGAGATCGAGCGTTTCTATCGGGATGCGCCCCTGATGGCGATCGGGGAGGGCACCAACGACATCCTCCGGACCATCATCGCCCGCCAGCTCGTCCGCGAAGACCATTAAGCCGGGCGCGGCGCAGGGCGCACCATTAGCCGCGCGCGCAGGGCGCACCATTCCACACAGGAGGGCCGATTTGGAGTACTTGCGCAAGGTCGATTTCGCGCGGCTGGCCGCAACCGGCGAACGAGTGAGCCAACCGTTGTTGGATTGGGACTCTGGCGCGACGAGCTGCAGCGTCAACTGCATCAAGACCCCTCCGGGTGAGGGTTCGCCCGCGGGGATGCACACCCATGTCGTGGACCAGCTCTTCTACGTCCTGAGCGGGACAATGAGCCTCGAGATCGACGGGCATTCCTATACCGCGGAACCAGGCACCCTGGTCGTGTTTCCAGCCGGGGTTCCGCATCGCAACTGGAACGGCGGCACGGAGGCGACGGTCCACCTCGCGTTCAACTCGCCCCTGCCGGCGCGGGACGAGCCGTTCGCGCGCCCGGTGGAAGCGCGTGCCTGAGATCGACCTGCCGCGGAGCTGGCTCTTCGCGCCCGGGCACGACGAGAAGCTCCTGCGCAAGGTGTTCGAGGTGGGAGCGGACGCCGTGCTGCTCGACCTGGAGGACGCCGTGCCTGCCAACCTGAAGGACCGCGCGCGAGACATGGTCGCCGCGGTGGCGGCGTCTCGAACCTGCTGGGTGAGGGTCAACCGGGCCATGACCCCGGAATGCGAGCGCGACCTTGCCGCGGTGGCCGGCAAAGTGGCCGGGATTCGCATCCCCAAGGTGGAATCGGCCGGCGAGGTCGCATGGGTCGCCGAACGGGCGCGCGGCACTCGCCTGGACTGCACCATCGAGTCAGCGCGCGGCGTGCTCAACGCTTTCGAGATCGCCTCCGCTCCCGCCTGCTCGCTGCTTTCGTACGGAGGTCTCGACCTGGCGGCCGACCTCGGCAGCTCGCCGGGCGAGCAGGAGACGCTCTACGCGCGCTCCCATCTGGTCATCGCCGCACGCTCCGCCGGCAAGCCGAAGCCCAGCGATGGCGTGCATCCCCAGCTCGACGACGACGATGGACTGCGGCGCGAGGCGGAGGCGGCGAAGCGAATCGGGTTCTTCGGCAAATCGGCCATCCACCCGCGCCAGGTGCCGATCATCCACCAGGTCTTCGCACCCACGAAGGAAGAGCTGGATTGGGCGAAGCAGGTGCTCTGGGCCTTCGAGCAATCCGGGGGTGCCGCGACCAAGACGGTGACCGGCGAGTTCGTGGACCGGCCGGTGGCAGAGCGGGCAAAGCAGCTTCTGCTCGCGGGGGAAAAGGACGCCGGTCGTGGCTGAGGTTTTGAGCAACCGGCTGCGGGAGCTGATCGATCACAAGCCGAGCGCGCTCGGCACGTTCATCACGCTCGGCGACCCGGTCTCGGTCGAGCTCGCGGGCCTTGCCGGCTTCGAGTTCGTCGTGATCGAGTGCGAGCACGCAGGACTGAGTCTCGAGACAGTACAGAACCACCTCAGGGCCGCGCGTGCCCGTGGGCTGGGCACCCTTGTTCGGGTGCCGGCCGGCGATCACGGCTTCGTGCAGCGAGTGCTCGACATCGGAGCGGAAGGCGTGCTGGTTCCGCATGTTTCCGACGCGACGGCCGCCGCCCGCGCGGTCAGTGGGGTGCGCTTTCCGCCCGTCGGCCATCGCGGGATGTATCCGAGCTCGGCGGCCGCCGCGTTCGGCGCCCACGGACTTCCCGGCGTGCGGGAGCTCACGCAGGCGCTCAATCGAAACACCGTGCTCGCCGTCATGATCGAAGAGGCCTCGGCCGTTGACCAGATCGAACAGATCGCGGCCACGCCCGGGGTCGACCTCGTAATCGTCGGGCCAAGCGACCTGTCGGCCTCATTGGGCGTGATCGGAGATCCCAGGGATCCACGGCTCGCGGCGGCGGTCGGCAGGGTGTTCAAAGCGTGCCGCGACGCGGGAGTCAAGTTCGGGATGCCGGTGGACCACGGCGGCTACAGGCTGTCGGCGGCCGAGCTGCGCGAGCAGGGCGCCTGGTTCCTCACGGGCGGCAGCGACTCCGTCTTCCTGCTCAACGCCTTCAGGGCGTCGGTGAAGGCGCACTCCTGAGCGGCTCTTCGAGGCTGAGGTCGCACGCCAAGGCGGCGATGAGCCAGCGCCCGTCGACGCGACGGAACCGGTGCGAGTAGACGCCTCCCAGTAGGACGCGCTCGCGATCGGCCGACCCCGGCGCTGAGGAGGCCGGCCGCTGGTCGAGGATGGCGAGCAGGTAGCAGACTCCCGTAGCCGAAACCCCATCCTCCGCGAGCTCCACTCGGGGCGCGAGGAGATAGTGCAGGGTCATCGGCCCAAGGTCTTTGGAGGCCCCGGCGAAGAATTTCCGGATCGCCTCGCGCCCTTCGTAGCGCCCGAAGTCGACGGACCCGTCGCGCGTGCGGGACGACCAGGTGGCGTCCTCCGTGAAGAGTGCGGCGAGGCCGTCCGGATCGTAGGCCGCATCACACAATTCCGCGTAGCGGTGGACGAGGGCGTGGAGCTCGCGCTCCGATTCCAGCCGTTCCAGCCGCTCTTCAACAGTGCGCCCGGCGCGCGCCCGGCCGGTCTTCGGGGTGGCTTCGCTCATCTTTATTCTCCCGTTGCGGAGCGGCCGGTTCGTAGCCCGGCCGCGCCTGCCATACATGAAGGTTGACAACGATTCCTGATCAAATATACTGGCCGAGTTTTCGGAGGGGAGATTCGGAGGGGAGCACATGTCTAGCGCACCAGCGGGCGCCGAGGGCGCACGCCTACAGAAGAACGTACTCAGCGTCTGGAACTGCATCGCGCTCTCGGTGGCCCTCATGGGTCCGGTGCTCGCGGTGGTCCTCAATGCCCCCGCCGCGGGTCCTTCGACGGGCGCAGCCTTGCCACTCGCCTTCCTCATCGCCCTGATCGTCATCATCTTCGTAGGCAACACCGTCGTCCAGTTCTCGAGGGTGCTGCCGTCGGCGGGTTCCTTCTACACGTTCACCGCGCGAGGCCTCGGTGGCGGCGCCGGGTTCTTCACGGGCTGGATGTTCTTCGGCGCGTACGCGCTGTTGATGCCAGGCCTCTTCGGAGCGGTGGCTGCCTTTGCCCACGACTACGTCAAGACGACCTTCAACGCCGAGATCCCGTGGTGGATCTACGCCTTCGTGTTCATGGCGATTGTGGTCGTGCTTTCGGTCCGCAGCATCAAGACCTCGGTACAGGTGGACCTGACGCTGCTCACCGTTGAGGTGATCGTGTTCTTCCTCCTGGCGACCATCGCTATCGCCAATGCCGGAAATGGCAACACGTGGGCCGCCTTCAACCCGGGCTCGGCGCCCAACGGGCTCTCGGGTGTCGGTCTCGGCGTCGTCTTCGGCATCCTTTCCTTCATCGGCTTCGACGCCGCCGCCGTGCTGGGAGAGGAATCAAGAGAGCCGCGCCGAATTATTCCGCTCGCCGTGGGTGGCTCGGTGATCGGAGTAGGAGTCTTCTATGTCTACGTGATGTACGGCCTGACCGCGGGCTACCACCTCAACGACCCGACCCACATGTCCGCCTTCCTCAAGGACGGCACGCCGTTCGTCACGCTTGCCCACCAGTACGCGCCCTGGCTCGAGCAGATCGTCGACCTGTGCGCGATCGCCGGCCTGTTCTCCGCCTTCCTCGCCCTCCAGAACACCACCGTCCGCGTGATCTTCTCGATGGGTCGCGAAGGCGCACTGCCGGCGGCCCTCGGCCGCGTGCACGCCAAATTCCACTCACCGTACGTCGCCATCTACACGCTGACGGTGTTCACCGTGATCGTCGGTCTGGCAGGCGGCGCGTGGCTGGGCCCAGGCGCGACGGGGCTCTACGGATTCACCGGCTCTATCGGCACAGTGGGCGTGGTCCTGGTGTACATCCTCTGCAACCTCGCGCTGATTCGATACTTCAACAAGCGTGAAGATCGAAACATCGTGTACCACGTGGTCGCACCGATCCTCGGGTGTCTCGGTCTGCTCTACCCGCTCTGGGTCGTCGTGGCTCCGGGCCAGGCGTACCCCTACAGCATGGTCCCATACATCGTCGGGGTCTACGTGATCGCCGGCCTGGTGGCTTACTTCTACCTGCGAGGCCGTTCTCCGCAGAAGCTGGCCGCATTCGGCTCCATCGTCGCGGACGAACCGATCACGCACGCCGAGGAGGGCGGTCGCTTCGACGACAGGTCTGCCCACGCTCCACTGAAGTAGCCATGGTCGAAGTCGACGGTAAGCAGGTCTTCTCGACGCTCGAGGAGCTTGTGGATCCGAGCTACACCGCGCTCGTGATCGTGGACATGCAGAACGATTTCTGCAGGGCCGGCTACAACTTCGCGCAGCAGGGGATCGACATCTCGATGTACCCGGCGATGGTGCCAAAGCTCGCGCGCCTGATCGAGGGCGCGCGGGCCGCATCGGTACAGGTGATCTACATCATGATGACGCGGCTGCCCGACTCGAAGATCGAGTCGCCGGCGCAGCTCCGGTTCACTATGCGCTTGCATTTCGCGACCCGCGGGCCGCTCAAACCGCTCAAGTACACGGTCGAGGGCACCGAGGGCCAGCAGATCATCCCGGAGCTCGCACCTCAATCCGGCGACGTGGTCGTCCGCAAGTACCGTTCGAGCGGTTTCTGGGGGACCAACCTCGACATGCTGCTGCGCAGCAACAGCATCAAGAGCATCGTCATCACCGGTGCGACCACCGAAGGGTGCGTCGAGTCCACCGCGCGCGACGGCCTGTTCAACGACTACTACGTGATCGTGCCGGAGGACTGCGTCGCGAGCGACGATCCTGCCCAGCACGACGCGTCGCTGCTCCTGATGCGCCACCGCTTCGATGTGGTGCCTTCGTCGGAAATCCTGGAAATGTGGTCTGGCGCGGCAAGCGCCTGAGGAGAACCATGGGAAAGCTCGAGAACAGGGTGGCGATCATCACCGGCGGTGCCCGCGGCATCGGCCGGGCGATCGCCGAAGCATTCGTGGCGGAGGGCGCCGATGTGGCGGTCGCCGACCAGGCTCCGGAGAGCGGAGCCGGCGAGCTGCTGACCGCCCTGCGGAAAGGTGGCCGCCGCGCGATCTACGTGCAGACGGACGTCACGAAGGAACCCGAGGTCAAGGCCATGATCGAGCGCGTGGAGAAAGAGCTCGGACCGGTCGAGATCCTCGTCAACGACGCGGGCATTTTCTCGCAGGTTCTGCTGCACGAGATGTCGTCCGAGCAGTGGGACAAGGTGATGAACGTCAACCTCCGCGCCGTGTTCCTCTGCACGCGGTACGTTCTCCCGCAGATGCTCGAGCGCGGCCACGGAAACATCATCAACATCGGCTCTCAACTCGGTCAGATCGGCGGACAGGAGATGGTTCACTACAGCGCCAGCAAGGGCGGCGTGCTCGCCTTTACGAAGGCGCTCGCACGCGAGGTCTCGACCAAGGGCGTGCGGGTCAATGCGATTGCGCCCGGCCCGATCCTCACCGACATGATGAAAGACGAAACCGACGAGTGGAAGAACAAGAAGCTCGCCGAGATGCCCATCGGCCGGTTCGGCCAGGCACACGAGGTGGCGCCGACGGCGGTCTTCCTTGCTTCCGACGATTCCTCCTACTACGTTGGCCAGACGCTTGGGCCCAACGGCGGCGACGTGATGCTCTGAAGCGGTGTGTGACCTGAAGGGACGCACCGCGCTGGTCACCGGCGCCGCATCGGGCATCGGTGCGGCGACCGCGATCGCGTTCGCGCGAGCGGGGGCTGACGTCGCCATAGGCTGGCTGCCCGGCGACCCGCACGACGTTGGGCCGGTTCGCGCAGCCATTGAGGCGGCCGGGTCCCGAGCGTTGGTCAATGAGCTCGATGTGACCTCGACCGAGTCGGTGAACTCCTTCGTCGCGGCGGCTTTCAAGGCTTTTGGCCGGATCGACGTATGTGTCGCCAACGCCGGCATCGCACGCACCGTTCCGGCCCTGGAGCTGACCGACGAGCAGTGGAACAAGGTCATGAACGTGAACCTGCTCGGCGTCTGGCGCTGCTTCCGGGCCGTGCTGCCTCACATGCTCGACGCGGGATATGGCCGCCTTCTCGCCACCTCCTCGGTGGCAGGCACCGTGCAGTCGTGGACCGAGCACGTGCACTACACCGCGTCGAAGGCGGGCATCGTGGGATTGATCAAGAGCCTCGCGATCGAGGTGGGCGGCCGGGGCGTGACGGTGAACGCTGTGGCTCCGGGCGTCATCGAGAGCCCGCAGTCTCTCGACCCGGTGAACTCGCTCGGGGTCGAGGGGGTTGCGCTCGCCGGCCGCATGAACCCGGTGGGCCGTGTCGGAAAGCCTCAGGACGTGGCCGCCCTCTATCGCTTCCTGGCCTCCGAGGACGCGGGGTTCATCAACGGCCAGCTGATCACGATCGACGGTGGCCGCTCGCTGCTGATCAACGACTAGGTGCGGTTCCAGCTTTCGCTCAGGGCCCGCTCCTTGCAGCCGTCGGCGACCATGGCGGTGGACGCCCGCGCGAAGGCCCTGGTGGCGCAGGGGGTGGATGTCGTCAACCTGACCGCGGGGGAGCCCGATTTCGACACCTTGCCCGCGGCCCGCGAAGGGGGCATCGCCGCCATCGAGCAGGGTTTCACCCGCTACACGCCGACCCCCGGGATCGCCGAGCTTCGTGAGGCGATCGCGAAGAAGCTAAAAGACGACAACGGTCTCGAGTACAGAGCCGCGCAGGTCGTGGTCTCCAACGGGGCCAAGCAGTCGATCTACAACGCGTTGATGGTGCTGCTCGACCCCGGCGACGAGGTCGTGATTCCCGCTCCGGCGTGGGTGAGCTACCCGGAGATGGTCAGGCTCGCCGGCGGTGTGCCGGTGATGGTCGACACCGAACCCGACCAGTACCGGCTCGACGCCAAAGGGCTTGCCGCTGCGATCACGCCGCGCACCAAGGTCATCCTGCTGAACAACCCGAGCAACCCCACCGGCGTCGTGTACACGGATGCCGAGCTCCGGATGGTCGCCCAGCTGGCGGTGGAACACGACCTGTACGTGATCAGCGACGAGATCTACGAGAAGCTGACCTACGGAGCCGAGTTCATCAGCATCGCCTCGCTCGGCCCCGAGATCCTCCAGCGCACCATCACCGTCAACGGCTTCTCCAAGGCCTACGCCATGACCGGGTGGCGAATGGGCTACGCCGCGGCCAACCTGGAGATCGCGGAGGCGATGTCGAGCTTTCAGAGCCAGGTCACGTCGGGAGCGTCATCGATCAGCCAGAAGGCCGCCCTCGCGGCCTTGCGAGGTGACCAGGCGCCGGTGGAAGCGATGCGGGTCCAGTTCGACCGCCGCCGCCGGTACGTAGCGGAGCGATTGCAGCGGATGCCGGGCGTTCATCTGGACGGCCTGCCCGAGGGCGCGTTCTACATCTTTCCGCGCGTCGACGATCTCTACGGAACCGAGATCGACGGCTCGATCAGGTTTGCGGAAGCATTGCTGGAGCGGGCTCGCGTGGCGGTGGTTCCGGGACTACCGTTCGGGTCGGACCGCCACATCCGCCTTTCGTATGCGTGCTCTCTCGAGACGCTCACCGAAGGGATGGACCGGCTCGAAACGTTCGCCCGCTCGCTGGCGGAGGCCAATGACCTCAGCCGGTAGAGGCCCAGGCTCGCTCGAGCCCTGCCGCGACCGCGGCGAGCTCGATGTCGCGGCCGGCGTGGCCGATCACCTGGATGCCGGCGGGGAGACCGTCCACGGGCGCCGGGAGGCTGAATACGGGTTGCCCCGTGAGGTTGAATGGGCGCGTGAAGCGAACCAGCGGTTGAGTGTCGACCTCGGGAGCTATGAGCGGCGCAACGGACGCCGTCGACGGAAGCAGGATCGCGTCCAGTCCGCGCATGGCTCTGGCGACTTCCTTGCGCATCCGCTCCCGGTCGGCAAGGGCGCGCACATAGTCGGCGCCGGTCACCGCCAGCCCCGTCCGCAGCCGGGCGAGCACGTCGGGACCGTACTCGTCGGGGCGGGTGTCCATCCAGGTCTTGTGGAACGCGGCCGCCTCGCTGAGCATGATGTCGAGGCATGCCTTCTGCATGGCGTCGAGACTCGGAAGCTCGATCTCCGGCAGACCCCTGGAGACCGCCTCCCAGGCTGCGCCAACCTGGGCGTCCAGGCCGTGCACCCAGCCGGCCGGCACCCCGAGGCGCAGCCGTTCGATCGGAATCGGCTCGATGTGGTCCCAACCGTCGAGGCTCTGGCCCTCCCGGCGGGGCCCCGCCATCATTGCGACGGCACGCGTCGCGGTGGCAACGTCGGGCGCGAGCGAGCCGATCGTGTCGAGGGAGAAGCTCAGCGGCACGACGCCCCTCGTGTCGATGGTTCCGAGTGTCGGCTTGAACCCGACGATCCCGCACAGTGCGGCCGGGATGCGGACCGATCCGCCCGTGTCGCTGCCGATCGCCCAGTCGCACGCTCCGGCGGCCACAGCCGCTGCCGATCCGCCCGACGAGCCGCCCGCGATGCGAGAACGATCGCGGGGGTTGTGGACGGTGCCGTAGTGGCGGTTCATGTTGGTGGAGCCGAATGCCCACTCGTGCAGGTTGGTCTTTCCGATCATCACGCAGCCGTGGCTGCGGAGGTTGCGAATCAGAGGCGCATCTTCCGTCTTCGGCTCGAGCGGAAGCAGCCTGCCGCCTCCGGTCGTAGGCGTACCGCGTACATCGACCAGGTCCTTGACCGCGACCACCTCGCCGTCCCCGACCTCATCCGTCATCGCGATGAACAGGTTGAGGTCCTTGAGCTCTTCCGCGCGGGCGCGCGCGTCGAGAATTCGCACCGACCGATTATAGAAACGGCCACGGTGCAGCCCTCACGTCACACCGTCACTCCAGGAGGTTGGTAAGAAGTTGTGCGGCCCAGTGCTGTTGAGCGAAGACCAGCGCAAGAACATCGTCGCGTACCACTCGAAGTTCAACGAGGCGTCGGCGAGCCCATTCGGTCCGGCCGACGAGATCGGGATGCTCAACCACATGACCGCCGAGTCGAGGCGGGCAGCGCTGAGCGAGGCGGACGCGGGCAAACCCTTCGATCTCGCGGTCGACTACTTCGTCGGCATGCCCGTGTGGACAGACCTCGGTGATCCCGGCTTTCAAATCTGGATGTCGCACACCCCGGCCGGGAACATGCTCGACAACCCGTTGGGCATCTCGGCCGAGCAGAACGAGACGGTCAGCTACTCGGGTGACTGCATCTCGCTCTACACGCACTGCGGCACCCATGTCGACACGTTCGCCCACTTCGGCCTGCACGGCCAGATCTTCAACCGGTTCAGCGCCAAGGAGCACCTCGGCAGCCGGCACTGGAATCGGGGCGGAGCCGACAAGCAGCCCCCCGTCGTGGCGCGCGGCGTGATGATCGACGTCGCCGCCGCCGCGGGAGTCGACATGCTTCCGGACAGTCACGCGATCGGCGAGAAGGAGCTGCTCGACGCCCTCAAGCGCCAGAAGACGGAGCTGCGCCCGGGCGACGTGGTCCTCATCCGCACCGGGAGGATGACCATCTGGCCCGACCAGCAGAGGTTCGTACCCAACTCTCCGGGCATCAACCGGCAGGGAGCGGAGTTCCTCGCGAAGGCGGGCGCCATCTACATCGGTGCCGACAACGGTGGCGTCGAGCACACGCCTTCGGCCGACCCGGAGAACTGGCTTCCGGTGCATACCTACCTGCTCGCCGAGGCCGGGATTCCGCTGCTCGAGATGGCCTACCTCGAGGACCTGTCGCACGAGTCGATCTACGAGTTCGCCTTCATTGGTGCGTGCTTGAAGATTCGTGGCGGCACCGGCAGCCCGATACGCCCGATCGCCCTGCCTTTGCGCTCTTGACCGAGGCGCGGTTCCAGGTGCGGGCGATGGCCCGCACCCCCAGGGCGGTGCTGGAGGCGACCTCGTGTGTAGTCGATGGCGGGTGGGGAACCTACCGGCAGTTCCACCCGCTGCTCAACTTCTTCGCAGCCAACCGCCGGTGCAGAACCTTCGTGGCTCGAGACGGGGAGGGCCGCGTCGTGGCAACCTCGGTCGCCACGCGCTACGCACACACCGGTTGGATCGGCCACGTGTTCGTGCGGCCTGACCTGCGCGGGCACGGCCTCGGAACCCGGATGACCTCTGTTGCACTCGACGTTCTGCAGCGTGCGGGGTGCGACACCATCCTCCTGGCGGCAACCGACCTCGGACGGGCGATCTACGAGCGGCTGGGGTTCAAGGTCGAGAGCTCGTATCACGAGCTGCGAGGGACGGCGCTGCCCAAGACCGTCGAGCTGGCGCCTTACCGTCCGCTGCTGCCCTCGGACCGTACCGCCCTTCGCGCGCTCGACCGGCAGGTCTCAGGCGACGACCGGGGGCCGATTCTCGCGAGATTCGAGGACTTCGCGTGGGGCGTTTGGAGGAACGGCAGCCTGGCCGGCGGCGCTGTCGCGCTTCCGACCTTGGCGGGAGCGGCTGTGCCGCTCCCATGGGGTGGCGCCTGGGTCGCCCTGCTCCCGGGCGCCGGCGGCGCTGAGACCGCCGCCCTGGTGAACCTGATCCGGACGGTCGGCTCAGTTGGGCAAGAGGTCATCGTGTACCCGCCGGATGAAAACCGGCTGGCGCTCGACCTGCTGCGGGACAGCGGGTTCGAAGAGCTGCGCACCGTGCCGCGAATGGTCCTGGGCAAGCGGTCGGAATGGCAACCGACTGCACTCTGGAACCCAATGTCTCTGGGCCTAGGGTGACCCCCTCTCCCCGCAGGGGAGAGGGTCGGGGAGCAATCAGTAAGTCACGTCCTTATCGCCGCTCTGCGCGCAGGGTCGGGGAAGAAGCTACGGCCGGTTCGCGTCCAGGTGCTCGCGCACGAGCCGCCCGGCCTCGATCACGTGTTGCTCCATCAGCCGGCGAGCCTCGCTCGCGTCTCTTGCTTCGAGGGCGTCGATGATCGCGCCGTGGCGGTCGCGCGTCGCCTCATTCCAACCGGGGATGGTCTCGTAGAAACGGCGCGGCACGTAACGGGTCGCTGCTCGCAGGAACCACCTCAAGCGCTTGGCGTCGGGCACATGGTTGATCGTGCGGTGGAACTTGAAGTTCAGCTCCTCGACGCGGTGCGCGAGCTGGCGCTCATCCCTCGGTTGGCCGAAGCTTGCCAGGATCGCCTCCTGGATCCTGCGCAGCTCGGCAATCGTGGTCGCCGGAATGATGGGGGCCGCCTCCTCGATCAGCAACCCGGCCACGTGTGCGTGGACCCGGAAAGCGTCCTCGACGTCGCGCGATCCCATGGTCGCAACTCGAAAGCCGCGTCGTGGAATCACCTCCAGCAGCCCCTCGTTCGCGAGCGTCACCAGGGCCTCCCGGACGGGCATCGTGCTGACTCCGAGCGACTCGGCCAGCTGGTGCACCGCCATGCGCTCGCCGGTGGCGTACTGTCCGCTCAGCAGGGCGTCGCGCAGGTAGCGCGTGGTCTCCTCACCCAGCTTCTTCCGCGCAAGGTGCGCCAGCGGGCGCTCGTCGGTCTCTTCGATCATCCCTGAGGCTGCTCCGCCCAGCGATGCTTCTGTTCGAACCGGAGCATGCGTTGGGCCTTGCGGTTGCTGACCAATGATCCATGCTCCGCAACCTCGTCGCGGATGGGGACGTTGGGGTAGAACCTGCGCGCCAGCTCCCGAGTGGGCAGCACGTGCGCGCTCTCACTTGCGAATGTGTTGAAGACCTGGAATCCGAGCCCATCGGTGTCGACGCACAGGCGGACCATCAGCGCCACGTCGCGGACGTCGACGTAGGCCCACATCTCGCGCTTGCGGATTCCTGGGTCGGTGCTCCACAGCGGGAACTTCGCGTAGTCCGGCGGCGCCATCACGTCTCCGATCCGCAGCCCGTAGAAGTCGCCGCCCACGCGGGCGTGAAAGGCGGCCGCTGTGCGCTCGTTGACGACCTTCGATAGGCCGTACGCATCCATTGGCACGGTGGGATGCTCCTCGTCGACGGGAAAGTACTGCGGATCGAGCTGCTCGTCAGCGAACACGACCCCGTATGTCGCCTCGCTCGACGCGAAGACCACCTTGTGGATCCCGGCGCGGGCCGCAGCCTCCATGACGTTGTAGGTGCTGGTCGTGTTGATCCGGAAGACCTCCGCGTCGGGCACCAGCTGGACCCGCGGTATGGCCGCGAAATGGACGAGCACGTCGACGGGCTGCGGGCGCAGAGAAGGTTGCAGCTCGTCGATGCCGGTGTACACCCCGATCGCCCCGAAAGCCTGGCCGGAGTCGGTCAGGTCGGCGATCAACGTCCTGCAGCGGGGATCGGCGGCCGGCTTCAGATCGACGTTGAGAACCTCGTGGCCTGCATCAAGCAGCTCCTTGAGGATCCAGGCGCCGATCTTGCCGCTGCCGCCCGTGACGATGATCCGGCTCATCGGAATCAGCCTGCGGTGGAGCCGAGCGCCTTGGACGCGGGGTGCTGGTCCATGAACGTGCGCGCGAGGTCGATGCGCCGCATGAAAACCGCGTCGCCCGTGTTCTGCGCGTAGTCGATGAACCGGGCCAGGGCGTCCGCCCGGCTTGGGTGGCCGCTGAAACGCGCGTGCAGACCGATCGACATCATCCGGCTGACGCCATCGTTGTCGTTGCGCAGGCCGTCCAACTCGGCCTTCGCGTATTCGTAAAAGTGCTCCGGGCTTCCGTACCCCTGCGCGACCACGAACCGCGCGTCGTTGACCACCAGTGAGTACGGCGTCACGAGGTGAGGCTTTCCATGCACGGTGGTCCAGTACGGCAGGTCGTCGTTGTAGCAGTCGAAGTCATAGACAAAGCCGCCTTCCTCCACGAGCAGCTCGCGGGTGTTGACGCTCATCTCGCGGCAGTACCAGCCCAGTGGCCGCTCGCCCACGGTCTTCTTGATCGACGCGACCGCGCGCTTGATCGCCTCGCGCTCCTCATCGCGGGTCATCTCGAAATGATTCACCCAACGATAGCCGTGGCCGGCGACCTCGTCGCCGCGCTCTGCCAGCTTCTTGGCGACCGCGATGTTCCTCTCGAGAGCCACGGCAGCCGCGACGCAGGTCACGTTGATGCCGGCGTTGGCGAAGACCCGGAACTGGCGCCAGACCCCCGCGCGCGAGCCGTATTCGTAGGCGGACTCGATCGCCAGGTCGCGCATGCCTTCCTGTTTGTACGGCAGCTCGTAGAGGTCCTCGTTGAAGTCATCGCCCATGGCGTACGTCTTCTCTGAGCCCTCTTCGTAGTTGAGGATGATCTGGATCGCGACCTTCGCCCCTCCCGGCCAGGTGATCTTGGGCGGGTGCTCGCCGTAGCCGACCAGCTCTCTCGGCGGACCGGCCACCCCGGGAATGTCGGTCGTCCTGTACCACTGCTCGTTGAGGCCTTCGGCCATCTCGGCTCTCCTTCCTTATTAATGTGGTCGTGCGCAGCCGTTCTGGCGTCGCCCCTTTTCCGCGTACGAGGCTATGTGATCAAAGATCTAAAGTCAATTGTTGGTGATAGCCTGACGCTCCGGTGAGCATCGCGGTCTCGGGTCAGGCGGAGCAGTCGATCCTCGAAGCGATCCGTGGCGCGCTTTTCGACGAGATGGCTCGCGACGAACGCGTGATGGTCCTGGGCATGGACGTCGGGCAGCTCGGCGGTGTCTTCAGGGTGACACGCGGGCTCATGGAAAAGTATGGGCCGGAGCGGGTGGTAGACACGCCGCTTGCCGAGGGCGCGATCGTCGGGGCATCGCTCGGCCTGGCGATCGGCGGCATGGTCCCAGTCGCGGAGGTCCAGTTCCTGGGCTTCACGCACCAGGCTTTTCACCAGATCGGCCCGCAGCTCGCGCGCTACCGGTTCCGCTCGCGCGGACGGTTCCACGCCCAGGTCACGATCCGCGCTCCCTTCGGCGGCGGAGTCAGGACACCCGAGTTCCACCCGGACGCGATCGAGGCCCAGTTCAGCCAGGAGCCCGGGATCAAGATCGTCTGCCCGGCTTTTCCGGACGATGCGAAGGGCCTG
>JBGPEO010000044.1:0-17564 GCA_041482895.1 Candidatus Dormibacteraceae bacterium | reverse complement strand
GGACGAGATCAAGCGCAACGGCCTTTACCGGCAGGTCTGGCAGTCGTTCGCGGTGCTCACGCCGCTCGAGACAGTGGGCGTCATGGGCGACTACCGGACGTACGCCAACGTGGTCGCCGTGCGTGTGGTGACCAGCGAGGACGCCATGACCGCGGACTGGGCGCGCGTGCCGTACGAGGTGCTCGCGCGCATCAGCAACCGGATCGTGAACGAGGTCAAGGGAGTCAACCGCGTGGTCTTCGACATCACGAGCAAACCTCCCGGCACCATTGAGTGGGAATAGAAAAATATGAGAGGGAACCCGGATGGTTCCCTCTGCGCGCCAGGCGCGTGAAGGATGGGGCTTGCTGATTGCATCGACCGTGCGGCTGACGCCGCAGGGTCTGCTCTCCCTCCGGTATATCGACGGGCTTGTCTTAAAGATTTCTACAGACGACGTCTGGGAGTCGGGTAAGACAAAGTCGCGGCCGGGATGAACCCGGCCGCCATCGCCGCGCTAGTAATGGGGTGATGGGATCCCCGCTTCAATAACCGGCAGGTGAAGGTTCTCGTGGTCGGTTCGGGGGCTCGCGAGCATGCGCTCGTCTGGAAATGCGTGCAGTCCGAGCTCGTGGAACGCGTCTACTGCGCGCCTGGCAACGGCGGCACTGGCGGCATGGCGCGCAACGTGGCGATCGGCGCCTCCGACGTTGTGCGCATCGTCGATTTCGCCAAACACGAGCGGCTCGGCCTCGTGATCCTTGGACCGGAATCTGCCGTGGACGCCGGCGTCGGCGACGCGTTGCGCAGTGCGGGCTTCAACGTTTTCGGTCCGAATCGCGGCGCCGGCCGCATCGAGTCGAGCAAGGCATTCGCGAAGGCGCTGATGAAGCGCGCGAACATCCCGACCGCGGACTTCGAGGTTTTCACCCAGCCGGCCCCGGCCAAGGCCTGGGCAAGTGAGCGCGAAGGTCGGGTCGCGGTCAAGGCCGACGGCCTGGCGCTTGGCAAGGGCGTGATCGTGTGCAAGAGCGTCAAGGAGTCGGATGCCGCGATCGATTCGATCCTCGTCGAGGGCCGCTTCGGCCGTAGCGGCGCCACCATCGTGGTCGAAGACCTGCTCGTGGGACCGGAGCTTTCGGTCTTCGGCGTCACCGACGGCAAAGACGTCGTCGCGCTTGCGGCGGCTCGTGACTACAAACGCGCGTATGACGGCGATTCCGGTCCGAATACCGGCGGCATGGGAGCTTACTCACCGCCGAAGTCGGTTGACGGCGCCCTCGTCCAGGAGGTGGTGGATCGAGTCCTCCGCCCGGCGGTGCTCGAGCTTGCCGAAGGCGGGGACGAGTTTCGAGGCGTCCTCTACGCCGGGCTGATGCTGACGGCAAGCGGCATCCGGACGGTGGAGTTCAACGCCCGCTTCGGCGACCCCGAAGCCCAGGTCGTCCTTCCCCGGCTGCAGACGGATTTCGTCGCCATGGCCCTTGCTTCCGCCAAGGGCACCCTGGCGGATTTCCCCGACCTGCGCTGGAGCCCGCAGCCGTGCGTGGGCGTCGTGGTCGCGTCCGGCCACTACCCTGACGACGCCGCGATCAGAACCGGGTTCCAGATCCACGGCCTGGCCGAGATGCCACCCGGCGTGCTCATCTTCCACGCCGGCACGCGCTTTGAGCCCGGCCGAGGGTTGGTGACCAGCGGTGGACGGGTGGTGACGTCGGTCGCGCTCGGGGAAACGGTCACCCTGGCCCGCGACAAGGCGCTGGCCGGTGCCCGGCGGGTACGATTCGACGGGGCTTTCTTCAGATCTGACATAGCTAAGGAGGCCGATGAGGCTCCTCAGGAGGCCGTTTAGTTGAGCCCAGTCGTCGGCGTCATCCTCGGCTCCAAGTCCGACCTGCCGCTCATGGAAGCGTGCGTCAAGGTTCTCGACGAGCTTGGGATCCAGCACGAGGTCAAGGTCTGCTCGGCGCACCGGAATCCGCGCGGGGTGATGGAGTGGGCTTCCTCGGCGCGCGAGCGCGGACTGAAGGTGGTCATCGCCGCGGCGGGTGGCGCCGCCCATCTCCCGGGCGTGGTCGCGGCCTGGACCGACCTGCCCGTGATCGGCGTGCCGGTGCCGACGCAGCACCTGGGCGGTGTCGACTCGCTCTACTCAATCGTGCAAATGCCCGCCGGCATCCCGGTCGCGACAGTGGCCATCGGGGAGGCGGGCGCCAAGAACGCGGCGTGGCTCGCGGCTCGGATCCTCGGCCTGAGCGACGAGGAGACCGAGCGACGCCACGCGGAAAAGCGCGCGGCCCTAGCCGTCTAGATGGCGAAGAAGAAGGCGCGCGTCCGCCTGGTCGACACAACGTTCCGCGACGCCCAGCAGTCGCTGCTGGGCGGCAACCTTCGCAGCGACGAGATCATCCCCATCGCCGCGAAGATGGACAAGATCGGGTTTGCCGCAATGGAAGCGTTCGGCGGCGCGACCTTCGAGACGCAGCTGCGGGCCCACGAAGACCCGTGGGAGTTCCTTCGCAAGCTGCGCAAGGTCACGCCGAACACTCCGATCCAGGCTTTGATCCGCGGGCAGAACCTCGTTTCCAAGCGCAACTTCGCGGACGACGTTGTGCAGCTCTTCGTGAAGCACGCGGCGAAGTCCGGCGTCGACGTGTTTCGAGTCTTCGATCCTCTGAACGACCTGCGGAACATGGAGGCGGCCATCGCGGCCGCGCTCAAGGCCAAGAAGAAGGTGCAGGGCGCGCTCAGCTACGCAGTCTCGCCCGCCCACAACATCGAGCTCTGGGGCTCGCTGGCCAAAGGCCTCGCCGACATGGGCTGCGAGGAGATCGTGATCAAAGACACCTCTGGGCTGCTCAGTCCGCAGGCGACGTGGGAGCTCGTGACCGCGCTCAAGAGCGTGGTCACGCTGCCGATCGACGTGCACTCGCATTGCTCGAGCGGGATGGCACCCATGGCGTACATGGCCGCGGTCGAAGCCGGCGCCGAGATCCTGGACGTGGCAATCTCGCCCCTGGCCTGGGGCACGTCGCAGCCGGCGGCCGAGAGCGTGGTTGCGGCCTTGCACGGCGGCGAGTACGACACCGGTCTGGACCTCGACACGATGTGGGACGTGCAGCACGACGTCGAGGAGCTCAAGCAGCGGCACATCGAGCACCTCAGCCCATTCGCCGACAGGGTCGACGCCAGCATCCTCCGCTACCAGATGCCGGGCCAGATGCTGGAGGACATCTTCCACCAGCTCGCCGCGCACAACGCCGGCGATCGCATCTCGGAGGTGATGGAGGAGGCCAATCGCGTGCGGCGCGAGCTCGGGTATCCACCGCTGGTCGCGCCTGTCCGCCAGGTCATCGCCACCCAGGCGGTTTACAACGTGATCGGCGGCGACCGCTACGCCACGGTGACGCAGGAGCTGAAGGACTATCTGCAGGGGTTGTACGGCCGGCCGCCGGTGCCCGCCGACCACGAGCTGCGCCGGTTGGTGCTCGGCCGCGAAGAGCCGATCACGATCCGGCCGGCGGACCTGCTGGAGCCGCAGGTGGAGACCTCTCGCAAGCAGGTCAGGAAGCTGGGCTACGACCCGAGCGACGACAACGTCCTGATCCACCTCATGTTCCCGAGCCTCGCCCAGCAATACCTCAGCGGCCCGCCGGCGCAAGACTCGAACCGGTCGAAGCCCCTACCGGCTGCGCCTGCGCCCGAACCCCAGATGGCCGCCCCCGAGGTACCGGAGCCTCCGCCTGCGGCCCCAGTCTCGACGGCCGAGTTCGAGGTCGAAGTCGAAGGTGAGGTCTTCAAGGTCCGTGTCACGGGCGCGGGTATGACGGTCTCAGCCGCTGCGGGCGCGGCTACCAATGCCGGCGCGGCGCCACCGCCCAGGGCGGTGGAGGGCACGGTGATCGCCCCGATGCAGGGGTTGATCGTGAAGATCCCCGTCAAACCGGGAGATGACGTGAAGCTCGGCGACGTCGTGGCTGTGCTCGAGGCGATGAAGATGCAGAACGACATCGTGACGACGGTCGCCGGTCGGGTCAGCCAGGTCTACGTCAAAGAGGGCGAGGTCGTCAGCCCCAATCAGCCCCTCCTCGCCGTCGGCTGATCAAATGACTCAAAACTTGTCTATTGAAGATGAAGAGCAACCTCTTCAAATTGAAAGATGAAGAGCAAGCTCTTCAATAAAATCCTCGTGGCCAATCGCGGCGAGATCGCGATCCGCGTCATGCGCGCTTGTCGCGAGCTGGGCATTGCCACGGCGGCGGTCTATTCCGACGCGGACCGCAACGCGATCCATGTCCGCTACGCGGATGAGGCTCATCACATCGGCGCCGCTCCTGCGACCGAGTCCTACCTGCAGCTCGAGCGAATCGTCAAGGTCGCGCATGACTGCGGCGCCGATGCGATTCACCCGGGCTACGGATTCCTTTCCGAAAAGCCGGCCTTCCCGGAGGCGTGCGAATCCGCGGACATCCGGTTCATCGGTCCTCCCGCTTCCGCGATGCGCGCGCTCAGCTCCAAGGTCGCGGCGCGAAAGCTGGCCGTGACTCACGGCGTGCCAGTGACCCCCGGCAGCGGCGCGGTCGACGCATCGACCGCCCTGGCGGCGGCACGGACGATCGGCTTCCCGGTCATGGTCAAGCCGTCGGGCGGTGGGGGCGGCATCGGGATGAAGGTGGTCGAGTCGGAGCAGGACCTGGTCGCGACGATCGAGAGCAGCGCACAGGCCGCGCGCTCGGCGTTCGGCGATCCGACGGTGTACCTCGAGCGGTACATCCGCAAGCCACGTCACATCGAGATCCAGGTCATATGCGACAGCCACGGCAACGCCGTCCACCTTGGCGAGCGTGAGTGCTCGATCCAGCGCCGGCACCAGAAGATCATGGAAGAGACTCCATCGCCCGCCATCACCCCGGAGCTGCGCGCCGCCATGGGCGCCGCGGCGATCCGCGCCGCAACGGCCGCGGGCTATGTGAATGCAGGGACGGTCGAGTTCATCTTCAGCGATGGGGACTTCTACTTCCTGGAGGTCAACGCACGGCTCCAGGTCGAGCATCCGATCACCGAAGCCGTGACCGGCATCGACATCGTGAAGGAGCAGATCCGCATCGCTGCGGGCCTGGAGCTGAGCTTCACGCAGAGCGAGGTCAGCTGGAGGGGGCACGCGATCGAGATGCGCATCAACGCCGAGGACCCGGTGCGCAAGTTCATGCCCAATCCCAAGCGGATCAGCCGGTGGGTGGCGCCGGCCGGGCCCGGCGTGCGCGTCGACTCAGGTTTCGGACCGGGTTCCGAAGTGCCGCCCAACTACGACTCGCTCGTCGCCAAGCTCATCGTGCACGGCGGCGACCGCGCCGAAGCGATCGCGCGGGCAGGTCGCGCGCTGCGCGAATTCGTGGTCGTGGGCCCGGCGACAACGATCAGCTATCACCGTGCGATCCTGGACAGCCCGGATTTCCGGTCCGGCAAGCTGAGCACACGTTTCATCGACGACCATCCAGACCTCGTAGAGCAGGCGAAGAAGCTCGCGGGCGAGGTTTCGCCGTTCGATTACGGGCCCGATCCGCGCCATGTCGCGGCTGCCGTGGCCGCGGTCGCCGCGGTGGTGAGCAAATAGCCCGGCTCGGTCACCCGAAAGACGGACGGCCGTTCAAGGTCGTCTCGAGCGCAGTCGCGGGCCGCTCTGGGCCGTTTTCGCTGCGCGAGGACGTGATCCGGTTTCCCGACGGCGCTGAAGCGGTGTACACGGTGCTGGCCAACCCCGACTCGGCCTTCGTGGTCCCTTACTTCGACAACGGCGACACGGTCCTGGTCCGCCAGTGGCGGCACGCCTGGGACGAGTCTTCGTGGGAGGTGCCGGCCGGCACCTTCAACGAGGGAGAGGACCCGCTCGAATGCGCGAAGCGGGAGCTGGCGGAAGAGACAGGACTGATCGCCTCTCGATACATGCCGCTGGGCATCGTGCACGGCGCGGCGTTTCTGACGGGCCGCGCGCACATGTTCCTCGCCGAATCGATCACCGAGGCTGCGCGCAATCCGGAGACCTACGAGCAGGACATGGAGGTGCTTCGCCTTCCCTTCACCGAGGCATTCGAGGCCGCGCTGAGCGACCAGATCGCGCACTCGGGCTCTGTCACCGCGCTGAACCGCGCGGCTCGAGCTCTCAAGCTGATCTAGGTCGCGCTCGGGCTTGGCGACGCGATCGGCGCGGGCGAGGCCGTCACGCCTCCGCTTCTCTGCTCCGCCTTGTTCTTCGCGACCGGGCCCACCAGCTGGAGGTCGTACTCGGCGGCGATGTTGTGGCCGAGAAAGTCGCGCAGCGTGGTCAGGACCACCAGCCTGTACTGGGCGCCCGGCTTCAAGCCAAGGCCGGCGATCGTCACGGTGCGATTCGCGTAGGTGGTGGTCGCGTCGAGCTGCCTGCCTTTGGCGTCGAGCACGTGTACGGCGTCCGCCACCGTAGCGGGGTCGAGGTCGCTGTCGAACGTGATCTGGACGCTGTCGGCGGCCACGACAACGCTGACGACCTCTGCTCCCTTGCCCAGGTCTCGATGCGCGCCGGCGGTCGCCTGGTCGATCAGGAACTGCCGGGTCGGCGCGTCCCGCACGACGGTGAGCGTCTCCTCGTAGTCGGCGACGTCGAGCTTTCCGTGCGTCAACACGAGCCGGACGACAAAGGTCGCCGTCTCGGGCTGAGTTCCGGTGACGGCCTGGGTGAGGATGTAGAAACGCGAGAAGGAGGGATCGCCGGTGACGACCAGGTTCAGCCCGCCGCTCGTGTAGGCCTGCTTGCCGCTGCTGTCGAGCAGCGCGGTCGCCTGGTCTGATTGGCCCTTCTGGCGCGCCTGCATGAACGAGTTGACCACGGCGGTCGCCTGGTCCAGGACGCTCGGCACAGGCGGCAGGGCGGGCGCGGACGCCGTCCAGACGGCGCCTCCACGGAAGAAGGAAAACGCCGTGCCGTTGGGCGCCCACACCGGCATGCGGTAGGTGCCGTTGGCGAGCCTGGTCAGGTTCGTCCCGTCGGGTCGGGCCTGGTAGAGGTCAGTCTCGCTCCCCAGGAGGATCGCGTCCTGGCTCGACCAGCTCGCCTCCCCGGCGGGAACCGTGCCCACGATGTTGCCCTGGGAATCCGCGGCGGTGATGTTGCCGTCGGAGCCCGTGTACATGAGCTGGGCGCCGCTTGGTGACCAGCCGTCGAACAGGGCACCGGCCTGTCCGAGCTGGCTGCTCTTACCGGTTGAAAGGTCGAGAAGGAAGAGGTTCTGGTCCTGGCGGTAGGCGGCGTGGCCCCCGTCGGGGGCGATTGAGACGATGCTCACGACCCCGCTGTTCGGGAGTGCCGCGAGCTGAGCCGAACCGCCGGGGCCCTGCGTGTAAACGCCGTCTGAAGCCGCCCACTCGATCTTGTCCTTCGCCCACGCCACCAGGGTGGGGGCTGGCGCCACCTTCAGCTCAACGGTCGTGCCCGTCGCGAATGTGAGCACGTCGATCTTGCCGCCTCGGATGTAGGCCAGCTGGTCGCCGGCCGGAGCGATCGCCGGGGACGACACCCCATCAGCCGCGACGACGCTCGCATCGCCGCCTTTCGCCGGCATCGCTTCGAGCGCGCCCTTCGAATTGACGAAGTAGACCGTCGTCGAGTCTGCCGACCACAGCACCGTCGAGATGGCGATGGTCCCTCCCAGCGGCGCGAGCTGGTGCTCGCCGGTGAGCAGGGACGAAGGGGTCGCCGGCGCCCGCGGCGTAGGCGAGGGCGAAGGGGCCGGGGGAGCGGGCGGTTGGGTGACGAACGTGATGGTCTGCGCGGTGGTGAGCGGCTGCTTCGCGGCCGTCAACGCGCCCGTCCCGATCGTGACCTGGTACTGGGTGTTCGGCGCGAGGTTGCCGCTGGCCGGCTGGACGGAGAGAGTGTTGGACGACGCTGACCACGCAAACGTCACGTTGGTCGCGGGCATGATCTGGACCGCCGCCTCGGTAGACGGGTGATCCATCGGCTGGTTGAAGGAGACCAGGATCGGCTGCTGCAGAGCAACGGCCTTGCTGCCGTCCATCGAGCTGCTGATCGTGACCTGGTTCAGGCTGGCAGGGGACTGAGTCGAATAGAAGACGACGAGGCTGGCGATGAGGACCAGTCCCACAGCCGCGCCGGCCCAGGCCAGCCCCGGGGGCGCGAACAACCGGCGCCAGAGCGACGGACGGCCTTCGCCCATCTCCCAGGCCTGCTGCATGAGCTGCCGGCGCAGACCGGAGCGGAACGCGTCGTCGAGAGGCGGCTCCGCGCGCTGAGCCGAGCTCAGGACTCCAGCGAGACGCCGCAGCTCCTCGTCCTGAAGGACGTCGTCGAGGTCCGAATCATGGCGCGCGCTCATTCCACCGGCCTCAGCTCGTCGGCCTCATCCCGGAGGCGGCTAACGCCACGATGGATCAGGAGCTTGACCGCGCCGGGCGACTTGCCCATCGCGACCGCGATGTCCTCGATCTTCATGTCCTCCTGGAACTTGAGCACCAGCGCGGTGCGCTGTTGGTGGGGCAGCGACTCGACCAAACTCCAGATGCGGCGAAGCTCGTCTCGGTGGGCGGCCAGGTCCTCGAGCGCGGGGCCGGCCACGGACAGGTCATGGAAGTCGTCGAGCGGCTGCGAAGGCCGCAGGGTCCGGTAGCGATCCGCGATGGCGTTGACGGCGATCTGGTACAGCCAGGCAGCAAAAGGTCGCCCCGTGTCCTGGTATCGGGGCATGGCCTTCAGAGCCTTCATGAAGATCTCCGAAGTGACGTCTTCTGCCGCAGTTTGTTCCCTCACTCTTGAATACACGAACCGGTAGATCTGCTGAAAATGCCGGTCATAGAGCGCCCCGAACTGCCGGGGGTCCCGCCTGGCTCGCTCGACGAGCTCCCGCTCGTCGTCACGGGACGTGTCGCTCACTGGCCGTTCAGCCTGCGCCGGTTCAAACGGGCGCCTTTGCGAGGTGGTTACGAGGTTCGGTCATAAAGGGCTTGATTATCGAGCCGAGGGCCTCGGTCGACCGGTGCGGAGGCCATTCCCACAGCATCTTGGGCCCACCAGAGCCAGGTCTACAAGATCTGCTCCGCCCCGCCGCCCGTATAATCGACCCGTCCACCCGGTGATCATTGGGAGCCGGCGATTTTCTTGATCGAGCGATACTCTCCGCCTGCGATTCGGGCGGTCTGGTCTGACCAGCACCGACTCGAGCTGTGGCTTCGCATCGAGGTTCTCGCGTGCGAGGCCTGGGCGACCCTCGGCCGAATTCCGGCCTCGGCGCTGCCAAAGATCCGCAAGGGGACCTTTGACGCCGAGAAGATCGCCGAGGTCGAAGCTCGCGTCGGTCACGACGTGATCGCCTTTCTCACCGTCCTCAACGAATCGATCGGCCAGCCGGAGGCCCGCTACGTGCACATCGGAATGACGAGCCAGGACTTGAACGACACCGCGAGTGCGGTGCAGCTGGTCGAGTCGGCGCACATCATCGCGAACGATCTCGCGTCCGTACGCGAGGCCGCGGCCGACCTGGCGATCCGCCATCGCCGCACGCTGATGGCCGGACGCACTCACGGCGTGGTGGCCGAGCCCATCACGTTCGGTTTCAAGGTCGCGGGCTGGGTGGCGGAGTTGGACCGTGCGCAAGAGCGGCTGGCGCGCGCCGCGGACGAGGTGGCGGTCGGGCGGGTGAGCGGCGCTGTCGGCACGCACGCCACGGTCGATCCGAAGGTGGAGGAGCATGTCTGCAGGGAGCTCGGCCTACGTCCCGACGACGTCTCGACCCAGGTGGTCGCGCGCGACAGGCACGCGAGCTTCATGTCGGCGCTCGCGCTGGTGGCCGGGACGCTCGAGCGGATCGCGACCGAGATCCGTCACCTTCAGCGAAGCGAGGTCGGCGAAGCCTTCGAGCCCTTCGGAAAGGAGCAGAAGGGCAGCTCGGCGATGCCCCACAAGCGCAATCCCGTCCTCACCGAGCGGGTGTGCGGATTGGCGCGCGTGGTCCGCGGACAGCTCGTGACGGCCCTCGAGAACACTGCGCTGTGGCATGAGCGAGACATCAGCCACTCATCCGCTGAGCGGATCATCTTCCCGGACGCGTGCTCCCTGGTGGACTACATGTCCCAGGAGATGGCGAAGGTTCTTCGCGGCCTGGAGGTTCGCCCGGACAGGATGCTGCGCAACCTGGACATAGGTGGCGGCGTGGTGTTCTCGCAGCGGGTGCTCCTGGCCCTGGTCGACAGCGGAATGTCGCGCGAGGATGCGTACCTCATCGTGCAGAAGGCGGCGATGCGCGCGATGGACGGAGACGAAACCGGCTTTCGCAAGCTGTTGGAGCAGGACAGTGAAGTGATGTCGCGAGTAGGCTCGAAGCTCGATGAGGTGTTCGATCCATGGGCCGGGTTGGAGCACGCCGACCTGGCGTATGAGAGGCTGGGCTTGGGAGTGAAGGCGAAATGATCGCCGGGCCGGCGGTCATGGACACCGACCTCCCGCTCAAGCTGTTCTCGCGCGGCAAGGTCCGCGACACGTATGAGCTGGGACCCGATCAGCTCCTCATGGTGGCCACCGACCGCATCTCGGCTTTCGACCACAACATGCCCAACGGCATCCCGGACCGCGGCAAGGTCCTGACCCAGCTGTCCATCTTCTGGTTCTCACAAACCGATACGTTCCAGGAGAACCACCTCATCTCCGGGATGGTCCCCGACTTGCCCGCATCGCTGAAGGATCATCGCGATCGCCTGGCGGGCCGCTTCATGATCGTCCGCAAGGCCAAGCGCATCGATTTCGAATGTGTGGTCCGGGGATTCCTCGCCGGGAGCGCGTGGAAGGAGTACCAGGACTCGCACACGCTCGCGGGCGAGGAGATGCCTCCGGGCCTCCGGCAGAGCGAGCGCCTCGCGTATCCGATCTTCTCGCCTGCGACCAAGGCCGAGAGCGGCCACGACGAGAACATCACCTTTGCTCAGCTGAAGAAGGAGCTCGGTGACGAGCTCGCTACCAAGCTCCGCGACGCAAGCCTCGAGCTGTACAAGTTCGCTTCCGATCTCGCCGGCCGGCGCGGCCTGATCCTCGCCGACACGAAATTCGAGTTCGGCCTCATAGACGACAATCTCATCCTGATCGACGAGGCGCTCACCCCTGACAGCTCGCGCTTCTGGGATTCCGCGACCTACCAGGTCGGCACTTCGCCGGATTCGTACGACAAGCAGTTCGTGCGCGATTGGCTGACGAAGGCCGGGTGGGACAAAGAGTCCGAACCCCCACGGTTGCCCGACGACGTGGTCGCGCAGACCCGCGAACGCTATTTGACGGCGTATCAACGCTTAGTCGGCAAGCCGCTGTTTCCACCCAAGCCGAGATACGAGACGTGATCGCTCGAATCGTTGTGACTCCGAAGCCGGTTGTGAACGACCCTCAGGGCATCACGGTCAAGCAGGGACTCGCGACCCTCGGCTTTCGAGAGGTCTCCGACGTTCGCGTCGGCAAGTACATCGAGGTAAACCTCGAGGCGGAGAGCGAGCACGAGGCACGCCAGCGCGTCGAGGCCATGTGCAAGCAGCTTCTCGCCAACCACGTGATCGAGGATTACCGGTTCGAGATCGAAACCGAAGGCCACAAACGCCGGTGAAATTCGGGGTCGTGGTCTTCCCCGGCACGTGGTCGGATCGCGACTGCGGGTGGGTGATCGACCAGGTGCTCGGAGCCGAGCTTCAGTACCTGTGGCACAAGGACGCGGACCTCAAGGGTTGCGACTGCATCATCATTCCGGGCGGCTTCGCCTACGGCGACTACCTCCGCACGGGAGCGATCGCCAGGTTTGCGCCCGTGATGGAAAAGATCGGCGACTTTGCCGATCGCGGCGGACTGGTGTGGGGCATCTGCAACGGGTTCCAGGTCCTGTGTGAGGCCGGTCTGCTGCCCGGCGCGCTCATCCGCAACGCCTCGCTGGAGTACCGCTGCCAGTGGACGAACCTCGTCGTCGAGCGCACCGACCTTCCGTTCACCTCGCAGTGCGCCGAGCGTGAGGTGCTGAGCATCCCTATCAGCCATGGCGAGGGCAACTACTTCGCCGATCCCGCGACGCTTTCGCGACTCGAGCAGCGCGGACAGGTGGTATTTCGCTACTGCGACGCGAGCGGCCGCGTGACGAACGGCGCCAACCCAAATGGGTCGACTCACAACATCGCCGGCATCGTCAACGCACGCGGCAACGTGCTGGGCATGATGCCGCATCCGGAGCGCTGTTCCGAGGCCGAGCTCGGCGGCACCGATGGGCTCAAACTCTTCCGCTCGGTTGCCGCGAGTGCGATGCAGGTCCTGGTTTCTTGAGCTTAGGTACACAGCCACGGGCGGAGACCCTCGACGGATCTTCGGCGACCATGCGGCCCATCTGCGTCGTTGCGACCTACGCTCCTCGCTCACGCAGCAACGGCTGCGCTCGCTCCGGTGCTCGGCCGCGCTTAGCATCTGGACCACCTGGTCACCGAATCTCTCGCCGAGGGCTCCGCCTGTGGCTGTAGTTGACGAGCGGCGCCTCCGGGAGGTCGCGCTCACCCCCGAGGAGTACCGGGCCATCGTCGAGGCGCTCAAGCGAGCGCCTAACGAGGTCGAGCGCGGAATGCTCGGGGTGCTTTGGTCGGAGCACTGCTCGTACAAAAGCTCGAAAGCGCTGTTGCGACGGCTGCCGTCAACAAGCCCCGCGGTGATCCAGGGGCCGGGCGAGAACGCTGGCGCGGTGAACATCGGAGAAGGCTGGGCCGCGGTGTTCAAGATCGAGTCCCACAACCATCCCTCGGCGATCGAGCCCTACCAGGGAGCCGCGACCGGAGTGGGCGGCATCATCCGTGACGTCATCGCCATGGGCGCGCGGCCCATCGCCCTTCTCGACTCGCTGCGCTTCGGACCGCAGCCCGCCTCGAACCAACACGTCGAGGGAGTTGTCGCGGGAATCGGGGGCTACGGCAACTGCATCGGCATCCCGACCGTCGGTGGCGAGGTCTATTTCGAGGAGTGCTACGCGAACAACCCGCTGGTCAACGCGATGTGCGTGGGCCTGGTGCGCGTCGATCGCCTGATGCGGGCGCGGGCCGAGGGCACCGGCAACAGCCTGATGCTCGTCGGCGCGGACACGGGCCGTGATGGAATCCACGGAGCGTCGTTCGCTTCGGTTGAGCTCGACGAGACCAGCTCCGAGCGACGACCTGCCGTGCAGGTGGGCAACCCGTTTCTCGAGAAGTGCCTGCTCGAGGCGTGCATGGACCTCGCCCACACCGATGCGGTGGTCGCCATCCAGGATCTCGGCGCCGCCGGCCTCACGTCATCGGTGGCGGAGTGCGCGGGACGGGTGAGCGGCGCCGGAGCGCACATCGACGTGGCGCGTGTGCCGCGGCGCGAGCGAGGGATGACCCCCTACCACGTGATGCTCTCCGAGTCGCAGGAAAGGATGCTCGTTGTCGTCGAGCGCGGGCGCGAGGTCGAGGTCGAGGCGATCTTCCAGGCCTGGGATCTGACCTCGGCGGTCATCGGTCACGTCACCGACGACGGCTACCTGACCGTCGTCGACGGGCCGGCCCTGGTGGCCCGCCTCCCGATCGGCCTGCTCACCGAGGGCGCGCCGCCGCGCCGTCTCGTCGGAGTCGCGGCCGAACAGCCGCCTGGCCTCGACGTGGACGCTCTTCCTCCGCTGGTCGACCCCGGCGCGACGCTGCTCCGCCTGCTCGCAAGCCCGAACCTGAGCAGCCGGCGCGGCATCTTCCGCCGCTATGACCACATGGTCGGAGATGCGACCGTCGTCCCACCGGGAGGCGACGCCGCGATGCTGCGCGTCAAGGGCACGCGCCTGGGTCTGGCCGTCACTACAGACTGCAACTCGCGCTACTGCCACCTCGACCCGCACCTTGGCGCTCAGCTCGCAGTTGCCGAGGCGGCGCGCAACATCGTCGCCACAGGCGCGCACCCGCTGGCCGTCACCGACTGCCTGAACTTCGCGAATCCAGACCGGCCTGAGGTGTTCTGGGAGATGGAGGAGACGATCGCCGGTCTCGCGCACGCATGCCGCGCGCTGGAGCTCCCGATCGTCAGCGGCAACGTCAGCCTGTACAACGACTCGTCCGGGGAGTCGGCTATCTATCCGACACCGGTCGTGGGCATGGTGGGCCTGATCAGTGACTACGGAAAGCGGCTTGCCGCCGGTCTGCGCTCCGAAGGCGACTTCGTGCTCCTGATCGGGTCGAGTCACAACGACCTCGGAGGCAGCGAGTACCTGAAGGTCGAGCACGGCGTCGTCGCTGGACGGCCCCCAGCGCTCGACCTATCGCGCGAGCGCGCCGTGCAGCGCCTGGTCCTGGCGGCCGCCGAGAACGGGCTGCTGCATTCGGCCCACGATTGCGCGGAAGGAGGCATGCTCGTCGCGCTCGCGGAGTGCTGCCTGCTCGGAGGCATGGGCGTGCGCTGCCCCGCGATCAGGCCCGAAGCTCCGCTGCGCATGGATGCCGCGCTCTTCGGCGAATCTCCCAGCCGCTTCGTCGTCAGCCTGCCGTCGCGCGCGATGCCGGAGCTGCAGTCTCTCGCGCGCCGCCACCACGTCGAGATTGCGCTCCTCGGGCTTGCCGGCGGCGACACAATCGAGTTCGAGGGCCAGTTCCGGCTCCCGCTAGCCGAGATCCGTCAAGCTTGGGAAGGAGCCTTGGTTTAAAGAGGTGCGACCAGAGATGCCGGCCGGATCTTCGGCGCCCAGGCGGCGCATCTGCGTTGTCGCGACCTCCGCGGCTCGCTCACGCATCCACGGATGCGCTCGCTCCGCTGCTCGGCCGCTCCTAGCAGCTGCACCACCTGGGCACCGAATCTCTCGACCGGCCCTCTGGCCGCACCTCTAATGTGCGGGGTGTTCGGGATCTGCGCGAAGCAAGGGGTTGACGTCGCGAACCTCACATACTTCGGTCTCTTCTCGCTGCAGCATCGGGGCCAGGAGTCCGCGGGCATCGCCGTCTCGGATGGCACGAACGTGCGAGTGCATCGCGCGATGGGCCTGGTGGCGCAGGTGTTCTCGCCCGAGCAAATCAAGGACATGGGCGAAGGCTCGATGCTCGCCCTGGGCCACACCCGCTACTCCACGACAGGCTCCAGCCGCGCCGAGAACGCGCATCCGCTGCCCTTCCATCACCCGACGCTCGGTCCAGGCGCGATTGCACACAACGGCAACCTCCTGAACGCGGCATCCCTGCGCGCCCAGCTCGAGGAGGAAGGAGCGACCTTCGATTCGGGGCTAGACACCGAGGTGATGGCTCGCTTGATCGAGCACACGCACGGCAAGACATGGGAAGACGTGATTCGCCGGACATTTGCGCGCGTCGTCGGCGCCTACTCGTGCGGAATCATCACGCCGACCCAGCTCATCGCGCTTCGCGACCCGTATGGGTTCCGACCCCTGTGCATCGGCTTCATTCCCCTCGCCGGCCAACCGGCACATGTCATCGCATCGGAGACGTGCGCGCTCGACACGGTCAACGCCACCTTCGTGCGCGAGGTCCAACCGGGCGAGATGGTGGTCATGGACGAGCATGGCGTGCACAGCGTCACGTTCCAGACGTCGAGCAAACACGCAATGTGCGTGTTCGAATTCATCTATTTCGCGCGGCCGGACTCCATCCTCAAGAACTGCGAGCTCGAGGACGCGCGCATCCGGATGGGACACGAGCTGGCCAAGGAAGCGCCGGTCGATGCGGACATGGTGGTCGCGTTCCCCGACTCCGGAACGCCGGCGGCGATCGGTTACGCCGAAGCGGCCGGCATCCCGTTCCGCGAGGCGCTCATGAAGAGCCGCTACATCAACCGCACGTTCATCCAGCCGGACCAGTCGCTGCGCGAGGCCGGCGTGATGCTCAAGCTCAACGCGCTCCCTCGGTCGATCAAGGGCAAGCGGATCATCGCAGTCGACGACTCGATCGTCCGCGGCACGACCTCGCGGCGGATCATCGAACGTCTTCGGACCGCGGGTGCGCGCGAGATTCACATGCGGATCTCGAGCCCTCCGATGCGGTTCCCCTGCTTCATGGGCGTCGACATCGGTTCGACCAAAGAGCTGATCGCCTCGGGACGCACCGTGGAACAGGTGCGCGAGCGCATCGGCGCGGACAGCCTGCAGTACCTGTCCATCCCAGGGCTCATGCGCGCCATCGGCCGCGGCACATCCCAGGAGTTCTGCCGAGCCTGTTTCGACGGCTCCTACCCGGTGCCAGTGCCGCAGCAGCTCGAGATGGACAAGATGCAGTTCGAGCTGCCGATGAAGTCCGATCATGTCCCCGGTCCACCGTCGCCCTCGCTCGTCGGCTGATGGGAGCTGAAGGTCTGTCGTACGCCGCGGCCGGCGTCGACATCGAGGCTTACGAGCGCGTGCTGGAGCGGGTCAAGCCCCTGATCGCCGCCACGCACGGCAAGGACGTCGCCATCGGAGTCGGCCCGTTCGCAGGGCTTTATGCGCTGCCCGGGGGAGGCCACCTGGCGGCGAGCGCGGATGGGGTGGGGACCAAGATCAAGATTGCGATCGCGGCGGGATCTCACCGCGGCATCGGCGTCGACATCGTCAACCACTGCGTCAACGACATCGCCACCGCCGGTGCGCGGCCGCTGTTCTTTCTCGACTACTTCGCCACCGGCAAGCTCGACCCCGAGGTGTTCACACAGCTGATCGAGGGCATGACGCAGGCATGTCGCGGCGCCGGATGCGCGCTGCTGGGCGGGGAAACCGCCGAGATGCCGGGTGTCTACGCGCTCGGGGACTACGACCTGGCCGGGTTCATCATCGGTCTGGTAGAGGCCGGCCGGAATCCCGACCCGGCGCTCATCAAAGCCGGGGACGTTCTGATCGGCCTGCCGTCGAGCGGCCTGCACACGAACGGCTACTCGCTGGTGCGCAAGGTCTTCGACGACGTGCCCTTGAGCCGCGTATTTCCGGAGCTGGGTCGACCGCTGAGCGATGTGCTGCTCGAGCCGCACACCTCATATCTCGCCGACCTTGCGAGCATGCGCTGGAAAGGCGCGGCACACATCACCGGAGGCGGGCTCTACGGAAACGTCCCTCGCTGCCTGCCGGACGGGCTGGGCGCGCGCCTCGACCGAAAAGCGTGGAAGGTGCCGCCGATCTTCGAGCTCATACGCAAGCGGGGGCGCATCGCCGATGACGAGATGTACGGCACGTTCAACATGGGCCTCGGCATGATCGTCGTCGCCGACCCGGGCGAGGTCCCATCGGGGGCGCTGGTGGTGGGCGAGGTGGTCCGCCACTCAGGCCCTGATCGCGTGGTCGTCCGCTGACCCTCAGGTTGGGCGTCTGCGTCTCCGGTACGGGTTCGAACCTGCGCAACCTCGTCGAGCGGCGCTTCGACGTGGTGGCGGTCGCGACCAACCGGCCCTCGTGTGGAGGCGCGGCATTTGCTCGCGAGCAGGGCATACCGCTCGGGGAACTGTCGCAGAAGTCATTCGCTTCCGCGGAGGAACGCGACGCGGCGATGCGCGATTTCTTCCAAGGGCACGGAGTCGAGCTCGTCGTGGACGCCGGCTACGACCGTGTCCACTCGCGGTCGTT
>JBGPEO010000043.1:0-17986 GCA_041482895.1 Candidatus Dormibacteraceae bacterium | reverse complement strand
CGATTTCACCAACGGTTTCCACGACACCGCCAATGCGATCGCCACGTCGATCTCAACTCGGGCTCTCTCGCCTCATGCGGCGGTCGGGCTTTCAGCCGTCTTCAACCTCGTCGGCGCGGTGGTCACCGTCGCGTTCTTCCAGGCGAAGGTCTCCAACACGATCGCGAGCACGCTCGCGATCAAGCCCGGCCTTGTGGTCGTGATGTCGGCCTTGTTCGGCGCCATCTCGTGGAACCTCATCACCTGGTATCGCGGCCTGCCGAGCAGCTCAACACATGCCCTCATCGGTGGTCTTTGCGGTGCTGGCATCGCGGCGGCTGGAGGCCTCGGTGGAGTGAAGTGGTCAGCGCTTGGCAAGCAGGTGGCGAGCCTCGCCATCTCGCCACCCCTCGGCTTTCTGACGGCGGGCATGTTCGCCATCGTGCTGATTCTCATCGTGCACCGCCTACACCTGCGACCTGCTCCGGTCAACCGAACGTTCCGCGGCCTCCAGGTGCTCACGTCCGCATTCCTCTCGTACTCGCATGGGGCGAATGACGCGCAGAAGACGATGGCAGCGATCACGCTCGCGTTGATCGCTTCGGGAAACCTGACGAAGTTCCAGGTGCCCATCTGGGTGGTCGTGCTCTCAGCGGTGGCGATTGCCTTCGGTACCTACGCCGGCGGTTGGCGAATCATCCGGACCCTGGGCTGGAGCATCATCAAACTTGAGCCGGTCACCGGCATGGCCGCGCAGCTGATGGGCGCGACCGTCATCCAGGGCGCGACGCTGATCGGTCTCCCGGTTAGCACGACCCATGTGATCACAGGCTCTGTGATGGGAGTGGGCGCCAGCAGGAAGCTGTCGGCGGTGAAATGGGGATTGGGCGCAAACATCGCCCTGGCCTGGCTCGTAACGATCCCGGCCACGGCGGTCATCTCGTGGGTCGTGTTCGCCATCCTTCACACCGCGGGCCTCCGCGGTTAACACCAATCTTGAGAAAGGTCTTGGAGAACCCAGGCCTACGCGATTAGACTCTCAACACATCATCGGATGACGGCCCCTAAAACGAGGACCCCCGCGACGCAGACGTTTCAGCTTACGAAGGAGCAACGGTGGCAACAAAGATCCTGGAAGTAGCCGATGTGAGCGTGATCAGGGCAGCCGGCGGCGTCGTCTGCCGCAGCACGCGATCCGGCGAGACGGAGATCGCCGTCATACACCGACCTCAATACGACGATTGGACCTTGCCCAAGGGCAAGATCGAGCCCGACGAGAGCCCCGAGGACTGCGCCCTCCGCGAGGTCAGGGAGGAGACAGGCCTGCGCTGCGAGCTCATGCGCCCGTTGGGGTGCACCGCATACGTCGATCGCCGCGGGCGCGACAAGGTCGCGTGCTACTGGGTGATGGAAGTGCGCGGCGGCCGGTTCCGGCCGGGGATCGAGGTGGACAGGCTGCTGTGGCTGTCGGTCGAGGATGCGATCAAGCGACTGACCTACGAACGCGACAGGACGCTCCTGGTGCAACAGAGCCTGCCCTAGCCGTCTTCCCAGCTCCCCTCGGGGGGCGGGGATTTCCAATGCTTCGCTAAGCTGGAACCATGCAGACGATCGCCGCCGCCGACCGGTTGGTGATCGCGGGCGTCGAGCTGCGTTCGCGGCTGTTCCTGGGAACCGGGAAGTACCCGACCGACGAGTCGATGCTCGCCGCGCTCGAGGCGTCCGGTTGCGAGCTCGTCACTGTGGCCCTGCGCCGGCTGGATCTCGACGACGCGAAGAAGAAGACGATCCTCGACGTCATCGACTGGAAGCGCTACCGCATCCTGCCCAACACGGCGGGCTGCCGCACCGCCGACGAGGCGATCCGCATCGCGCGTCTCGCCCGGTCGATGGGGCTGTCGGACTGGGTCAAGCTCGAGGTCATCCCCGACCCGCGCTACCTCTTTCCGGATCCGGAGGAGACGCTGAAGGCGGCGCGGGTGCTCGTCGGCGAGGGATTCAAGGTCCTGCCCTACATCAATGCCGACCCGGTGCTGGCGAAGAAGCTCGAGGAGATCGGCACCGTGACCGTGATGCCGCTCGGCTCACCGATCGGTTCGGGACAGGGTCTCCAGACGCTGGAGCAGATTCGAATCATCATCGAAGAGGCTTCGATTCCTGTCGTCGTCGATGCGGGCATCGGAGCGCCCTCGGATGCCGCGCTTGCGATGGAGCTCGGCGCCGACGCGGTGCTCGTGAACAGCGCGATCGCCCTCGCCCGCGACCCGGCGTTGATGGCCGCCGCCATCAGAGAGGGCGCGGAGGCCGGGCGAAAGGCCTACAACGCCGGACGGATCCCCAGGCGCGGCGAGGCCAGCCCGAGCTCGCCCACCGAGGGCATCTCGCGACCGACCTAGCCCCGCCGGTGGCGATGGCGATCGTGTCCAGCGCCGCGGCTGGGCTTAGGGCCGCCACTCCCTCTCCCCCTCGGGGAGAGGGGCGGGGAGAGGGGCTTAAACGCATATCAGCCACGATCATCCAGCTGCGCGCTCCCGGCCTCAGCATCGCCGCGCTGGAAAAGGAGGCGACCGAGCTCGTCGCAGCAGCGTCGATTCCCGTCGTGGTGAGTTCGCGCTGCGACGTGGCACTCGCGACTGGAGCAGCCGGGGTCAACCTTCCTGAGAGTGACATCACCGTCGCCGAGGCGCGAAACCTTCTAAGCTGGCGCCTCGTCGGACGCTCTGTGCACTCGATCGCGGCCGCCCAGCAGGCGGAACGCGAAGGCGCGGACTACGTGATCTTCGGTCCCGTGTGGGAGAGCGCCAGCCACCCTGGCACCAAACCCGCCGGCCTCGATGCCCTGGCGCAACTCGTGCGCTCGGTAGGGATTCCCGTCCTCGCGATCGGCGGCGTAACCGAGGCGCGGGTCAACGAGATCCTGGCCGTGGGGGCCGCAGGCTATGCGGCCATCAGGCTGTTCGAATGATCTCGCTGCAGATCAACGGCAAAAGGGTCGAGCTGGAGCGTCCGACCCAGCTCCTCGCCTATCTCGATCAACTCGGCGTGAACCCGCGCGCGGTCGCGGTCGAACACAACGGATCCATCATCGAGCGCGCCGCCTACGACGCGGTGACGCTGGCCCAGGGCGATACCGTCGAAATCGTGCGCATGGTCGGCGGCGGAAAAGCGTCTACGCGAGAGCCAGCCTCTCCCTGATCGCCGCCTCGGCTTCCGCCCGCTCGTCCCACGGCTCTGAGCCCGAGGCCATCCGCATCGAACGTTCGTGGCCTTTGCCCGCCAGCAGCACGCAGTCGCCTGGCCGCGCCAGCTCGATCGCGCGCCGGATCGCCGCGCGCCGGTCGATGACGATCTCGTAGTCGCGCCCCGGCGCCTTCCCCTCCGCGCCGCTCTGCACGTCACGCGCGATCTCCACTGGATCCTGGTCAAGAGGATCGTCAGTGGTGATGATGAAGAAGTCGGAGAAATCGGCCGCCGCCCGTCCCATACCAGGCCTGTCGTGGTCGGAGCGCGCGGTCGAGCCGAACACCACGATCAGGCGGCCCGACGTGAAGGGGCGGAGCTCCGCCAGCGCGCTGGCCAGCGCACCGGCCGAATGCGCGAAGTCGATGTAGACGCGAAAGTCCTGGCCCACGTCGACCGGCTCGAGCCTTCCACGTACGCCCTCGAAACCGGCAAGGCCCGTGCCGACGGAGTCCAGCGGCACGCCCAGCGCGAGGCAGACCCCGGCCGCGCACAGCGCGTTGTAGATATTGAATCGAGCGGGCACGTGCAGGGTCACATCCGTCTCGCCGAGCGGGGTCTTCATGCGAAAGCGCGAGCCCGAGCCGGTGACGTTGAGGTCGAGAGGATGGAGGTCGGAAGCCGTCGTCAGTCCATAGGTCCACCGCCGCGCTATCGGCCGGCGGGACAGACGCTCGTAGCTCGCGTCGTCGCGATTCAAGATCGCTGTCTTCTCGATTCCCTTGTCGATCGCGCTTGCGGTGAGGTCGATCAGGCGCGCCTTGGCTTCGAGGTAGTCGTCCCACGTCGCGTGGTAATCCAGGTGGTCGTGGCCGACATTGGTGAACGCGGCCACGTCGAAATCGCACGCCCGGACCCTCTCCTGCACGAGCGCATGCGATGTCGTCTCGATGACCGCGCACGCGACGCCGCCCTCGACCATTCGCGCCAGCCACGCCTGGACCTCGGGCGCCTCCATCGTCGTCTGGCCGCTGAGGTTGTCCACCTCTCCGCCGGTGCCGGTGAACGAAACCGTGCTCATCGCTCCCGCCACCACGCCGCTGGCCTGGAGGACGTGCTCGGCCATGTGGGTGGTCGTCGTCTTCCCATCCGTCCCTGTGATACCGGCCACCCTCAGCGTTCGCGAAGGCCTGCCGTAGAACTCCGCCGCCAGCTCGGCGAGCCCAATCCGCGTGGACGGCATACGCAGGTGGGGCGTGCCGGGCGGCAGCGTCACCTCCCTGTCGACGGCGACGGCGGCGGCGCCTCTGGCCAGGGCGTCCGCTACGAATGCATGCCCGTCCGAGCTCAGGCCTTCGACTGCGACGAAGAGGTCTCCGGGCTTCACGCGCCGAGAGTCGTAGGCGATGCCGGTGATCTCGACGTCGCCGTTGCCATCCAGGACCGCGCCAGTGCCGCGGGCCAGCTCGTGGAGCTTCATTCCTGACCGAAGGATAATCGGCAGGTGATCGCGGACATCGGTGGCCACCGCTTCGAATGGGGCTCGCGAACCTACGTCATGGGAATCATCAACGTGACGCCCGATTCCTTCAGCGGTGACGGCACGGGCGCCGACCTGGAGGCAGCGGTTTCGCAGGGGCTGCGCATGGTGCGCGAGGGTGCGGACATGCTCGACGTCGGGGGCGAATCGACCCGACCCGGACACCAGCCGATCAGCGTTGCCGAAGAGATCTCGCGGACTGAACTGGTGGTGGCGCGACTTGCCCACGAAGCCGAGGTCCCCGTCTCGATCGACACCTACAAGCTCGAGGTCGCGGAGGCTGCAGTCGCAGCGGGCGCGACGATGCTCAACGACATCTGGGGCCTGACACGCTCACCGGACCTGGCCCGGCTCGCTGCGAGCAAGAGCTGCGCGCTGGTCTTGATGCACAACCAGGACGGGACGGACTATTCAGGGGACCTGATGGACGAGATCAAGCGCTTCCTTCGCGCCTCGATCGAGCGCGCGCTGGACGCCGGCGTGCCGCGCGTGCGCGTGCTCATCGACCCCGGGATCGGCTTCGGCAAGACCGCGGAGCAGAACTGGGTCGTGATGCGGCGGCTCGAGGAGCTGCGCGAGCTCGGCCAGCCGATCCTCATCGGAACATCGCGCAAGTCGTTCATCGGCAAGGCGCTCGACGTCCCCGTCGATCAGAGGCTGGAGGGCACGGGCGCCACCGTGACCGCGGCCATCTTGCGCGGAGCCGATGTCGTCCGCGTCCACGACGTGAAAGAGATGACGCGCGTCGCGCAGATCGCCGATCGCATGCGTTGACGATCGCCTATCTGGGACTAGGTTCCAACCTCGGTTCGCGAGCCCGCAACCTGGGCGCCGCGCGCAGGCGGCTGCGTCAAAAAGGAGCGCGCGTTCTGCGTCAAAGTCGCGTCATGGAGACCGAGCCGTGGGGGGTCAGCGACCAGCCCCGCTTCCTGAACCAGGTCGTCGAGGTGGATTGGCCAGGTACGCCGCGCCAGTTGCTGAAAGCGGCCAAGCTGGTCGAGGTCGAGGGCGGGCGCAAGCCGACGAGGCGCTGGGGGCCTCGGGTCATCGACGTCGACATCCTGCTGTTCGGCGACGAACGCGTCGAGCAGCGCGACCTGGTGATTCCGCACCCGCGCATCGGCGAGCGCGAGTTCGTGAGGAAATCGCTCGGCGAGCTAGGAGTTGAATACCCCCTTACTAAGCCGGCCGGGCGTTGGTGAACCGGTAGCCGATTCCTGGGACGGCCAGGATGTAATAAGGACGCGAGGGCTGGCTTTCGATCTTGCGCCGGAGGTTGCGGATGTGCACGTCGATCACGCGGGTCTCGATCGGGTATTCGTAACCCCAGATCGAGTTCAGGATCTTCTCGCGGCTGAGCACCTTGCCGGCGTTGCTCGCAAGAAACGTCAGCAGGTCGAACTCCGTGTGGGTGAGCTCAACCTCCTTGCCTGACTTGTACGTCCTGCGCTCGTTGACGTCGATCACGAGGTCGCGGAACTCGAGCCGGCTGCGCATCGCCTCTGCCGACTCGAACCGGGTCCGCCGCAGGTGCGCAGTCATGCGCGCCACCAGCTCGCGCAGCCGCAGCGGCTTGCTGACGTAGTCGTCGGCTCCGATTTCCAGGGCGACCACGACATCGATCTCGTCGGAGCGGGAGCTCATCATGATCACGGGCACGGCCGGATCCAGCTTTCGCAACTCCCTGCACACGTCGAAACCGGCGCCGTCGGGGAGCGTGACCTCGAGCAAGATCAGATTCGGATGGGAGTGCTCCACCTGGCGAAGCGCCTCGGTCGCGCCGTCAGCCTCGAGCACCTGGTAGCCGTCCTGCTCGCACGCGGCGCGAACCTCCCGGCGCGTCGCCGCGTCGGGGTCCACGATCAAGACTTTCCGAGAGGATTCCACCACCGCACCCACCTGCTATTCATCCTAATCGATCTGAAGGATTGTTAGGAGATGTTTCGTTTCAACCCCCGAACGTAGCTGCGCGACTTCTTTTCGAGGGCGATGAGCCCGGCGCCGGCTGCGGAGAGCACCAGCTCCCAGGCGCCGGCGTACGTCACCTCCTCACCCCCGAACTCGGACTTGAAGAAGCCCAGGCCGTGCCAGGGGTGGTCTGGGCCTGCGCCGGGCGGCGGCACGCCCCACAGGTCGAAGTCGCGGCAGCCGGCCTCCGCGGCCGAGCTGAGCGCCGACCACCACGCGAGGTCGTTGCCCATCAACTCAGGGTGGGCGCCGCTGCGGCCTGCGAAAAGGCTGTAGGCACGGCCCGCGTGGCGCGCTACCAGCACGGTGGCAAGCGCCTCCTCGTGGTCTTCTCCGTAAGCGGTATAGGTGCGGCACCACGGCAGGCGCTCGAGCAGCAGCTCGTAGTAACCCCGATCAGGGAGGTGGATCGACTCGCGCCGTTCGACCGCAGCCGACTGGCGCCCGAGCTCGGCAGCGTCTTTGCCCTCCTTGACGACGACGCCACGCCGGAGACCGGCACGAATGTTGTAACGGCGCCCATGCCGGAAGGTCTTGAGCATTTCTTCCGGGGGCCGGAGCCCGACGATCCGGGTGTGCTCCGGCTGGATCGGAGCCACTGCTGAAAAGTTCCGCTCGGCGAGCGCCTCCGCGAGAGCCGGGGGCGCCTCCGGTTCGATGATCAGGCGCGCCATCCTTGCGGCCCGAGCCCAGTCGACCAGCCTATCGACTGCGTCAGCCGTTGCCGGTACCGGGCCGCGCGGAACGTAAGCCTCGCGTGCAGGGCCGACCGACCGCACCTGCACGCTGGCCATCGATCCGCCCTCGAGGCCCACCCTCTCGATGCGCCAGCCCGCGCGAGCCTGGACCTCGCCCCATGCCCACGATTGCAGCAGTGGGGCGGGCGAGGCTAGCTCCTCGAGCTCGCCATCCCACCGCGACGCTTCCTGCGTCATCCCGGGCCGGGTTCGGTGAGGAGCGACGGTTCGAGATGACTTATGTCGTTGGAGCCACCGATGAAGCTGCGACCGGCGGCCCTCTCAATCAGCGAGATCGAGGCGTTCTGGATCTTGAAAGCGAACAGACCATAGCTGGAGCGGCCGATCACTCCATGCAGCGCCACCTGGATGACCCCGCCATGCGTGACGACCAGCACGTCTTCATGCGGGTGACGGTCGAGGATCGCGTCCAGAGCGACCCCAACGCGGGCTTCGAAGACCGCCGCGCCCTCTCCGCCGGGCACGAGGTCCCAATCAGGCTCCTGGTTCCATCGCGCCCAGGCTTCTGGAAACCGGACGGCCAGCTCGTCGGCGCGCAGACCCTCCCACTCGCCGAGGAAGATCTCGCGGAGGCCCGGCGTGGGGGAGGGCTGCAAGCCGATCACGTCGCCGACCAGCTCCGCGGTCTGGAAAGCCCGTGTCAGGTCGCTCGAATAGAAGGCCGCGAACCGGCGGCCCGCAAGCCTGTTCGCCAGCAGCTCGGCCTGCCGGCGCCCTTCGTCCGAAAGCGGAGGATCGAGCTGGCCCTGGATGCGATGCTCTCGATTCCAGGTCGATTGGCCGTGCCGAACGAGCATCAAGCGCGCACGCATCGGCTTCGCGGTCACCAGGGCGCCTTCGCCCGATTCAGGTGATGGCAGGTCGGAGAACAAGGCGGCTTCGCCGGTCTCAGGCGGCTCCGGGCGCGCGCATCTGATCTCGATATCTATACTAACTTTCTCTTAATCCCACGATCGGGCTGGGCCGATCCTCAGGAGAGAAGCTCTTGCAGTCTCACGGCTCATTGGCCGACGTTCCCCTTCGATCGCTTCTGGAGTCTGCTCAAGGTGAGCGCTCCACAGGTACCCTTACCGTCCGCAATGGGAACGGACAGTCGGCCTCGCTGTACTTTTTGTTCGGCCACCTTTTCCACGCCCAGAGTGACGGAAAGGCCGGCGATGACGCTGTCGTCTCCGCCCTTCATTGGACCAAGGGCGACTTCGAGTTTGACGCCAAGGCCAAACTCCCAGCCGATGAGTCAGTCAAGGCCGGCATCACGGAGCTGGTCCAGACCGCTGAATCAGCGCCTAAGGCGCAGGGCGCTGCCGAACCGAGGCCCGAACCGGAGCCGGAGCCGAGGCCGGAAACACGCGCCGAGCGCAAAGATCATGCTGAACCGGAGAGGAAGGTGGAAGCACCCCAGCCGAGACGTGGCGTGAAGCACCGCCCGCAACCGAAGCACGGGCGCGAACCGATTCCCGTTCCCGCGGGCCAGATCATCTATGACTCGTTGAAAACGTCGTTCGTGGATTTCCCGCGCCTGATCACGACCCTCGAAAAAGAGGGCTACACGGGTTACGTGCGCCTGCTGACGGACGACGCGTCAGGACTGATCCTGTTCCGCGAGGGCCTCGCGCTCGAGTGCATGTACGACGGGGCCGCCGATGCCGGCAGCCTCGTGCTCGGGAAGCAAGCGCTGCAGCAGTTCAACGACGACGTGACCAGCGGACACGGGGTCCTCGATGTGGTCGGACTGTCGCCGGAGCTCATCGACGGCCTTTACGAGCTGACGGTTTCGAGGCCGATGTACACGGAGCTGTATGCAGCGTGGGTCGACATGAAGGCGCTCTTGAAGTTCCTCAGCGACCGGAAGCTGAGCGGCAGCGTCATGATCCGGTCGGCGGGTGGCACCGGCGTGATCATCCTCTCGGACGGCGAGCTGGCCGGCGCGTACACAAGCGAGTCGCGCGACATCTCAGACAAGCCAGACCGCGCGCTCGCCCTCTGCGATGACCCCGCCGCGATGATCGAGGTCAAATCGGCGGACGCGACCAAACACCCGCCGCTTGACGTCGACGAGATCGTCGGGGGGTTGCGTAACTCGCGGTCGCAATCTCCGGCGCCCGTGGTGGCTGTGCCGCCGCCCATGGCTCCCGCGCCCGAACCGGTCATGCCGACCAACCCGACCATCCCGGTGATGCCGGCGATGCAGGCGGAGCCGCCGACCGCGCAGATTCCCACGGGTGGGTACTCCAGCTATACGCAGCCGACGCCACCCACGATGCAGGTCGCACCAACCACGCCGCCCCAGTCATCCGGACCTCAGCTCGATTGGGCAACCATCGTTGCCGAGCTACAGGCGATGGCGGAGGATGCGCTTGGCAACCGTGCGCGCAAGGTGAAGGACATACTCGGAGCCGCGGACCCGTCGCTCGTCGGTGTTGAAGCCGCGATCGACCAGATCCCAAGCATCTCGCTCCTCTTCGTGGATTCGTCGCGACTCGAGCAGCTTGCCCAGGAGATGAGGGCCCGGCTCAAGTCTCACCTCTAAATACCCTCCCCCTTCAGGGGGAGGTCTGGTGGGGGTGGGCCGGAGTCATATGTAGCAGCCGAATGCGTTACCTCGTTTCAGTTACAGGTGTTGTCGCGTTGCTGCTCCCGCTGACCGCATGCGGTGGCACCCCACCCCAGATCGTCGACTACTCTCCACAACGCGGCGCGGCAGAGGTGTCGACCGCCGCCCCGATCAGGATTACGTTCGATCACGAGGTCGACCAGGCGTCCGTCGTGGGCCGGCTCCACCTGGCGCCTGCGACCAGCGGCACGGTGCAATGGGAGAGCCCGCGGCAACTCGTCTACACACACGCGACGCTGCAGGCCAGCACCACCTATGAGGTGATACTCGATCCCGGCTACCGAGACCTCGCGGGCAACACCTATACGCTGCGTCACCATTGGGCCTTTGTGACCGAGGGTCCTCCGAACCTCGCCGCCTCGACGCCCAGCGACGCCGAGGCCGGCGTCGACCCCGCCGCCTATATCACTCTTAACTTCACGCGCGAGATGAACGCGGCCAGCTTGCGGTCGGCGGTCACGTTCGACCCCACTATTCCGTTCGACGTGCGGCTCGATCCGGCGGATGGGCGACGGGCGATCATCGCCCCGTCAGAGCTCCTGGCCCCCAAGACCACCTATCAGGTTTCGGTAAACACGGCCGCGCTCGACATCGATGGCAACCAGCTCGGGCGTGATCAGACCGTCAGCTTCACCACCGGTTCTCCCCACGTCCTGCGGGGCTGGCTGGCCTTCGCCACGTCCGGTGCGGGCGGAGCCTCCGGAGGATTGTGGATCGTCAATGAGACCGGTTTCCCGCGCCAGTTGTTTGACGCCAGCGCTGTTCGTTCATTCAGCTGGTCGCCGAGCGGCGACCGTCTTCTGATCCAGGGCGACGGCGAGACCTGGTCCGAATTCGTACCCGGCAGCGGCACAACGCAGCTCAACTTCAAAGGAGCGTGGGCGGCGGCACTCGCCCCGGGCATGGGTTACGTGTACATCGACGACACGGGGGTCCTGCATCGACAGTCAGCCGACGGAAGTGATGAGGTGATCTCAGTGGACGTTGCTCAGGCGACGGTTGCTCCCAACGGCTTGAGGCTGGCATTCGTGCAGGGCGCCCTCGCGCCAAACAAGGTGTGGGGTTACGACGTCGGCCTGCGTGCGCGCTATCTGCTGACGATGGATACGGGCGGGGTCAGCGACATCAGCTGGGCGCCTTCAGGAAATCGGATCGCATATCTGCGAGACGACGGCGGGGCGACCAGCCTTCAGGTGAAGAATCTCGTCGGAGGAGGGGCGACGACCACAGTGGCATCCGGGGAACTGGGTTCACCGTCCTGGCTTCCCGACTCGACCCACCTCGTGGTCGCCGCCGTTACGCAGTCGGCGGGGAGCAGCGGGCACAAAGCGTTTGTGGTGAACGTCGTCGCGCCCGCGGCCGCGTTGAACCCGGGCTCAGGCCTTCCGTCCGACCTCAACATCGACCTCTCCGCCCCCGTGCCATCACCGGATGGGCACCAGATCGCGTTCGTCAGCGGAAACCAGGTATGGCTGATGAACGCCGATGGAACGCGGCCGACGGCGCTGACGCGATTCGACCCGGTGTCGTTTCCCTATTCGTGTCGCGCGCTGGCCTGGACCAAAGCCTGATTTCTTTCCACTACGGGCTCGAAGAGCAGCTCGAGCCGGTCGGCGGTTCGGGTCCAAGAGAAACGCTGAGCCAGGAGACGGCCGCGACGGCCCATCTGCTGAGCAAGCTCGCTGTTTTCGAGGAGGCGTCCGATGCGCTCGGCGTACGCCGCGGGATCGTGCTCGTCGATCAGATATCCGCTGACCTCATCGCGCACTACCGAGCGCAGGCCGGAGACACCCGAGGCGACCACGGGACAGCCGCATGCCTGCGCCTCGAGCGCGACCAGGCCAAAGGATTCGCTGTACGACGGCATCACGCAGACATCGGCCGCGGCGTAGAAGTACGGCAGCTCGTGGTGGGCGACCGAACCGACGAAGTCGACCCGATCGCGCACACCGACTTCTGAAGCGATCGCTTTGAGTCGAGCCTTTTCGCTCTCCTCGCCCTCGTGGCTGTCCTCGCCGAGGATCAAGAGCCGGACGTCGTCATGCTGGCGGTCACGCAGCAGACCGAGCGCGCGGATCGCAATCTCGACCCCCTTGAGGCGCTCGAGCCTGCCCACGAAGAGCAGCAGGCGCCCGCTTCCGTAACCGACCACGCGCCGAGCCTCCGCCCGATCCAGTGGCTGGAACGTCCCGAGGTCGACCCCCGGCGCAACCACGTTGACCCGCTCGGGGTCGGCGCCATAGCCCTCGATCAGTTCCTGGGCCTCGTCGGCGGTCGAAGCGATCAGGAGGTCCGCCTGCTGCGCAAGCTCACCCTCGATGCGAATACGCAGCTCGGGTTCCGGCCGGGCGCCGGTCGCGAGCGTGCGGTTCTTCACGAGTCCGAGCGTGTGGGCGATGTGAGCCCAACCGGTCGCGAGGTTTGGCCGGAGCAGGCAAGCAACCTCGCCCGAGAGCCAGTAGTGCGAGTAAAGGAGGTCGTATGCGACCTTCTCGCCTGCCGCGAATTGCGCGACCTGTGAGGCGAACGATGGCACCTCGCGATAGAGGGAGTACTTGTCAAGCCCGTTGCCCGCCGGGAGGTAGATCACCCGCGACAGTGGGGCCAGGAGCTCGACACTCGGGTCATCTATGGACTGCTTCCGGGTGAAAATGTCGGTGGCTATGCCCCGCTCGCTGAACGCGGTGCAGATCTCCCGGACGTATACGTTCAAACCGCCGTTCGCGTTCTGGCCCAGCGAAGCGGTCGGTGACGTGTGCATGGAGATGACCGCGATCCGCCGGCGGGCGGTGCGGTCGTCGATCAGTCGGGTCGCCTCAGCCACGATAAGCCGATCTCGCGTCAAGCCAGCGCCGTGAGACGCAGCAGAAGCCGGAACGAGAGGTCGGCGCGCAAGAAGCCATTACCAGTAAAACCTACCCGGTCAGCAGCTATTCCCGCCGAGGCCTGAGAATAGAGGTAGTTATGATTTGGCGCGCCATGCGCCTTCCGCAGCGGTTCAAGCTCTCCGCACTGGTCGCGCTGGCGGTTCCTGCGCTGATCGCCTTCACGGCGATCACGACCCTTGCGGACAGCTCGCCCTCGCCCTCGCCAGTAGGCGGCCCTGCGCTCCCGGGCGACCCCGCCAGGGGAGCCACTCTCTACGCTCAAAACTGCGCGACTTGCCACGGTGCCAGCCTCGAGGGCGGAATCGGCGCGGTCCTCAACCCGATCGACAAGCTGCCTGGGGTTGCCAACCCCCTCGACCCCAACTTCTTGATCGACATCATCACCAACGGCCGCACGCCACAAACCGGCGACCCTAAGCAGATTGCGATGCCTGCCAAGGGCGGCAACGCCGCCCTGACCGACCAGGACGTCAAGGACCTGGCCTCCTACATCATTCAGCAGAACAGCCTTGGCGCCGGTGCGGCGCCGCTCCCCGCGGGTGAGCTCGCCAAGCGAACGATCCTCTGGGTGAGCATCGGGATCATCGCGATGGTCTTCCTCACCTACCTGCTGGCCCAGTACAACATGCGGTGGATCGCGCGCCGCGCGGCAGCGCGACGGAAGTAAGCGCCCAGCCGGCCGACGCCGACCATCCCACGGCGCCGCCTCTCCTACCGACACCGGCAGGTGGTTCCCCGCGGATCCTGATCCTCTTCAGTGACACGGGCGGGGGTCACCGAGCCGCCGCACGCGCCCTCACCGATGCGCTCAAGCTGCTCGACCCCAGCTGCGTAATCACGGTGGCCGATCCATTGATCGGGCAGGGCCCGACCGTAGTCAGGAGACTCGCCTCGCTCTACTCGCCGGTGATCCAGCGCTCGCGCGCTGCCTGGGGGGCCGTCTACCACACGAGCAACACCAGGGCCGCGTTCGCGGCGATCCGCGCCGTGTTCGGACCAGGGGTGCGCAATTCGGTGCTGGATCTGTTGAGGGCACACGACCCCGACGTTGTGCTTTCTGTCCACCCGCTGCTCAACCACATCAGCCACCAGGCGATTCGCAAGAGCGGCCGGCCGCGCGCGCTCATGACGGTGATCACCGATCTCGTCGACTTCCACCGCGGCTGGACCTTCAGCCAGGCCGACCTTGTGATCGCCCCCACCGAGCTGGCTCGCAAGGTGGCGCTGCGGCGCCGGGTTCCGGCCGACCGGGTCAAGCTTCTCGGCCTCCCGGTCGACCTCCGGTTCAGGCCACCTGCGCGGGGCGAGAAGCAGGCGCTGCGCCGGCGCTTTGGGCTGGACGAGGATCGATTCACGGTGCTGGTCATGGGCGGCGCGGCCGGGGTCGGACACCTCACCCAGCAGGTGCGCACCCTTGCCTGGGAGCCCTACCAATGGCAGCTCGTGGTCGTGGCGGGACGGAACGAAAAGCTTCGGCGGCGCCTGCAAGAGCTCCGTTTCGCGACGCCGACGCTGGTGCTGGGATTTGTCGACTACATGCCCGAACTGATGCGCGCATGCGACATGGTCGTGACCAAGGCGGGTCCCGGCGCGATCGCCGAGGCGCTGGCCACAGGTCTTCCGTTGATCATCACCGGGTTCCTGCCCGGACAGGAAACGCCGAACGTCGACTACGTCGTCGACTCAGGATTCGGCGCGTACGCGCCGAAGGACTCGGACCTGCTGGACGAGGTCAGGGTTCTGGCCGAGGGCGGCCCAACATGGCGAGAGATGTCGCGCAAAGCACAGGAGCTGGCGCATCCGTATGCGTCTTCTGACATCGCCCGCGAGTGTCTGCTGCTGGCCGCCCGCTACAAGGCTTCGGCGCAGGCGAGCCGGTAGGGACAGAGCCGGCAGCGCCTTCGCTCGGGCCGCGCCTCGAACCTTCCGTCCCTCACTCCTTCCGCCACCTCCGCCGCCTGGCGCGTGGCTTCGGCCACGAGACCCGTCACCTTCTCGACCTTGACTCTCTCGCCCTTCGCCAGGTAGACGACCTCCAGCTCCACAGGATCCAGGCGCAGCGAGCTGCTCGCGCCCAGTGCGTAGAGCGCGACTTGCAGGTCGCGGCGGCTGCGGGTCTGAGGCCGGCCGCTCTTGTAGTCGACGATCCGCCAGCCTGACTCGGTGCGATCGATGCGGTCGATGACGCCCCGAAGCGTCCAGCCGTCGACCGCCGCGCTGAACGGATGCTCGAGGTACTCGGGTGACGCGTCGAATCCTCCCCGGCTGCGGTACGCCTCGAGCTGAGCCGCGCCGATCCGCTTGAAGGTAGGCGCCCGCCGGGGGTCCGGAAAGGTGCTTTGGCGCCAGACCTCATCGTGGATGGATCTCAAGGCCCGGGCGGTCACCTGCCGGCCGCTCTTGCGGACCTCTCCCGCCTGGCGCAGAGCCTCGTGCTGGATGACCCCGTGCACCGCCTCGGCGCTCTGCACCGCCGGCAGCCGCTGCTCCTGCCGGTACCAGTACTGGCGGGGGCAGTCGCGGTAGGCGGCGATCGCGCTGTAGGAAAGCACGACCTCGCCCTTTCTTGGTACCGGCTTCCGAGGTTCCGCCGGCAGCGCGACGGACTCGAACGTGCGCTCACAGACCGTGCGCGGGCCGGCAGCGCGAACCTCATCCAGGAACCGCGAATCCCTCCATCGCCGGCCGCCCTCGTAGTGCGAGGCACGCGTCAGGAACAGGTGACGTCGCGCCCGGGTCATCGCGACGTAGAGCAGCCTGCGCTCCTCTGCGACCACGTCCTCTCGACTTCGAACGAGAGGCTCCAGGACGGCGGCGGGAAGCTCGAAGCGAGGTGACCTTCCGGACTGTGGCAGGCGCCCCTCGACCAGGCCGGGCACGAAGACGGCGTCGAACTCCAGACCTTTCGCCTGGTGGATGGTCATGACATGGATCGCGTCGTCCACAGTCTCGACCGGTGCCGGCTCCTCGTCCTCCCCGGACAGCAAGACGAGCTCGAGGTGCCGCATGTATGAGGAGAGAGACCGATCCACGACGTTTTCGCTGAACTCGGCGACCATCTCGGCAAAACGGCTCACGTTCGCGGTGACGCGCGCCGCCTCGCCTGCTTCGAGCGTGTCACCGACCACCTCGAGATAACGGCTGCGGTTCATCAGCTCGAAGAAGAGGTCGCGCACGTCGAGCTGGCTCACGGCCGATGCGAGCTCCTCCAGCAGGCTCGCGGCCGGCGCAGCCGGCGTCCACGCCTTGATTGCGGTGAGCGGTGGAAGTTCGCCGCGATCCCGAAGCCGCGCCAGCGTGGTCGACGGATCGAGGCTCCAGGGCGGGCGCGTGATGGCCCGGGCGATTGCGACCACGTCGTCAGGGTCGAGCAGCACCCGGAGGAGCGCGATGACGTCTCGTATCTCCGCGCGGTCGTGAAAGCCACGACCCCCGATCACCACGTGGGGCAGTCCCTGGGCAGCGAGAGCCGCGGCTATCGGACGCGCGATCGCATTGGTTCGGCACAGGACCGCGATCTCGTGCAGCGATGTTCCACGTTCAACCAGACCCGCGGCATGAGCGGCGATGGCAGCGGCCTCGGTCACGCCATCGGGACAGCTCCACAGCTCGACCTGCGGTCCGGCCATGGCGGACATCAGCTGTTTCGGAAGGCGATCGGCGTTTCCTCCGATGAGCGTGGCTGCTGCCGCCACGATGCGCCGCGAGCTTCTACGGTTCCGTCCCATGGTCAGGGTCCTGGTGCTCGGAAAGCTGGCGATGAACCTCTCGAGGCTGGCCCGTGACGCCCCACGAAATCGATAGATGGACTGGTCGTCGTCGCCCACGACAAAAGGCTCGCTTCTCGAGGCGACCAGCTCGACCAGGCGCTCCTGCGCAAGGTTCAGGTCCTGGTACTCGTCGACGAGCACGTTCAGGTAGCGGTCGGTGTACCTGTCCAGGATCCCGGGCTGGCTCTCGAGCATCCGGACGGCGAGCACGAGCAGGTCCTCGAAGTCGAGGTAGCGGTGCTTGCGACATTCTTTCTCGTACGCGCGGAACAAGCGGACGCAGGCCCGCATCAGGTCGCCTCGCTCCCGATCGTCGGTCGAGGAGGCCCAGGTCGCGAGTCTTGCAATGGGGACCAACTCCTGCTTCATCCGCTCGAGCATCTGCAGCGCGGGCGCCACAAGGTCGTCCGGCCGATCGTCGCCCGTGAGGGCGTTGTCGCCGAGCTCCCACATCAGCTCACGGGCGAGGATCCAGCGGTCGGCGCCGGTCAGGATTCGAAAGCCGGCCGGAACCCCGACCGCGCGGCCGTCGGCGCGCAGCCACCCGAGGGCGATCGAATGAAACGTCCCCACCGCCGGAGCGACGACTTCGATCTGGTCCTCGATGCGCTGACGCATCTCAGCTGCCGCGCGTTCCGTGAACGTCATGACCAGGATCGAAGAGGGAGAGGAGCCCCCGGTGAGTAGCCGGCGGAAGCGCTCCGCGATGACCGCCGTCTTTCCAGTGCCGGCGCCCGCGACCACCCGGATCGGGCCCCCTCCGATCGCCGCGGCCGCGCGCTGCCCGGCCCCCAGGCGGGTGCTCATTGCGCCGGTGTCGAGTGCCCGATTCGGACCCGCAGCGCACGCACCTTCCGGCCCAGGTCGAGACCGTTCAGCCGGGCGACGATGGCCTCCGAGTCCAGGCGCAGCTGGTGGGCGAGCGCCGGGCTGGAGGTGGTGACTACGAGCGTGCCCGAATGAAGCTCGATCTCGTCGCAAAGGCTCGCTGGTTCGGCCCCGATCACGGTGCGAAACGCGGAAGCAACCTGGGTACCCAGGAGCCTCGAGCCGCCAGGCTGCCGGCGCAGCACTCTCGGCAGGATATTGCCCAACTTATCCACAGGCTTCGATCCTGCCTTCGGCGACGGTCCAGACCATCGAATTTGCGATGAGCTCAGGCGGGAACGGACCCGCCTCGACCGCGGTAATGATGACCTGGCCGGCGCTAGCCACCTGCCTCAGCAGGGCGGCCCGCCGTTCACCGTCCAGCTCAGACAGAACATCGTCCAGCAGGAGTACGGGACGCT